>NZ_AULM01000002.1:0-300000 GCF_000422285.1 Desulfatiglans anilini DSM 4660
CAGCGCGCGCCGAATGGAAACTAAGCGTTGATCGGGCGGCTGGGTGTGGTTAAAATAGCTTCATACGGGAGTGGAGAAAAGGCTGTTCCCGGCTGGGAGCATAATAAGATCCATCCGGGAATGATTTCCCGGAAAAACCCGGTTTCCAACCCGGAAATGAGGATTTTCTCGCCACACCCTTCAGGTGCTCAGTCCCAACGCTTTGGCGTGAGGCTGGTCCCGGTTTTTTTCAATATCAAGGAAATCAAGCGTTTGCGCGGAGGCGACCTGCAGGTCGCCGCACAAGCAAACGTGCAGATTGACGCCGAGATTGGCCAAAAAGACCATTTCCGGATGAAAACAAAATAGCATCGGGGTAAGGTTGATTCAAGCCGTTTTTGGAAGAGGAATGGGGATCAAAGCGGCGTTTTTGCGTGTAAAGACGAGCGGTTCAGCCCGTAGCCGAACCATATTTTGGTTGACAATTTTCGGCGCTCCGGAGTAAGGTGCGCTGTGGCAACTGGGGAGACCTGAGAAGGTCGCTTTTCTGACAGATTGCTTTGAGGAGAATGAGATGCCCGAGAACGTGGTAGGTTCCGTCATGGTAGTAGGCGGTGGGATCGCGGGGATGCAGGCGGCGCTGGATCTCGCGGATTCCGGATATTTTGTTCATCTGGTCGAGAAGTCCTCCGCCATCGGCGGTGTGATGAGTGAACTCGACAAGACATTTCCCACCAATGACTGCGCCATGTGAATTATCTCTCCTAAACTGGTCGAGGTCGGCCGGCACCTGAATATCAATTTAATCACCTGCGCTGAAATCGTGGACGTCGCAGGAGAGCAAGGTTCCTTCACCATTACCCTGAACAAGACCCCTCGATATATCGATCCTTTGAAATGTACGGCCTGCGGAGATTGCGCCACAGTCTGTCCCGTCAACCTGCCGAGCGAGTATGACCAGGGCCTTGCCGAGAGAAAGGCGACCTTCAAGAAATATGCCCAGGCGATTCCCGGCGCATTCTCCATTCAGAAGGCCGACAAGGCGCCCTGCCGGTTGGCCTGCCCTGCCGGCCTGAATGTTCAGGGCTACGTGCAGATGGTCAAGCAGGGGAAGTACCAAGAGGCCTTGCGAATCATCATGGAGGATCTGCCGCTTCCCGGCGTCTTGGGGCGTATTTGCCCCCATGGATGCGAGGATGCCTGCCGCCGCTGCGAGGTGGACGATCCGGTGGCCATCCGGGACCTCAAACGATTGGCGGCGGACCGGTTCGACCCGAGGGAGATCACGGTTTCCTGTCTTCCGAAGCGGGGAGAAAAGGTGGCGATCATCGGCTCGGGCCCGGCAGGCCTGAGTGCGGCTTACCACCTCGCCAGGAAGGGCATCCAATCGACGATTTTCGAGGCGCTTCCCGCTGTGGGCGGAATGCTCCGCGTGGGGATTCCCGGTCACAGGCTGCCCCGCGAAGTTCTCGATCGGGAAATAGAGGTTGTTACGCGCCTGGGGGTCGAGATCAGGACCGGTACGGCGCTTGGCCGGGATATCACGTTCGAAGGCCTTTTTGAGGAAGGCTACGGCGCAGTCTTCCTGGCGATGGGGGCTCACAAGGGCATCCAGCTGGGGATACCGGGGGAGAAGGCCCAGGGTGTTCGCCAGGGCGTCGACTTCCTGCGGGAAGTCAACCTGAAGGGAACTGCGCCCGTCGGTCGAAAGGTCGCTATCATCGGCGGCGGAAATGTTGCGATCGACGTGGCCCGTTCGGCGGTTCGGCTGGGGGCCGAGGAGGTCCACATCATCTACCGGCGTACGCGGGCGGAGATGCCTGCCTGGGAAGAGGAAATCCGGGCGGCCGAAGATGAAGGGGCCAAGATCACCTATCTTGCCGCTCCGCAGGAGGCCCTGGTGGAGGATGGCCGTGTGGTGGCGTTGCGCTGCATCCGAATGGAACTCGGCGAGCCGGATTCCTCGGGCCGTCGCCGTCCTGTTCCCCTGCCGGGCAGCGAGTTCGAGATCGAGATCGATCAGCTGGTACCCGCGATCGGGCAGCGTCCGGATCTGTCACCGGTGGAGGACACGGAAGACCTGGTGCTGACGCGCTGGGGGACCGTCGAGGCCGATCCGGTCACCTTCGCAACAGGGAAAAAAGGGGTCTTTGCGGGCGGGGACGTTCAGACCGGTCCCTGGGTGGCCATTGGTGCCATCGCTGCCGGAAGGGAGGCCGCCGAGTCCATTGTACGGTACCTGGATGGTGTCGATATGGCAGCGGGCAGGGAATTCGCTGCCAATCCCGAGCCGGTCTATCGACCGATTCCTCCGGATGCGGCGGTGCGCCGTCGCGCCCGGATGCCCGAGCTCGATCTCGAGGCCAGGAAAGGCAGTTTCAAGGAGGTCGAACTTGGCTACGACGAAGAGGCGGGCCTCGAAGAGGCCGCGAGGTGCCTGAACTGCGGGTATTGCTGTGAATGCTACCAGTGCGTGGAGGCGTGCGGCGCCGGGGCAGTCACCCTCGAAACGCACCAGCAGAAGCCCGAGGCCGCTCAGCTGAATGTGGGCTCCATCATTCTCGCCCCCGGATTCCGCCCCTTTGACCCCAGCCGGTACGATACCTACAGTTACAGCAAATTCCGCAATGTGCTCACTTCGATGGAATTCGAGCGCATCCTCTCGGCGTCCGGTCCGACGATGGGTCACCTGGTGAGATTGTCCGACCACAAGGAGCCCCGGAAGATCGCCTGGCTGCAGTGCGTCGGATCACGCGACATCAACCGGTGCGATCATGGATACTGCTCCTCGGTCTGCTGCATGTACGCCATCAAAGAGGCCGTCATCGCCAAGGAACATGCTGGGAACGCTTTGGAGTGCGCCGTCTTTTTCATGGATATGCGCACGCACGGCAAGGATTTCGAGCGTTATTACGATGATGCGCGGGGCAAGCACGGCATCCGCTTCATCCGTTCCCGGGTCCACACGATCGATGAGTTGGAGGAAAGCGGGGATCTGATTCTCAAGTATGCGAACGAACAGGGGGAATTTATCGAGGAGCCCTTCGACATGGTCGTCTTGTCCATCGGGCTCGAGACGGATCCCGCGGCTGTGCGGCTGGCCGGAGAATTGGGCGTTGAGCTGACAGAGGGTTCGTTCTGCAGGACGACCTCTTTCGATCCTGTCGCTACGTCGAGGAAGGGCGTCTATGTCTGCGGCGCCTTCCAGGGGCCGAAGGACATTCCACAGTCCGTGATCGAGGCCAGTTCTGCTGCCGCGGACGCCGGTGCCCTGTTGAGGGAGGGGCGCAATACCCTCACGAGGGAAAAGGAGACACCCACCGAACGGAACGTCCTCGGCGAGCGGCCGCGGATCGGCGTGTTCGTCTGCCAGTGCGGGATCAACATCGGAAGTGTGGTGGACGTCCCGGCTGTCCGGGCCTACGCGGAAGGGTTGCCCTACGTCGAATATGTGGCGGACAACCTTTACACCTGCTCTCAGGATACGCAGGACATCATGAGCCAGGTCATCAAGGAGAAGAACCTGAACCGGATCGTGGTGGCCGCCTGTACACCGAAGACCCACGAGCCGCTGTTCCAGGAAACCTTGATCAGCGCCGGTCTGAACAAGTACCTCTTCGAGATGACCAATATCCGCAACCAGGACTCCTGGGTGCACAAGGAAAACCCCCAGGCTGCAACGGAAAAGGCGAAAGACCTGGTCCGGATGGCTGTGTCCAAAGTGGCTCTGATGGAGCCGCTTGCAGAAACCAGCCTGGAAGTCAATCAGAAGGCGCTGGTGATCGGAGGCGGCATCTCTGGCATGGTTGCGGCCAGGACCCTGTCGGAGCAGGGCTATCAGGTTTGCCTGGTGGAGCGGGCCGGCGCCCTGGGAGGGCAGGCGAGAAACCTTTTCCGCACCTGGAAGGGGGAGGATGTCCAGTCCCATCTCGGGAACCTGGTCCGGTCGCTCGAAACGGATTCCAACGTCGATGTCCGCCTCAATACCACGCTCGAAAATGTCGAGGGGTTTGTCGGAAATTTCAAGACCACCCTGAGTTGCGGGGATTCGCGGGAAGAGGTGCTGCACGGGGTAGCGATTGTCGCCACGGGTGCCCATGAGTGGCGGCCCGATGTTTATGAATACGGCAAGGATCCCAGGGTTTTGACACACCTCGAACTGGACCGCCGGTTCATCGAAAACGACGGGGAACTCAAAAAGCTGGAAAGCGCCGTTTTCATCCAGTGTGTGGGCAGCCGAGAACCGGAGCGGCCCTACTGCTCCCGGGTGTGTTGCACCCATTCGATGGAAAGCGCCCTGCACTTGAAGGAACTCAATCCCGACATGGAAGTGTACATTCTGTACCGGGACATGCGAACCTACGGGGAGCGAGAGTATCTCTATCGGAAGGCGCGGCAGGCCGGCGTCATCTTCGTCCGGTATTCCCATGAGAAGAAGCCTGCAGTACGGGTTGGAGCGGATGCCCTCGAGATTGTGGTGGATGACCACATCCTGGGACGACCGGTCCTGATCCGCTCGGATTTGTTAGTGCTGGCGTCCGCCATTATCCCTGAGAAGGATGAGGCATTCGCGCAGCTGTTCAAGATCCCGATGAACGCCGATGGGTTTTTCGTGGAGGCCCATGCCAAACTGGGTCCTTCGGAGTTTGCGACCGACGGGGTGTTCCTGTGCGGCACTGCGCATTATCCGAAGCCGATCGACGAAACGGTGGCCCAGGCTAAGGCTGCCTGCTCGCGGGCTGTGACCCTGCTGGCCAGGAAAACCGTGCAGGTCAGCGGCACGGTGGCCCAGGTCATCCCGGCATACTGCAGCAGTTGTGGTGTATGCGTGAGCGTCTGTCCTTATTCGGCTCCGTCGTTCATAGAAAAGGGGCCTTTTGCGGGGAGGGCGGAAATCAATCCGGTGCTTTGTAAAGGGTGCGGGTTGTGCGTTGCTTCCTGCCGTTCGGGAGCGATCAACCTGAAAGGCTTCGGGACGGATCAGATCATGGCGATGATCGATGAGATCTGATTCGTGCTCATCGCGATGATTGTCCGGTACGAGCGAGCCTTCCATCCGGAAATGCCATCTCCGGCCTTCCGGTGGTCTGAGATGGGGGCAGCGGCAAAGGGCTGCAAAGACGCCGGCTATTTGGCGTAACCCAGTTTCCAATCTTGAGACAGGGGCTTTTTGCTCCTATCCAGGAAATCAGGTGTTTGCGCTGAGGCGGCTTCAGGTTGCCGCACAAACAACCGCGTAGATGGGTGCACATCCGGAAAGATTTCCCGGGACAACCCGGTTTCCAATCCGGAAATGAGGGGTTTTTGTCAATATCTAAGGAAATCAGCCACCTGCTTCGAGGCGGCCTTTAGGTCTCCTCACAAGCAGACGTGCAGATTGACGCCGAGATTGGCAAGAAAGACCATTTCCGGATGAAAAAAGGATTGACGCCGAGACCGGAAAAGGCCTTTAACGGGAGGGATGGAACCATTGGGTGGGTGCCCGGCTCCCGGTTTCGGCGGGAACGGGGTGCCTTGCCTGCCATACCAGATCCGATGTTCGCATGGAATATCGTCAACGTATTTACGAATACAGGACCAGGAGAATGCAACAATGAGCGAATGGGAACCCAAGATCACGACATTTCTTTGTCATTGGTGCAGCTATGGCGCAGCCGATCTGGCGGGCGTCAGCCGGCTCCAATATCCGCCCAACTTCAGGGTCATCCGTGTTCCCTGTTCAGGACGGGTGAGCCCCAAGTTCATCTTGGCTGCCTTCCGGCACGGTGCCGACGGCGTCTGGGTCTCCGGGTGACACCCGGGAGACTGCCATTACCTGGAAGGTAATTACTACGCGCGGAGAAAGTTCGCCCTTCTGAAAGGGCTGCTGGAACACATCGGTATCGAACCGGGGAGGCTCAATTTTTCCTGGATCTCATCCGCTGAGGCCACCAAATTCGTTGAAGTGGCCAACAAAGTGGCGGACGAAGTGCGGGCCTTGGGGCCTGCAAAGTACTTGATCAAACAAAGAGCCGAGGTGGCATGATGTTGGAATATGCTGGCAAGATCAGAGAAGCAGCCAAGAAGCTGCTTGCCGATGGAAAGGTGGACGTATTCATCGGTTACCAAAAGGGGTCGGTCCCGATGATGAACGAGCCTGTCCTGGTGAAGGATCCGGAGCAGACGGAGATTCTGCACTGGGACAGTCACTGCGGTCTGAACCTCTGCAATTACCTGACCAAACGCACGGACAAGATCGGCATCGTCGCAAACGGATGCAATTCCCGGAATATTGTGACGCACATCATCGAAAACCAGATCGCACGGGATCAACTCTATATCGTCGGCATTCCGTGCGAGGGCATGATCGATCACCGCGCCGTGGTGAGGGCCGTCAAGTATCGTGAGATTACTTCCGTCGAGGAAGAAGGCGACCGGTTCACCGTGAAAGGCCCGGGATTCGAGGAGACATTTGCCAAGAAGGATTTCCTCCGCAGCAACTGTGTCATCTGCCGCCATCGCAATCCCGTTATTTATGACGAAATGCTGGGGGATCCCGTTCCGGAACAGACAGATGTCGATGCCTATGAGGATGTGAAAAAGATCGAGGGGATGTCCTCGGAGCAGAAATGGGAGTTCTTCAATCGGATGATCTCAAGATGCATCCGGTGTTATGCTTGCCGCAACGCCTGCCCTCTGTGCTACTGTCCGACATGCTTCGTCGACGAAAGCCGGCCGCAGTGGGTGGGAAAGAGCATCGATCCCACCGATACCATGACGTTTCACTTCCTGCGGGCCTATCACTGTGCCGGACGCTGCACCGATTGCGGTGCCTGTGAGCGGGTTTGCCCGGTCGGTATCCCTGTCAGGCAGTTCACCAAGAAACTCAACAAAGACGCTGAGGAACTTTTTTCCTGGGAAGCTGGTCTGACGCTGGATCAAAGGCCGCCCTTGGATGTCTATAAACCGGATGACTACAATGCGTTTATCCGGTAGACGGCGTTATCCACTGTCCGGATTCCGCCTGAGGGGTCATAAACCGCACAGCGAATAGACAAAAGGTAAATTCCATGACAGACAAGATATTCACTAAAGATGAGTGGTTGGAACGTCTTGGGGGCGTTAAAGGAGATTACAAGGTATTCGTACCGGTCAAGGATGGTGATTTTCACATGTTCGCCCCGATCGACAGCGGGAAAAAACCGGATTTCAGCTATCAGAATACGCGGCTTTCCCCCAAAGGCCTGGTCTATCCTCAGTCCGAGCGCATATTCGAATATTCCCTGGACAAGCAGGATGAGGATGCCTTTATCGTCAAAGAAGCCCCGAAAGACTACGCCCCTCAGGCCGTCGTCGGCATCCGGCCGTGCGATGCCCAGGCGTTTCAAATCGTGAAGATCAATTTCGACAATAAGGAATTCCGGGATCCCTGGTGGGTGCAACGTTTCGAGTCTTCGGTCCTGATCGGGCTTGGCTGCAACGAGCCCTGCGATACCTGTTTCTGCAACTCGGTCGGAGGTGGCCCTTTCTCCGAAAAAGGCCTCGATGCGTTGCTCTTCGATCTGGGCGATGCTTTCCTGGTCCGGGTCATCACAGAAAAAGGACAGGCATTTGTGGATAAAGTGGGTGGTGGGGCCGAAGCCGCCCAGGACGCAGTCGACAAGGCCAAGCGGCTTGCATTGGAGGCCGAAGGCCGGATGACGTCGAAAGTCCCTACCGACAAACTGAAGGACAAGGTGGTTCTGGATCTGTTCAATGCTCCGTTCTGGGATGAGGTGGCGTTTGCCTGCATCAACTGCGGAACCTGCACCTATCTGTGCCCCACCTGCTGGTGCTTCGACATCCAGGACGAGGCATACGGCAAACAGGGTGACCGCCTCCGAAACTGGGATTCCTGCATGTATCCGCTTTTCACCTTGCACGGGTCGGGCCACAATCCGAGAGACAAGAAATTTCAGCGTGTCCGGCAGCGTTTCATGCACAAGCTGAAATACTATGTCGATAAATACGGTGACGGCGTGCAGTGCTCCGGGTGTGGCCGTTGTGTACGCTATTGTCCGGTCAATATCGACATCAGAAAAGTTTGCGCCCGGATGAATGCATACGAAGGATAGCCTTTTTTACGTTCAGACGGCTGTAAGGTTTTATGCGCCGATGCTTCTGTGAGGTCTTTTCCTGGCCGTCTTCGATGAACGGGTGGGTCAGAGAGGTCAAAAGGCGTTGGAAGGATGTCAAGAACGCTTGAGACAGGGGGTGTTTCATTGAGAAATCCATATTTACCCTATCCGGTTCGGATTGATAAAATAACGACAGAGACCGTTGATCGGAACCTCAAGACCTTCAGATTTGTTTTTTTGAATCCGGAAGATGAGGAAAAATTCGCTTATACACCCGGTCAATTTGCCGAATTGTCGATTCCGGGCAAAGGGGAGATCCCCATCGGGATCGCATCTTCTCCTACGGAAAAAGGCTTTGTAGCCTTTACCGTCAACAAGGTCGGACTCGTTTCCTCTTATCTGCACAATATGCAGGAAGGGGAGGTCATGGGTATTCGAGGGCCGCTCGGCAACTGGTACCCATGGGACGAGATGGAAGGGCAGAACGTCATCATCGTGGGCGGCGGCTTTGCGTTTACGACCCTGCGGTCGAGCATCATTTATATGCTGGACCCCCAGAACAGGCCGAAGTTCAAGGATATCATCGTTGTCTATGGGGCCCGTAATCCCGGCATGCTTCTGTATCGGGATGAGCTGGCCGCCTGGGAGCAGAGGGACGACATCCACATGCACATCACCGTAGATGGAACGGATGACCCCGACTGGAAATACAATGTGGGGTTCGTGCCGGCCATCACGGAGAAGAAGATCACCAGTGCCGAGGATGCGATCGCCATCGTTTGCGGCCCTCCCATTATGATTAAATTTACCCAGCCGGTGCTGGAAAAACTTGGATTCCCGCCGGAGAAGATCATCCTTTCCCTCGAGATGAGGATGAAATGCGGCATCGGCATCTGTGGACGCTGCAATATAGGTGACCAGTACGTGTGCAAAGACGGTCCGGTGTTTTCTCTGGCGAAACTCAAGAAGATGCCGCCGGAATACTGATCCGTTTCTATGTGCAGGTGCGCGCAGGGCGCTTTCCAGGGAAGCGTCCGGAAGGGCCTTTGAGGCGGGGTCTGAATCCGGGTGGTTGAAGGCATGGTGACCAATGGTTTAGGCCGTGCCGAATCATCGAGGGGTCTCATCCGGCGCCGCGGATCGGTGGCGCTGCAGTGGCCTCAGTGAAAGGTGCTTCTTTGTTCTTCTGGCCCGTTGCAGAAACGTTCTTGAGAAGGGCCCTGGGGACCGCGAAAGGATGAAAGTGGGGTGGGTAGCAATCCTATCCCACTTTTTGTTGCGCCCTCGAAAAGAAGGTGTTTTCAGACCGTGCGTCGATCCCCGTGCCCTGCTCCACGAAAAGACCCTTCCCCTTTATTCCTGAAGCGATATCCAACGAGGAGCGAGTACAAGAAATGGCCGACGAAAACCCTATCGTCTCTCTCATCGGAAAAGAATCCTTTCGGTGGCTTTCCGGATCCTTCAATCAGGCGACCCTCCTCGCGGAGGTGCCTTATGAAATCCTGACGGCCGTGGCCGCGATCGATGTTTCGACCCGCGATTTCGGGGCGGATCGAAATGCCGTGACTGCCATTGCGCTTGTCACGTTTGCCTACCGTTTGGCTGGGCGCAGGCAGCAGGCGCATCTCGGACCGAGAGACCTTCTGCTCGTCAAGGTCTTGGCCAAAGAGGAACTGAAGCGCAGAGACGGTCGAAGCGCTTTCCTTCGAGTACCGGAAGCGTTGCCACTGTTCGAGATTGTAACAGGCGAGGTAGGGGACCGCATTCGTTCGATGGCGACGATCAACAGCCCTTTCTGCGCCGGGGTGCATAGGGTTTCTTGAGCCCTTCAACATCCGTTCCCGGCGCTCCAGGAGGCCGTTTGTGAAAACATTCGACATGAGGGAAATCGGCGGAAAGATTCGCGTCCGCTACTATGCCCTTCTGGGCCCGCTCGAGTCGGTGTTGACCAGGTTGAACATCCATCCGGATGCGCTGACCTTTGCGGGGCTGATTCTGAGTGCTGTTGCCGGGCTTCTGGTCGGGGGAGGGTCTTTTTTCTGGGGCGCCTGGGTCATTGCCCTGGCCGGGGTATTGGACACGCTTGACGGTAGCCTTGCCAGAAGCACGGGGCGGGCCTCGAAGTTCGGGGCCTTTTTTGACAGCACGCTCGACCGCTATGGCGAGGCTTTCATCCTGATCGGATTTGCATGGTTTTTCGTGGGCGGGGGTGCTTCGGTGTCGGGGGTTGATACACCGGCCGGTTCAACCGTTGCTCCCTGGACGATCCTGTGGATCCTGCTGGCAATGGTGGGGTCTTTTATGGTAAGCTACACCCGCGCGAGGGCTGAAGGGCTTGGATTAGAGTGCAAAGAGGGATGGTTCCAACGGCCTCAGCGTATGGTTTTGCTGGTGATCGGAGGGCTTTTGGGGGCGTTGCCGGTCGCCGGACCTTATCTTCTCAAGTGCATCCTTTTTCTCCTTGCCTGTCTGTCGAATGTGACGGCTGCCCAGCGAATCCTGCTGGTGCGGAAGGCCCTCTCCTCGAAAGAGCCTCTGGTTCCATGAAAACCGACCTGATCTGCCCCCATTGCGGAGGCAAAGTGACCGCCTATCGCAATCCTTTTCCAACGGTGGATGCCATCATCGAATTGGAAGACGGTGGGATTGTGTTGATTCGCAGAAAGAATCCTCCCTATGGCTGGGCGCTGCCCGGTGGATTCGTCGATTACGGTGAATCGCTCGAGGCGGCGGTGAAGCGGGAGGCTTTGGAAGAAACCGGTCTGCGGATAACGCTTCGATACCAGCTTGGCGCCTATTCCGACCCGACACGGGATCCGCGTTGGCACACCATCAGCGTGGTATTTGTGGCACAGGGCGAGGGGGAGCCGAAGGCGTCGGATGATGCGGCCGAGGTCGGTATCTTTTATCGAGGAGGGCTTCCTGAGCATCTTGCCTTCGATCACAAAACGATTCTGAGAGACTACTTCACGCGATGCGGCGAATGATCCTGAAGGTGCTCATCCCCCCTCTAATGTTGATCGTATTGGGGGGGCTCCTGATGCTGTTGTCGGACCGCCTGGTTCAGGACCCTGCGGTTCAGACCTATTTCCTCAAGCAAATCGGTGGAAAAATCGGATTCGACCTTGCTGCAGAAGAAATCGCCGTCAACTGGCTGCACGGGATAGGTATCCGGGCTAACATGGCCGAGGCTGTTTCCCATTCAGGCAATATGCGGATGGAGGCTGCGGACCTCAGGATCGTATTGTCCCCAATCGGGTTGCTTCAGGGGGAGATCTCACCGACTCGCATCGATGTATATCAGCCTATTGTCCACCTGCGGTCCCTCCCGGGGGAGCCGGCGGGAGCGGCCGTTGGTTGGGCCGACGGGGTCTTTCCGGTGTTGCTGCGTCAGTTCGGAGAGCTTGTTTCTTTGCATCTGGAGGACGGCCGCTTGGATTTGAACGGCGGGTCGGTCCGATTGAAGGACTTCGATCTCATTGCAGAGCAGCGGGTGAACGCGCCTTTAACGGTCGATTTCAGGACCCGTGGACGCCTCATCCATGACCGGCGCGAGTCGATCCTTTCTCTGGAGGGCGAGGTGAAGGAGGACGCGGTTCATCCAGAGGCGCCGCTCTGCCGGATGCGTCTTGAAGGCCGTTCGTTCCCGATCCGGTGGTTGCCTTGGCCTTCTTTCATTCCCTGGCAGGGCGGAAGGATGGACATGGACATCTCGCTGAGCGGCAGCCGGGCTCTGGGTTTTAGTGCGGATGCCCGGCTGAAGGGAAGACAGTGCGCCTTCGAGATTCGAAACGCGGAGCGGAGCAAGTCATACCGTTTCAGCGAGTTGGTATTGAACACAACGGCTGCTTATGCTGATCGGCGCATCGACCTGACTTCTTTCACACTGCAGGGCCCCGGTTTTCATTTTACCGGTTCCTCCGGATTCGATCTGAAGAATCCCAAAGATCCGGAGATCCTTATCCTGGCCAGTAGTGATGCAATCGCGTTGAAGGATTTTATGCCCTTGATCCCGGATTCGATTCTGCCTGCCTGGTTAGAGAAAGACCTGTTTCCGCTTCTGCAGGATGGAGAGGCGGTCTTGGACGGAATTCGCGTGGCTGGGTCCGTGAGCCGCATCGGATCCCTGGGTGACAGGAGAAACGCCGACACGCTCTCTCTCTCGATAGGCTGGAAGGGGTTGACCGCCGATACGCCTTGGGCCCCGGTTCCTTTTCGGGAGATTCCGGGATCGCTGGATATCGCGAATGGGGAGTTGAGGATCTCGGGTATCAGGGCGCTTTTCGGGCAATCGGAACTCCAGGAAGGGTCGATGATCATCTTCGATCTCTATGAGGATCCCCCCGTTTTCGATTTTTCCCTGAAGGGACGATTGGACGCTTCCGACCTTGCAGCCATCGCCGGGAGGGTGCCGCTGCCGCCCGGCTTGACGGGATGGGTCGAGCGCACGAAGCCCGAATCGGTCGGCGGCCGCATCGAGGCCGATGTCCGGGTCGCCTACGTGTCAGGAGCGGCCTGGCCGGTCCTGCAGAGCGGCGTTTTCGAGGTGGTCGATGGGAGATGGTCCCCGGATGATGCGACGGGGGTCCTGCACGTTGAGCAAGGGACCCTGCAACTCGATCTCGCCGGGGAAAGCCGCTTTTCCAGCCGTTTTGACTGGGAAGGCTCATCGTTAGAGATGGAGGGCGCCTTCGGCCCGGGCTGGGAAGACGGATGGAGTCTGAGCGGTCAAGGCGGGATCGATTTCTTGAGGCTGATGCAGTATACCGGGATCGTGTCGCCGTGGCTGCCGGCCTTTCCCCAAGACGTTCCATGCCGGTTTTCCCTGAAGGCCGTGGACGCGGGATGGCAGATTGTGGCTGAAGCGGACATTTCCGGCATGACATGGGATGCGCCTACCTTCTCGATGAAACTGCCGGATCAGGGTTGCCGGGTGGCGTTCGACGGCACGTACCTCCCCGAAAGGAATAAACGGATTTCCGGCAAGGCCTTGTTTTCTTTGCAGAACGCAACCGCCGAGGTCACGGGATTCGGCGATGTCGACAGGCTGCAGGTGTCGGTTGCCTCATCTTCCTTGCCGTTGAAGACGCTTCATTTTCGCCCCACGCTGGCTGGGCGGGTCCCCCTTGAAGGGGTCCTGAAGGGAGATCTCGATCTGGTCATCCCGACGCACTCTCCGGAGGACTTCTCGGCCGAGGGCTTCTTGTCAGGTCAGGACATGGCGTGGACCCTGCCGATGACTTCCATGTCGATTCGCGAGGGGATGTTCGCGTTGGCCTTGGACGGCGAGTCGTGCGAGCTCACTGAGCTTTCGCTTCTGCTGGACGAGGGCCATGTATCCGGGCGCGGCACGTTCGACTCGCTCTGGAGGGCCCCGAGCGGTGATGTGCACCTGGAGGTCGAGCGTGTCGATTTCTCTCGTCTTCTGGAGTCGTTGAAGAAGGTGGGCGCAGGGGAATCCGGACGGAAAGACTGGGATTTCCCCCAGAAGGCCGATTTGGGGTTTTCGGTGGCGATCGATCAGGCCGAGTGGAACGGGCGCGGATGCGGGAAGTTGAAAGGCGAGTTGACCCTGGCCGGCGGAGCCCTCTCTGTGGAAGATGTCCTGCTGCAGCTGCAGCAGACGCGCATGACCCTGAAAGGCTCGGTGCGCCGGGGTGGATCCCCTTCGATCGAGGTTTCGGCCCATGTCCTGTCGGAGGAGCAGCCGATCAGTGAAATTGCGGGTCTTTGCGGGTGGAAGCCCACCGAGATCGAAGGGCGTCTGAGTATGGAAGGTTTTTTTTTCACACGCGGGAAGCGATTTTCGGATCTGACAAAGAACATGGATGGCCGGGCAAGGGTGAAGCTCGAAGACGGGATCATCAGACGATCCAACCTGATTGTCAAGATATTGGAATTTCTCAGTCTGCAGAGGATCGTCGACCGGCGGCCGGATGATATCTCCCGTGAAGGATTCTACTTTCAGAGCATCGAGGGGCAGATAGCGGCCGAAAAAGGGGTTCTCGAAAGCGACGACCTTCTGATCAGGAGCCCGGCCTTCAATGCCGCAGTCGAGGGGTCTCTCGATCTCCGGACGCAAACGGTCGCAATGGATATGGGTGTCCAGCCCTTGGGGACCATCGACAGCCTTGTGAGCCGAATTCCGGTGGTGGGTTATATATTGAGTGGTGAAGACAAGACCGTTCTGGTGTATCGTTTCAAAATCCACGGACCGGTTGACCAGCCGGAAATCGACTACGTTCCCCTGAAGGACATCGGAGACAGCATGAAGGGTTACATGGAGCGATTGATCGGTACACCGTGGCGGCTTCTCAAAAAGATAGGCAGAATCAGCAGAGAGATCGAACAGACCGAACCCTTGGAGCCTGCGGAAGAAGGGCTCTAGACGCCGGTTTTCGAAAGGAACGTCCAGATGGCCAAAATTGACCTGGTTGATATCTTCAAGCGCCGCACCCGGCATCCCTATAGACCCCGAGCTTCTCACCTGGTGGAGCATCTTTTTCCGGATTTCAGCCTGATTTCACCGCCAGGAGGCTCTTTGCTGGCGGGTGTCACCTCTTTTGCGAACCATCAGCTCTATGTCGTCGCCCAGCAAAAACCCACGCCGGATGACCTGCGCAGCAGCGAGGATCTCAAGAAGCTCAACTATGGCATGCTGACCTCGGATGATCACGCCCGGATCCTGAGGATCCTGCGCGAGGCGGCAGCTTCGGATACCGACAAGACGGTCCTTTTCAGCGTCATTGATACTTATGGTGCTGATATTTCAATGTATTCCGCTCAAAGGTTTCAGGCTTTCTTCATCGCCCACCTCATCCGTGCCTTCCTGACCATCCCGGTCAGAACCGTGTCCCTTATCCTGGGGGAGGGGGGGAGCGGGGGGGCGCTGGCGATTCAGGTGACGGACGTCCGCGGGCAAATGGAAGACGCCCTTTATGCCACAGCGCCTCCGGAGAGTATGGCTTCGATTGTTTTCCGGGATGCCACCCGGATTCAGGATGCCCTGACGGTTCTGAAGCCTGCGGCGAAGGAATTGAAGGCCTTGGATGTGATCGACCGGATTGTTCCTTCTCCCGAGGATGTAACGGATGTCGAGGGGTTTGCCGCGAACGTGAAGGATTTCCTGTCCAAGGCGGTCAAAGACCTTTCGCGCAATCATATCAGCAAGCTGATCAAGCGCAGGGAGATGCGCGCCAAATCATATGGGGTGTCGAAAGGAAGCGGCCCTCTTTATGACATCAAGCGCTACATCGAAAAACCGATCAAGATGGCATTCCGCAGACCCGCACCCGACATCAAGATCGTCAACTACTCGAGTCTGACAGAGGTGGGGGATGATTACGGTCACATGGATGGCAGAGCGGAGGATACGGAGTTTATCGAATGCGGGTCTGGAAAGAGCGGGGAGGGCAAGCATCGGGGCTGCGGCAAACTGATCCCTCTCAAGGATTTCCTGGACAATTTCCAGGTTTGCCCCGAGTGCGGCTATGCCTACATCCTGAGCGCGACTGGATGGATAGACTGCCTTGCGGATACCGGGAGTTTTCATGAACTCTACAGAAACCTGAGTGTAGAGGATCTCCTCGAAGAAGACGCCATGACCAGTTATTACCGTGATTTCCTGGCGAAGCAGGAGGGCCGGTCCCATTTCAAGGAATCCCTCGTGGTCGGCAGCGCGGAAATCCATCATTTCAAAGTCGTCATGGCCATCAGCGAATTTTACTACTGCGGCGGGTCGATGGGAGTGGTTTTCGGCGAGAAGTTTCGGAGGGCGGTCGACTATGCGATCCAGGAGAATATCCCCCTCGTGAGTCTGTGTTGTTCGGGTGGGGCGCGCCTTTATGAGGGTATTTCGGCCCTGATGCAGATGGTTAAAACAGTGGAGTCGGTCAACCGCCTCAAACGGGCCGGGCTGCCGTTCATCTCGGTCCTGGCGGACCCCTCGACGGGCGGCGCGATTGCGAGTTATGCGGCTCTGGGGGATGTCGTCATTGCTGAGCCCGGGGCCCTGGTGATCTTCGCCGGCCCGCGAGTGATGAAATCACGCGGGTTTCAGGTCGAGGAAAAACTGGTCCGGTCGCATTTTCTGCACCAGATCTCAGGGGAAATCTATGATCGGCTCGATTACTACCACGATATACGCGGTATCCAGGAGATCTGTGAGCGGAAACACATGAAATACACCCTTGCGAAGTACCTGGAATTTTACCGACGAACGGGTCTACGTCTCCCGCGCAAGACCCGCAGGAAGAAGGGTCGTTCAACCGCCGTCTGATGATCATTCGAGCAGTTCCCGGATGGCAGGCACTACATAGACGCCGCTCAGGTCGAAGCGCCTCAAGGATTGGAGGAGAAGGTCTTTTTTCTCTTCGAGGCAGGCCCGTTTATCGACAATGATAACGGGCCTGCCTCGTATGCGGCACAGGCCTCCCTTGCTGGCAGCGATTTTTCCATGTGAGAGGTTCTCGTAGCGGATCCCGATCTCCAAGGCCGCTGCCAGGGATTCGAGAGTCTCGATCATTTCCTCGTTTGTCACCCTTCTCCTCCGATTCCCGGACGGCGCTCCGAAGAAAGGCTCGCGATACCCTTCAGCCCTTCAACCGTGCCATATCTTGCACCAAGGCCCTGACCGCATCCGCGGAATGCTGCAGTGCCTCGGCTTCAGCACCTGTCAGGTTGATTTCGATGATCTCCTCTATCCCTGCTGCACCCAGTTTCGTCGGGACGCCGATGAAAAGGTCTTTGATGCCGTATTCCCCTTCCAGATAGGCCGCACAGGGAAGGACCTTGTGTTTGTCTTTGAGGATCGCCTCAGCCATTTCGACGGCTGCCGATGCCGGCGCATAATAGGCGCTGCCGGTCTTGAGGAGTCCGACGATCTCGGCACCGCCGTTCCGTGTCCGTTGTACAATGGCCTCGATCTTGGCCGGCGACAGGAGTTCCGTAATAGGAATGCCCGCTACGGTGGAGTAGCGCGGAAGGGGGACCATGGTGTCTCCGTGACCACCGAGCACGAAGGCATGGGTATTTTCGACGGACACGTTCAATTCCATGGCGATAAAGGCGCGGAAACGAGCCGAGTCGAGCACCCCGGCCATGCCTATGACCCGGTTCTTGGGAAAGCCGCTCGCTTCGAAGGCGGCATGGCACATGGCATCCAGCGGGTTGCTGACGATGATCAGGATCGATTCGGGCGCCACCTCTGCAATGGATTTGGCCACCCCCGATACGATGCCCATGTTCGTTGCAAGGAGGTCGTCACGACTCATGCCCGGTTTGCGGGCAATGCCAGCGGTGATGATGACGATATCCGCATCGGCTGCGGCGCTGTAGTCCCCCGTAACACCCGTGATTTTGGCGTCATGCTTTTCGATGGGCGCGGCTTCAGTGAGGTCGAGGGCCTTCCCTGCAGGGACCCCTTCGAGGATGTCGATAATGACCACGTCGCCCAACTCCTTTTCCGCCAGTCGCATGGCTGCGGTTGCCCCTACGTTTCCGGCTCCGACTACAGCGATCTTGTGCTTCATGTGGTTCCTCCTTGGTTGTTCTGTTGAATGATGTGTCAATTCGGTGTTGGCGCTTTTACCTCCTCGGTATTTGAGGCCCAACTCCGCCGATTCGAGGCGGGACCCACCTTCCATGAATCTCATGAAACCATAAACGTGTGCTGGGGCGAACGGTGCATCTTTGTGCTGGCAACCGCGCAAATGGACGCAGAGACGGGCAAAAAGACTCTGTCCGGGTGGAAACCATCGGATGTCGCCGACATAAACGAGCCCTATGAGAGAGAGCTTTGTTTGATCATCCCAGTGGTTCAGGGAACGGGTTCCGCAGGTTCACAAGGACGATTCCCTCAGGCCGGAAGGGCGGCGGTTTTGTTTGGCCGGCTTTCCGGCTGTTTCCAGACGATCTTCTGGCCTAGCCGGGTTCGGCGGCGGCGCGTCCGGGCATAATGACCGCGCACCAAGGTCGAATACCGTCTCGCGAATGGATAAACGGCGCAATTGCCCCGCAAAAGCGCGGGCTGGATTCGAACACTCGAAAAGCGGGAGCCTTGGTCCAGCGGGTTCCCCTCTGGTTCATGACCGGCCGTTGCTGCTGCGAGTTGCCAGCCGGAAAAGCAGTCGGCAAAATTATAGAACAATTGAAATTTTAAGGTCAAGCAGTCAGCGTTGTTGAAGGGGTAAGTATTGATTTTGAATAGGAATTGATTGACTTCGAGGTTTTTGGTGGGTAATAATAAAAATATTAATGACATAGGCGGGTAAAGCATGGAAAAGACAGTGGTGCTCAGGGAGCGGGATATTGCGGAATGTCTACAGACCATCGCTGACGCGATCCTCCGGCGGAATAATATCTTGAAGGATGTCGCTTTGGTGGGTATCAGGACAGGAGGAGCTTTTCTCGCCGCCCGGCTGCAGGATGCCATCAGGGAGAAAAGCGGGAAGGTTTTACCTATGGGGGTACTGGATATCACCTTGTACCGCGACGACTGGACGAGGATTGGTCCGGCGCCGGTGGTGGGAAAGACGGAGCTGCCTTTTTCCGTCGATGACAAGACCGTGGTGCTGGTTGACGATGTCCTGTTTACCGGGAGGACGGTGCGGGCGGCGATGGATGCCCTTATGGATTACGGTCGGCCGCGCCGGATTGAACTGGCGGTTCTGGTGGACCGTGGTGAGAGGAATCGTGAACTGCCGATCTTCGCCAATTACGTCGGCTCTGTCTATGAAAGCTCCGTCGACACGACCGTGAATGTCTACCTCAAGGAAGAGGGCTATTTCGATCACGTTGCGATAGAAGAAAAGAGGACTGTTTGAAGTCAGGTTCAAAAAAGAAGAGCAAAAAGAAGGCGAAGGATGGCAGGCGCCTTTCGAGTGCAGAGGATGCCCGTTTGAAAGAATTGCTGGACATGGCTCAAATGGCTCCCCCTGATTCTCTGGCGGCCGAGGCGGGTGGACCGGAGATGGCCCAAGCCTTGATCGAAAGGTTGGCGCAGGACGACTCCCCTCGTTTGGAGACGATTGCCGCGCTCGCGGAGGCCTATCCTGAAAAAACCGTGCGCAAAGCGCTCAGACGAGCGGTTTTCCAGATGGAGCGGCGCGGTATCCCCTTGGATTTCCTGCAGGAAAATGCAGCGCTACGGCCCGAACCGGCGCTGAAGGGCCGTGTGGGAAATGAACTATATGCGCGGATAGGACCAGTCATGGATCTGAGCGGGGCGCGGTTGGTCATGGTTACGGCGACTCATCCGCTCAGGGGCCATGAGGTCTTGATTGCGGTTGTCTCACCTGAGAAAGGTTTCCTCGATGTCTTCGCGGGCAGAGTGAACAGGAAGCAACTCACGAGGCTCGAAAAAGACATGGAGGCCGAGGGGCAGCCGCTGGTGGACACCTCACTCGTGCACTCGGCGGATGTGCTTGAAAAGGCTTACCAGCAGCATATCCGGATGAACGCCGGTGCACCCGATGGATACCTGGCAATCCGTCCAGACTTGCTCGCACGTGCGGCCCGCCCGAAATCACCCGCAGTCGAAGAAGTGTCTGCGGCCTCAACCGAGACACTCCAGCCTCCGACCCAGGCCCAGTGCGCTCTCTTATTCAGGGAGGCGTGCATGGAAAGATGGCTGATCGATGTCGACCTGCTCCAGCCATATTTAGAGGAGATGCGGTCCGCGGCCGAAAGCCGCCTCGTGCTATCGGCGATGTCTCAGGCCGATCGCCTGGACGATATCAGAGGCCGTGCCCTGTCCGGCATCTTCACCGGAGCGAAGATGGATTTCCTGAGGGATTGCTTGACCGAGAATGCCTTCGTTTTCCGAGGGATCGGGAGAGACGATACTGCTGGAATAAGTCTCCAGGCCGCTCAGGAATGCGTCAGATTCAGGGATGCTCCTGACGGGAGCGCGTTCCTCCGATATCTTTTGGACCGCAGCCTTGCCCAGGCGGGAGGTGTCGACGTCGGAAAACCTCCTGAGGAGGATCTTATGGAGGAAAACCGGACGGAAAAGCCACTGATCCTTGCGTGAAGAGGGAAAGGAGACCGTTTCAGATGCCTGTATCGATTTCTGTCAAAAGCGGCGCCAGGGCCGAAATGATCGACATCACAGGGCGGGTGCAGGAGACGCTGCGGCAGGTCGGCGTCAAAGACGGCCAGTGTCTGGTTTATGTCCCCCATACGACGGCCGGCGTAACCATCAACGAGGGTGCCGATCCGGACGTGTGCGGGGATATCCTTGCCAGGCTTGAATTCCTCGTGCCCAGGAATGCCGGGTACCGCCACGCAGAGGGCAATGCGGACAGCCATATCAAGACGTCTTTGATGGGGAATTCCGTCTCCGTCCTGGTGGAAGAAGGAAGCCTGGTTCTGGGGACGTGGCAGAGGATCTTTCTGTGCGAGTTCGACGGGCCGAGAACACGGCGGGTCTTCGTTGCCTGCAAGTAGGGGGGACGTTCTTCCTTCAAAAGATCTGCTGCCGCTGTTCGTGCAATTTATCCCTCGAGTGACTGGAAGAACAGCGCCTTCCAGGTCCCCGAGTTCAGAAAAAAGGGCCTCCATTCTGGACATGACTCCCTTGAAGCGAATTCCTGCTGCGACGAGTCCTCAATAAAGACATATTCCCGAAGGGTCGAGGCCGATCTTTTCGACCCATTTTTTCACCTCTCTGTGCAGGATTCTGTAAAACCGTTCACCTCCGCCCAGCCCCCGTCTGCCGAAAAAATAATTGATCTCGAGAAAAAGAGGCTCGGGATCGACCTCGGCGAGGTTGAAAACGATGTCGACGGCCGCCAGATTGAGGGGGGCGGAACGGGCAAAGCCTCTTACAGCCGCCACCGCTTTGCGCTGAAGGTTTTGATTCCAGGAGTGGTCGACCACCGCCCCGCGGGCGATGGTCGTGATGATCTGGTTTGGAACGGCAGGACGCTTCCAGAAACTGATCGCGGTTCCACCGATTAGAACGACTCTCAGGACATTGCCTTCCGTATCGATCAGATCCTGGCTGACGAATCCGCTTGCGCCACCTTCCTCGCATTGCCGCAAATGCTGAAGCGTACGGCTCAGCTCCCGCTGGCTGCGGATGAGGAAGACGCCTTCGGCTTCGTGATGGTCGTCCTGCTTGATGAGGAATGGAAACGCATGTGGTTGATGGCCGCAGTCCCAGGTGTGCTTGAAATCTTCTGTCGACGCCCACAAAGAGGTGCGAGGATGGGGGCAGTTGTACCGTGCAAAGAGTTCAGCCTGCCCGCACTTGCCTGGATAGCGGAACCGCAGGGAGTAATCGGGAAAGACGGGTACGCCTGATGCGGCGCAGACCTCGAAAAGCTCTCCGGAGCATCCCTGTGGCAGTAGGATGGCACGGGCCTTCCCTATGAGCCCCTTTTCAGAAGCGCCGAGCGGACGCGATCCCAGGATGATCTGGACATCCCCCCCGAGGCATGGATGAAAAGAAAGGATCATGAGCGGTCCGATGAACTGTATGCACCGTTTGACAATTCTCTGTTCAAGCATTAGGATGATATCAAAAACTTGTCTGTGTAAGGAATGATAAAAATGCCTATCTACGAGTTTCGCTGCCTGCAGTGCGGGGCGTTTGTCGAGAAACTGTTGACGCGCTCGGAGGAGCCGGTCGAGCTGGTTTGTCCTGAGTGCCGGTCCGAATCCTTCGAGCGGGTGGTTAGCCGGACCAATTATGTCATGGGGGTCGGACCCGGGGGTAAATCACCAAAAATTACTGCGAAGTCATGTGGTTCAGGCAACCAGTGTATGACTCTGGATCTTCCCGGTCCGGGAAAATAGCCTCGGTTAAAATCCGGAAAGGGCCTTTTTTGCCGATCTCGGTGTCAAAGTGCAGGTTTACTCTTGCGGCGACCCGGAGGTCGCATCCTTAACAAACGCTTGATTCCCGCTGCATTGGCAGGAAAACCTCGTTTCCGGGCCTTCCAGACGGCCTTCCACCCTCCTTCGGCGAGACGGCCGGGGTGCTGCGTTTGATGATCGTTCCCGCGTCTGTTCGAATCACTGGTGCCGCCCATATCTTGTTGCCGCAGGGGGCCTTTTGACTCCCAGGGATTTTTGCCCCCAGCCGCTCAAGGGCTTTGTATGCTGGGGCGGTCAAGCAGCGCGGGAGGTGCGGTGACCTGTGCGACGGGGTCGAGACAATGGCAGAGAATGAGCTGAAGGCTGAAGCATTGCTGGAATTGAACGCGGATGACGAGGCGCTTATCATGCAGCTCTTTTACGAGCGGATGGTACCGCTGCTCGAGCGGGCCGACGCCAGGATAGGAACCCTGAATTGCCGATTTGCCGGAGATGCTTACAGGCATTGGAATCTCCATTTTTGCTCGGCCGGTTCTTCCTTTCAGATTACGGGCTTGGAGTACGACGAGACGAGTGATGAACTGAGCCTCGACCTCTGACCCGGATGAGGGAGGCGGGGATAAAGGCCGCCTCTTGGCTCATCTGCGCGAATTCGTTTCCATCCGGAAAGGGTCCTTTTTGCCAATCTCGGCGTCAATCTGTACGTTTGTTTGTGCGGCGATATAGGTCGCCTCCGCGCAGACGTTTGATTTTCTTGATATGGTCAAAAAATCCTCATTTCCGGATTGGAAACTGGGTAGTACCGGGAAATCATTTCCGGATGGACACGAATTCAGTTCACAAGCCTCCGTCGAGGCAGAGGATATTGGACATGCTCTTGGATCAACAGCTTCAGGGAAGAGATTTTATCAAACGGCCCACCTGCCCCTTTTGCGGGCTTATGATTGAGCCGCCTAAGGAACTCAGGACCTGCAGGCCTGGTGAAATGCCTGTTGGAACCTGCAGTTGCGGGGCGGTTTATGCCTGTGATGTCACAGGTCGCCACAGCGGGGAGGCTTTGATCGAGTCTCTGGTTTTCTCCTGTGACATGGACTGGGATTTGGCCTGGAATCTGCTGCCGGAAGAGGACTACCTGTACGAGATCGTGGACCATTACGACCTCGCAAATCACGTGATCGTTCCGGGGGGTTTCTTCGAGGGGCGGCGTATTTCCGGGGTTCTTTTTTTCGTTCGGCTGCACAAAGATGTCCTGGAGGTGAGCGCAGACGGCGTCAGGCGAAAAATGGAGGATGCCGTTCCTACCTTTTACGAGCGCAAGATGCGCAGACGCCCGGTGAAGCGCAGGGTCTCCAAGACGGAACTGGAGCAGCTGGTCCGGGATTTTAACGCCGATGCCCTGATCGAACTCGCCCGCGAGGACCCGAAGATCATCCGCATGGTGCAGAGGTTCCTCTACTCGGGGGATCGGCTTTTCAGACAGCGTGCAGCCGATTTGCTGGGTCGTATTGCGGCTGTGGTAGGGGAATCTGAGCCAAAGGCGGTTTCGAATCTTCTGCAAAATCTGTTTTACGCGGTTTCGGACACAGCGGCATCGACATGGGGCGCCTTCGAGGCGATCGGCGAGATCATTGCCCGTAAACCCGACCTTTTTGCCGGTTATATGCCACAGCTCTATCCCTTTCTCACGGATGCGACGCGCCGATCCCAGACGGTGCAGGCGCTGGCGAGAATAGCAGCCTCCGTCCCTCAGTTGCTGCGCAAGATCACCTTCCACTTCATTCCGCTTTTGAAAGACCCGGACCCGGAGGTCCGTGGACAGACGGTCAGACTGCTCGGATATCTGCAGGCCAGTGAACTGAAGGACGATATGGTCGAGCTTCTGCCGGATGAACACGAACTCATCCTTTATGATTCCGGGCGTCTCGAAAGGACGTCTGTCGGAGCGATCGCTGCGGAGGCTCTACGGCGTCTATGAAGATCCGTTGTTGTATCCCCGGTCCCGACGGTGACTGGGAACTGCGCGCCGCCGATCTTGACACCCCGTTTATGCTTGGGCCAGGAGCAGCGCATCCTCAGATGACTGTTGGGGATTTTTTTGAAGCCGTTAAGAGCTTTTTGACCGCCGATGAGGTCATTCGTGAGCCGCTTTCGGCGGCCTACGGGGAAGAGATGCTGCTTCCCTTGCAGGACGCGGGAGAGCGATGGCTGATCCGGATGGAAAAGCATGGGGCCTTTTATCATGTCGCTTGTGTCGAAGGAGGGTGTTTAGGACCTAGACGCAGGCTTGCGGTGGTCTCCGCCCTTGAAGAGACCGGGAAGCGCTTTCTCAAGGACGATGTTCGGAATATTGGCCGCCTTCTGGAGAAAAGGGGTGGGGGAGATCTCCCTGTTGCATACTGCATGGCTGAGATCCATTCTTCCTGTGGCGAGGGGAAGCCCGGCTGGCTCATGGTGCTGTCGGAATGGCTCGAGGACTGTCATGAATGGCATCACACGTTGGGCGAGGGAACATCACACATCCTGATCTGGGATCGAGCCGGGGGGGGACGCCGTGCCGATGAAGCGGAATACGCCGCCATTTATCGCGGGGTATCCCGGCTCCTGGCCCTGCATTACAACCCCGTGACCTTTGAGCGGATCGATCTCTGGCACCATGCGGCGGGGGATTTCGTTGTCTCTCGGTTCGGAGACGATCTCCGGGTCAGGTTGACTACGGTCAGGCGCTATGAGTCTATGCCCTTTTTCGCAGGAGAGAGCGGTGTAGATCCCAGGATTCCGCTGGTCTATCTTTTCCTCGAATCAGCGCTCAAGACCAGATGCGACCGACGCGACGGCACCGGCGAGGTCGTTTGGGCAGAAGACGATGTGCTGGGCCCCACGCTGGACGGTTTTTGCCTTGGCTTGAGAGAAAAAGAAGCGGATCGAGATGCGCTCCCTGAAAACGCAGGCCATCTTCTGGAACTCCTCAAGCCGTTTTCAGCGGAGGAACTGTTGCAGGTCTATTCTTCCCTGCTTCCGCTTTATGAAAGGGAGGACCCGGAGGAACTTCGGATGATGCAAATCCGGTTGCCGGAGCACTGCCGCGCCCTGTTCAGGACCATCCAAAGTGCGTCTTTACGAGCCTTTCAAGCGGCTGACCGAGCACAGCCGGCAGGGAGACCAGCAGGTCGGCCTTGAGGGGATCGCCTTGTTCCAGCCCTGCCAGCAGGGATCTGGAAAGCTGATACAGTTCGCGGAAAACGGTATCCAGAGAGAATGCGGGATAGGCCTCATCAGGCCCGAAACCTGACTTCGGGCAGTAACGGATGCGCCCTTGGATAACGGTCGGGATCCCATAGATACGGCAGGTGATGGGCCGCCAAGGGTAGATGAGGCACAGGCCCGTGGGGAGGAGCATTGGACACCGGACCCGCTCCTGGGCCATCAGACGGTTGGATCGGAAGGGGTCGTCTGCAAACGGCAGGATCCGCGTTCGAAGTCTTTCGATCTCTTTGCGGCTCTTTTCACAGCGAAGCAGCGCCGGACGCCGGTCTTTGCGGGAAAGATCCTCGAAATGCGAGTGGATCCATACAGCTTCGATCAGGAAGAGCCCGAACACGGCATGGCAGCAATCCCGGCAGCCAGGTTGGCAGAGGACGCGATCGCTGTAATCGGACTGGAATCTCCGAAAGGCACCGTCGGCTGCAGCGGCCAGCTCTCGATAGCGCTCGAAAAGGTCGTGCTGAAGGCTTGGGGTGTCGAGAGAGATCACGATGACATCGGGCCGTCCCGTTAAGGTTTCCGGTAGGGGAGCAGCCGTTTGATAAATTCAGGGTGAGCCTCGAACCCGAGAGCGATCGCTCGGTCCAGGTGTTCGATCGCCTTGGCGTAGTTTTCGGCTGCATAGTAGGCGAAGGCGAGGTTGTTGTGCCCCAGTGCGAAATCCGGTGCAAGCGCGACGAGCTCCTGACCGGTTTCGATCGCCTTCTCGACCTCCTCTTTCTGCAGGTAGGCATTCACCAGGTTGTTCCAGGCCTGGGCGATCTTCGGGTTGAGTTCGATGGCCTTTTTCAGGGCCTCGATCGCCTCATCCGTTCGGCTCATCTGCAGGTAGGCGAATCCCAGATTGGCGTAGCCCCTTGCATAACGTGGCTCCAGTTCGATGGCCTTCAGGTTGACCTCGGCGACCCGTTCGAGATCGCCTTTCTTGAAATAGATATACCCGAGGTTTACATACGCCTCGAACATCCTGACGCTGTTCCCGATGGCGTCGTTGAAGACCTTGATGGCTTCGTCCAGGTGGCCTCCCTCCATCAGGGAGACCCCCAGGTTGTAACTGGTATTGGCGCATTCGGGATTGGACTTCAGAATCTCTTTTTGCTCCGCGATAAACGCTTCGGAATCCTGCGGTACTTTCATTTCTTCACCTTGGATCGATCGGCTCGGTGTGGCGGTTCATGAGTCGGCGGATCTTCCTGAGGACGCCCGCCCGTAATCTGATGCTTCAAGTGGACCGCTTCACGCCGTCTTCTATTCGAATCGAGATACAAAGAGGTCGTCGGCCACATGAGCCGACGACCTCGAATCATGCTCCGGCATTCTTTTCAGAACACCGGGTGGACAGACCGGCTAGTGGTCTTCCGTCTGACCCCTGCCTTTCAGGCCGTACATCGTGCTGCTTCCGGTCGAAAAATAGATCAGCTTCTCTTCGTTGATCAGCGCCGTCGCCGCCTTCTTGATCTCGCGGGACTTTGCTTCCGGCATGGATTCCTGAACGGCCTTTTCCATATCTTTGAAATAGAATTTGGACTTTTTGCTTGATGTAGCAAAGTCCATGATGGCCTTTTTGATATCTTCCATTTCAGCTCTCCTTTATTGAGACGCGAACGGGCGGGAATTAGTCCTCGATCCCGCCGGCGGCCCTCGAAACCTCCCAAGCAGCCTCGGTGTATTTGAACTGCGTGGAGGTTCTGTAGGTATCGTACTGCAAGCGGTAATCATCGATGAGGTGCTCGGTGAAGGGGATGTTCGTCTTTTCGAAGAACTTTTCCCAGCCGATCCGCTCGGCCCAGTCGCCGACCCGCTCGTATTTTTTGGCGTCGGAGGCATAGGCTTCGATGATCTGCTTGACGGTTTCACATACCTCAGGATACCTGGGGAAGTTGTTGGGCAGGAAGGGCACCACGACCTTGGAAAATTTGGGAGGCGAGATCCGGTTGGAGATCTTGCCGCCGGCCAGGATGGTCACGCCGTCGCCCTCTTTGTCCGAAAGCGGCAAGGCCATGCACATGGTGTAGCAATTGCCGCAGAACATGCAGCGTTCTTCCTTGATCTTGACCGCCTTTTTCCCGGATTCCGTCTTGGCCGGGGAGATGGCGCCGGTCGGACAGGCCGCGATGACCAGCGGGATCTCGCAGACCGATTCCAGGACCTCCGCATCGACGATCGGCGGCTTGCGGTGATACCCGAGCAGGGCGATATCGGAGCAGTGCACGGCGCCGCACATATTCAGGCAGCAGGCCATGGAAACGCGGACCTGCGCCGGCAGGGTCATGCCCTGGAAATAGTCGAAAAGATCGTCCATCACGGCTTTGACCATGGAGGAGGCATCCGTTGCCGGGGTATGGCAGTGGATGTAACCCTGCGTGTGAACAATGTTGGTCAGGCCGGCGCCGGTCCCGCCGATGGGGAACTTGTAGCTGCCGGAGACGTGCTTGCGGCTCATGAGGTCCTTTTTCAAGGCCTCGAGCTTGTCGGAGCTGTCCACCAGGAATTCGATGTTGTTCCGGGTGGTGAAACGCATGTGCCCTTCGCAGTACTTGTCGGCGATATCGCAGATCTCGCGGACGTGTTCGACGGTCATAAAACGGCAGCCGCCGCAGCGCACGGTGAAGACCTTGTCTCCGGTCTCGGAGAAGTGGACCAGGATGCCGGGTTCGAGGATTTCGTGGTGGGTCCACTTGCCGTAGTTGTTCCGGATGATCGGGGGAAAGTACTGCCAGAAATGCCGCGGACCGAGGTCGGTAATGCGGTTTTCCATGGGTTTTTCAGGGTTATAGAGTCCGAGTCTTTCGGTTGATAGAGCCATGAGTCATACCTCCTATCTCTTGTGTCTGGATCGGTAGTCGTTGATGTCGCGCTGCCAGCCGCCGGGAACGTCTTCCTCTTTCCAGAAGATATAGGGGTTGCTGCGCGGCTCTTTGACCATTTGGGGCATCGGAGGAATCTCCAGGACCTCGAGAAACTTGGGAATGCCGTAACGCTGGATCAGTTCGCCCAGTCGCTCGCGGTTTTTCCCCTCTTCCATCCACCAATCCCAGACCTTTTCGACGATTTCTTTGATATTGTCGTACGGGGGCTCCGCCTTCATAAAGGGAATGGTCAGCACGGACATCTGGGCGCCTTCGAGAATAGGGGCCTTGGCGCCGAAAAGGAGGCTCACGCCCGTATCCAGGCCCGGCCGGAGGGCCTTGGGCATAACGTTGATGCAATGCATGCAGCGAGTGCATTCCTTGTCGTCGATCTTGAGCTTGCCGTCTTCCATCCACATGCACTGGGTCGGGCAGAGGTCGATGACTTCCTTCTGGATGTCGAATTTACCCCAGTCCCTGCCCTTGTGGGCACCGGCGTTGGGCGGAATCTCGCCGCCGATGTAGGCCTTGACCGCTTCCTGGTCGATCCGGATGTTGTCGCGCCAGGTGCCGATGAAGGACATATCGGAGCGGGCGATGGAGGCGACGCAGCCGTTGGGGCAGCCGTCGAACTTGAATTTGAACTTGTACGGGAACGCCGGTCTGTGAAGTTCATCCTGATAGTGATGGGTCAACTCGTAGCACATATCCTGCGTGTCGATGCAGGACCATTCACAGCGGGCCTTGCCGATGCAGCAGGATGGGGTCCGGAGGTTCGAGCCCGATCCGCCCAAGTCCTGCTGGAGGATATGGGTCAGTTCGTAAAAAATGGGCTCGAGCTGTTCGGTGAAGGTCCCGAGGAAGATGATGTCGCCGGTCGAACCGTGCATGTTCATCAACCCGCTGCCGCGATATTCCCAGAGGTCGCAAAGGGAGCGGAGATAATCGGTGTTGTAGAACTTGCTGGCGGGCTGGTTGACACGCATCGTGTGGAAATGGGCGATCGAGGGGTACTTCTCGGGCATGTCGGAGTAACGGCCGATGACGCCGCCGCCGTATCCGAAGACGCCCACGATGCCGCCGTGCTTCCAGTGGGTCTCGCCGTCGTTGAAAGAGTCTTCCAACTGACCGAGCATGTCTTCCACGACGTCTCTTTCGATCAGCATCCGGTCGGTGGAGAGTTTGCGGCGATGAAGGGCCTGGCGTTTGGCATCGGCGACGAAGCTCGGCCACGGACCTTTCTCGAGGTCGTCCAGCAGCGGGGTGGGGTGTTTGACCTTGAAGCTCTTCAGCTCTTCCTCGGTGTAGTTTTTGAGTTCGTCATCCTTGTAGATGCGAAGCTCTTGATATTTTAGTTCTTTTTGCTCTTCTTTTGGTTCGAAAGCCATTATGAATGCCTCCTTCTACGTGGGAAAATAGATATTCTTGCAGGAGCAACCGTCCAAGAAAATAGGGTTTACTTCACCTCCTCCCTCCAGATTTGACCTGACCTAATTCGCTGCCAAGGGATGTCGACCGTGTGTGAGATCCCACAAAAACAAGGGGTTAAACGAGCGCTAACTCCTTGTGAATATTGTAATTAGTTCAATTTTCAAATACTTAAGATTGCTTTTATAGTAGATATAACGTCGTATTGTCAATAGAAAAAGACCAGATTTTTGTTGACAAGACAGGGGTTGCCGAGGCGTAATCGGTCCGGCTCCGCCGAATCAAACCCATCAGCCGTCCCTAGGATTCTGAGTGCCGGGTCGTCCCAGCTCGAACCGGAGAATGGCGTGTGCGGGCGGTGGGTGACCCGGGTGGATGGGGCACGACGAGATCCGAATATCCGAATAGGGGTGGTTTTCATCCGGGAGGGGTCTTTTTGGCGAATCTCGGTGTCGAACTGCAAGGTTTTTTGGGCGGCGGCTTGCAGGGAGCTTTAGCACAAGCACCCGATTTTACTGAATGGACGAACGGAGATCCGCCGCGAGGCGATGGGACCGAACACCCGAAGGGTGCGGAGAAACCGGCACCCGCTCCGCAGGGGTGGGACGGAGCACCCGAAGGGTGTGAATAAAAATCCTCATTTCCAGATTGGAACTTGGGTTTCAGCGGGAAGTCATTTTCAGATTGGAAAATGGTTTCTAGCGGGAAACCGTTTCCGTGCAGAGACGAGGTAGCCGGCAAAGGCCGTTTCAGGATAAAAATCGGAAGCAAGATGTACTTGATACCCCCCAGAATCTCGATCAGTGCGCTGCGCGGAGGGAGCGGCAAAACGCTACTTTCCCTCGGACTGGCATCGGCGTGGGAGGCGCGGGGGTTGTCGGTCGCACCCTTCAAGAAGGGGCCGGATTTCATCGATGCCGGATGGATGTCTTTCGCTGCCGGTCGGCCATGCCGGAATCTGGATCCTTTCTTGATGACGCGGGAACAGGTCATCCGTTCGTTTGCGCTTCATGCAAGCGGGTTGGATTGCGCTCTGGTGGAGGGGAACAGGGGCCTTTTCGATGGTCTGGATGTGACGGGTTGTTGCAGCACCGCTGAACTGGCCAAATGGCTTCGAAGCCCGGTCATTCTGGTGGTGGATGTGACCATGAGCACCCGGACCGTGGCCGCTGTCGTCAAGGGCTGTCAGGTCTTCGACCCCGATCTGCGGGTCTGCGGTGTCATCTTGAACCGGGTCGCCGGGCCGAGACAGGAAAACCTGGTCCGTGAGGCTGTTGCAACCTACTGCGGCATCCCGGTGGTGGGAAGCGTTCCCAAACTCGGGAAAAACCTTTTTCCAGAGAGGCACATGGGCCTGGTTCCTCATCAGGAAAGGGAAGAGGGGCGCAGGGCTGTCGCATGGACGAAAGAGGTGGTCGAGACCCATGTCGATCTGGCGGCCATTGAGGAGATTATGGCCAGGCAAGGCTCCGGGGATCTGCAAGTCCCCGAAGAGGAGGCCTCGTCCGCGATTCTGCCTCTTTCAAAGGTCCGCATCGGCTACATCCTCGACCGGTCATTCTGGTTCTATTATCCAGAGAACCTGGAGGCCCTCGAGCGGCTGGGCGCCCGTCTCATCAGACTCGATGCCATGGAAGACCCTGCTCTGCCGCCGCTCGACGGCCTTTACATCGGCGGCGGGTTTCCGGAGACACAGGCCGCCGCGCTCGCGGCCAATGCGGGGTTTCGCACGTCCCTAAGGTCGGCGGTTGAAAAAGGGTTGCCGGTTTATGCCGAGTGTGGCGGGCTCATGTATCTTGGAGAGGCGCTCGAGATTGAACAGGCGGTCTATCCGATGGTCGGAGCGCTTCCGGTGGCATTCGAACTGATGAAACGGCCGCAGGGGCACGGATATACCGTGCTGCGGGCCGACGCGCCCAACCCGTTTTTCAAGGAAGGTACCGTTATCCGGGGACACGAGTTTCACTATTCGCGGCCTCGGTTGACTCGTCCTCTGGAGGCGCGTTTCGCCTTCAAGGTCGAGCGCGGCCACGGGATCGACGGCGTGCGGGACGGACTCTGGGTCAAAAATCTCTTGGGGGTTTACACGCACGTACACGCTGCGGGGGACGACCTCTGGGCCCGGAGGCTCGTTGAAATGGCTAGGGAATTCGGAGGGACAGATAGGGAATTTTTTCACGAATAGGCAAAAGAACCGTTGACAAGGCTGAAAATTCAAATTATATTTTTTCACTTAGATTTGAAACATACGCTCAAATCGGTTCAAACGGGGACAATATCACTAGAAGGAGGTTCGTTGTTATGCCCACGGTAGAATTTGAAGGTAACACCTTCCAGGTCGATGAAGATGGGTTCATCGATGACTTCAATAACTGGAACGAAACTTGGGTGCAATACGTAAAGGGCACGGAAGGGATCGAGGAACTGACCGACGAGCACTGGAAGGTCATCAATGTGCTTCAGGAGTACTACAAGAAAAACGGCATCGCTCCGATGGTGCGGATTCTTTCCAAGGTCACGGGCTACAAGCTGAAATATATCTATGAGCTTTTTCCATCGGGCCCGGGCAAAGGCGCCTGTAAAATGGCCGGTTTGCCCAAACCGACTGGATGCGTTTAGCCGCTTGAGCGGTTCGCCGCGGCATTTCTCGCAGCATCTGCGCATGGCATGGAATGGTGGATCAAGAAGCCGTTCCGTGCCTTTTTGCGTTGAGGGTCAAGGCCTTAGCTTGGGGGCCTTCCGATTCTCCGGTGGCGAGGTCTCGAAGGCGATCCGGGTCCTGGACGGGTATGGCCGGAGCCGCCCGCTTCAACGGGGTTTTCTCGAGATGCTCCCGTAGAGATCCGGCCGGCGGTTGGGGAGGAAGTACCTCATCCGGTGGGAGCGGATGGCTTGCAGGTGGCTGGCCTTCAGGTCCGCGATGAGGACCTGCTCCTGCCGGCCGGCGTACTCCGCCAAAACATGCCCGTCCGGACCGAGGATCAGTGCAACGCCGGGGAAGGACAGTCCGTCCCCTGTACTGCCCACCTGATTGCATGCAACGGCGAAGACGCCGTTGTCGAAAGCCCGTGCCTGGAGGTGCCGCATCCAGCTGTTGCGCTTTTCCTCGGGGGTGCCCCGCGGGGAGGCATGAGGCATGAAGAGAATCTCCGCGCCTTGCAGCGCCAATGCCGTCGAGATCTCCGGGAAATGGGTTTCGTAGCAGATCTGGATGCCGAACGAGCTGTTTTTGAAGGAAAAAACCGGAAGTTCGGCCCCGGGATGATAGGTTGCCTTTTCGGGCGGCGAGAGGTGGGTTTTCCGATACAACCCGAGGATGCCTGCCGGGGCGATCACCGCCTGGGTGATGCAAGGGGAACGCCCCTGGGCCCCCTCGACGAGCCCGGCCAGGATAACTGCCCCGGTGTCTTGAGCGATCGCTGAAAGCCGCGCAACCGCCTTTTCCCAGTCTTCTCCTTCCAGCGCGGGCACGGGCGGCTTTGCCTTGTATCCGGTTACGGCCAACTCAGGGAAGCAGATCACCTCAGCCATGCGTGCGGCCGCCTCGCGGGCGAGCCGCTCCATACGATCCAGATTTCGCTCGATGGCCTGCGGAATGGCATGCATGCAAACCGCAGCGACGCGCAGGTTTTCCATAGCAGCAAGCGCCTGCTGAAATAAGCCCTGTAAGAAAGGCAGTAAATTTGTCGGCCGCAGCCGCGCAAAGCATCCAGGCGTGGTCAGCGGATCCCTGATCAGCGTGTTGAAAAATCCGTTGTGCGCAGGCTGTTGAAAAACGTCCGGCTGCTGCGTAGTGTTCATCCCGTGTCACTGGGGCGCACGGACAGGTGCGGCCCCCATTCCATGGTAGCCCGCAGATCTTGCATCCGGCCGTTTTTCAACAGCCTGCGCTATGATTATAAAGGCCCGGTCGAAGGTGTCCGGATCGGGTCGGGCATCAGGCCATGATATAGCGGGCGACGAGATCGCCCACCTCGCTGGTGGTATAGCCCATCCGGCCGGCTTCGAGGCTCTTCAGGTCCTGGGAAAGAACCTTGCGGATGGCCTGAAAGATATCGGCGGCCGCCTTGTCTTTGCCCAGGTATTCCAGAAGCATCTGTGCGGAGCCGATCGCCGCCATGGGGTTGATCTTGTTCTGTCCCGTGTATTTGGGTGCCGATCCGCCGATCGGTTCGAACATGGCGGATTGGCCTGGGTGAATGTTGCCGCCGGCCGCGATGCCCAACCCGCCCTGAATGATGGCCCCGATGTCCGTGATGATATCTCCGAAAAGGTTCCCGGTCACGATCACGTCGAACTGCTCCGGGTTCTTGATCATCCACATGCAGAGGGCATCCACGTGCTGGTACCCTGTGCCGATGTCGGGGAAATCCTTGGCCACGTCCTGGAAGACCCTGAACCACAGATCCGATTCGAAGATGAGGACGTTGGTTTTGGCGCAGAGGGTCACGTGTTTGCCCTTGTTCCTCTTGCGGGCATACTCGAAGGCGTAGCGGATGCATCGCTCGACCCCTTTGCGGGTGTTGACCGACTCCTGGATGGCCACTTCGTCCGCCGTGCCCTTTTTGAAAAACCCGCCGCCCCCTGCATACATCCCTTCGCTGTTTTCGCGCACCACCACGAAGTCGATGTCCTCCGGCTGCTTTCCCATGAGTGGGGTGTCCACCCCGGGGTGCAGGACGACCGGCCTCAGGTTGATGTAGAGATCGAGTTCGAACCGGAGTTTGAGCAGGACCTCCCTTTCGAGTATTCCGGGCTTGACGCCGGGGTGTCCGATGGCGCCGAGAAAGATGGCGTCCATCCCGCGAAGTTCATGGATGACGCTGTCCGGGAGGAGGGTTCCGTCCCTCAGGTAGGCTTCGCCGCCCAGATCGTATCGTTTGAAATCGAAGGTGAGGTCATGCTTCCGCCCCGCCGCTTCGAGGGCCTTGAGCCCTTCGGCCACGACCTCCGGGCCGGTGCCGTCGCCGGGGATTACGCCGATCGTATAGTGCTTTGACATGTCATTCCTTTCATAGAGATCGAGGCGACCGGTTGGGGCAGCCCTCGATCGTGCTGCGGACTTCATGCCGCAAACGCCCGGATGCCCGGCGGGAACCAAGCTCCCCAAGCAAACACGATCCGATCCGGGAAATGTGGAATTTTCTTCACACCCTCCGGGTGCTCGGTCCCACCCCTTCGGGGCGGGTCCCGGTTTCTTCACACCCTCCGGGTGCTCAGTCCCAGCCCTTCAGGGCGGATTATCATCCTGTTGCGCCGAGAAGAAGCGGAATCCTGCGCATGGGGAACTCGACCCATCCGGTGCGGAGGCGCGCCGAACGGTGCGAACCGGTTCGAAGGGTATACCCCATTTACGGGATGCGACTTACTTTTGGCGCCTGTTTTCGGGCCTGAGGGCACGGACAGCCGCGCCGGCCTGCCACATTTCGGAATGGCGCATCTCAGCCAACTCCTTGTCGAGCTTTTCCTTGTAGTCCGGCGCGCTGTTGGCCTCGAGGACGATGCGGGTCTCCTCACCCTCTACGACACTCTGGTAAAGGTCTTCGAAGACGGGCGCCACCGCCTCGCGAAACCGCTTGCGCCAGTCGAGGGCCCCGCGCTGGGCCGTGGTGCTGCAGTTGGCGTACATCCAGTCCATCCCGTTCTGCCCCACCAGCCGGATGAGGCTCTGGGTGAGTTCCTCCACGGTTTCGTTGAAGGCCTCGCTCGGGCTGTGGCCCTTGCGGCGCAGGATGTCGTACTGGGCCTCCATGACGCCTGCCAGGGCGCCCATGAGGACCCCGCGCTCGCCGACCAGGTCGCTGTGCACCTCCTTTTCGAAGGTGGTCGGGAAGAGGTACCCGGACCCGATCGCGATACCGACGGCCTTGGTCCGCTCCTCGGCGTTCCCCGTGGCGTCCTGGAAGACGGCGTAACTCGAGTTGATGCCGCTGCCCTCGAGAAAATTGGTCCGCACGGTGGTGCCGGACCCCTTGGGCGCGACGAGGATCACGTCCACATCGCCCGGGGGAATGACACCGGTTTGCTCCTTATAAACAATGGAAAAACCGTGGGAAAAGTAGAGCGCGTCGCCCGGGCTGAGGCACTGTTGGATGAGCGGCCAGATGGCCTTCTGTCCGGCGTCGGAGACCAGCATCATGATGATGGTTCCCTTCCGGGCGGCCTCCTCGATATCGAAGAGGGTCTTCCCCGGCACCCAGCCGTCTTTCACGGCATGGTCCCAGTCTGCCGGAAACTTGGGGGACTGGCCAACGATTACGTTGAAGCCGTTGTCGCGCAGGTTCATGGACTGCCCCGGGCCTTGCACGCCGTAGCCGATGACGGCGATGACCTCGTTTTTCAGGACCTCACGCGCTTTTTCCAGGGTGAATTCCTCTGCCGTGACGACGTCTTCCATCACGCCGCCGAAATTGATCTGTGTCATTGAACGTCTCCTTTATTGTTTTTCGCGCGGGAGGGCGATCAGGCCGGTCCGCGCGATTTCCTTGATGCCCATTGGTTCCAGAAGATCCAGAAAGGCCTTGATTTTCCCCTGATCGCCGGTGACTTCCACCATATAATAATCGGTTCCCACATCGACCACGCGGCTGCGGAAGATATCGACCAGGCGCAGGATCTCCGCCCGGTATTCCGGTTTGGCCCGGATCTTCAGGAGAACCAGTTCGCGCTCCACGTGGCTGACGCCTGTGAAGTCGAACACCTTCAGTACGTTGATGAGCTTGTTGAGCTGCTTCTTGATCTGCTCCACAATGTTCATATCGCCGGTGGTCACCAGGGTGACGCGGGAGATGTTCGGTTCCGTCGTCTCGGCGACGCACAGGCTTTCAATGTTGAATCCCCGCCCGCTGAAAAGCCCGGCGATGCGGGAAAGGACTCCTGGCTGGTTTTCGACCATCAGCGAAAGGATATGGTTTTCTCGATGTTCATCATCCATCGGTATTTCTCCAGGTTGAGTGAGTTTGGGATTCCTCGGGATCCGCCCGGTCTTCGCCCAGCAGAGCGCGTTGGCGCAGGCCGGACCATTCTGCGTCCGGGAATGTTTATCCAGTAGGGACAGGCTTCCAAGCCGGGATGGGGGTTTTTTCGCCGAAAAGCCCCTGTCCGGACGGAAGCTAGACCAGCAACATGTCGGTGATCGGGGCGCCTGCAGGCACCATCGGGTACACCTTTTCCTCCCGCTCCACCACGAATTCCATGATGACCGTTCTGGGCAGGGCGAGCCCCTGCTTGAGGGTCTCCTCGACCTCTTCGGGTTTGGTGGCGCGCAGGCCGACCGCCCCGTAAGCCTCCGCCAGTTTGACGAAGTCCGGGGCGTGCTCCATCCCCGTGCAGGCGTAGCACCGGTTGTAGAACAGCTCCTGCCATTGGCGCACCATGCCGAGGTACTGGTTGTTCAGGATGATGATCTTGACCGGCAGCCCATACTGCACGGCGGTGGCCATCTCCTGGATGTTCATCTGGATGCTGCCGTCCCCGGCGATGTCCACGACCAGCTTGTCCGGTCTGGCGACCTGTGCCCCGATGGCCGCCGGCAGGCCGAAGCCCATGCAGCCGAGGCCGCCCGAGGTGATGAAGCTGTTCGGCTGGTCGAAGTGGTAATACTGGGCGGTCCACATCTGATTCTGCCCCACCTCCGTCGTCACCAGGGCCTTGCCGGCCGTCAGTTCGTAGAGCTTTTCGATGACGAACTGCGGTTTGATGGTGTCGGACTGGGTGTAGGCAAGCCGTTTCGTGCTCTTCCACTCCTCGATCTGGTTGATCCAGGCCGTTCGCGGTTTCTGGACGCCGCTGAAATCCTCTTTCTCGAGCAGCTCGTTCAGCATCTGGAGGGTCTGCCGGCAGTCCCCCACCACCGGAATGGTCACCGGGATGTTTTTGCGGATAGAGGTCGGGTCGATATCGATGTGGACGATCTTGGCCTGATGGGCGAAGGCGTCGGTCTTTCCCGTGACCCGGTCGCTGAACCGCACGCCGATCGCGATCATGAGGTCGCAGGCCGCGGTCGACATGTTGGCCCGGTAGGTCCCGTGCATGCCGATCATGCCGAGCCAGAGCGGTGTCTGGGTGGGGAAGGCCCCCAGTCCCATCAGGGTCGTGCTCACCGGCGATTGGATCTTTTCAGCGAACTTCCTCAGTTCCTCGGAGCCCTTCGAGAGGACGACGCCGCCTCCGGCCACGATCATCGGCCGCTTGGCCTCCTTGATCAGCTTCACCACCTTGTGAAGCTGCTTCGTGTTGGGGCGGTAAGTCGGCTGATAGGACTTCAGATTGACATCCTTCGGCGGCCGGTATTCGCATTTCTTGCTCATGAGGTCTTTCGGGAGGTCGATGAGGACCGGGCCGGGCCTTCCTGATTTCGCGATGTGGAAGGCCTCCCTGACGACGCGCGCCAGGTCTTCCACCCGCGTGACCAGGTAGTTGTGCTTGGTGCAGGGCCGGGTGATCCCGACGATGTCGACCTCCTGGAAGGCGTCGTTTCCGATCAGCTGGGTCGGGACCTGTCCCGTGAGGACGACGATCGGGATGGAGTCGAAGTAGGCCGAGGCGATCCCCGAGACGGTGTTGGTCGCCCCCGGGCCGGAGGTCACCAGGCAGACCCCGACGCGCCCGGATGCGCGCGCGTAGCCGTCGGCGGCATGCACCGCACCCTGTTCGTGGCGGACAAGGATATGCCGGATGTCGGTTTGCACCAGTTCATGGTAAATATCGATCACGGCACCCCCGGGGTACCCGAAAATGGTATCCACCCCTTCTTCCTTCAGGGATTGCATCAGTATCTTGGCTCCAGTCAGTTTCATCCTGTCTTAACCTTTCATTCCGTTTGAATCCATGCCGCATCGCTTTCGGTGCGGATATTTCCGGCGGCACAGGCCGCCCATGCAGCCGCCTCCGCCGCGGCCGGTCTCACACGTTCGGCGGAGCGGCCCTGCGGGTTCTCGAATGCCTGTATTTGAGGGACTGAATCAGGCACGGGCCTTCTGTTTGACGTAGTCTACAAGCCCCCCGGCCAGGATGATCTGGCGCATGAAGTCCGGAACGGGTTTGGCTTGGAAAACCCGGTCCCGTCCCACCACGCCGATACGGCCGGTGGTCAGATCCACATCCAGCCGGTCCCCTTCCTCGACGGCGTCGGCCGCCTCCTCCGATTCCAGGATGGGCAACCCGATATTGAAGGCGTTGCGGTAAAAGATCCGTGCGAAACTTTTGGCGATGATGACATCGATCCCGGCCGCCTTGATGGCCCACGGGGCATGTTCGCGGGACGAGCCGCAGCCGAAGTTGACGCCGGCGACGAGGATGTCCCCTTTCCGGACATCCCCCGCGAACTCGGGGCGCAGGTCCGCAAAGCAGTTCTTCGCCAGGATGTCTTTGTCGGATACATTCAGGAACCGCGCGGGAATGATGAGGTCCGTGTCGATGTGATCACCCAGTTTCCAAACCTTGCCTTGAAAATGCATAGTGCTTATGTCCTCCAGGGTACCGGTCTGTACCGTTCTGCTTTGCGGGATCGCGCCGATCCAGCCGTTGGTCCTGATGAGGAAGCGGCAGTCGAGGTGCTGCGCCTCCGTGGGATGTTGGGGCCCCCATCTGTGGCCGGGGGCCCCCGTCTAAACCCCTTCCGGTTGGGAAGGGGGGTGCTTTCCTCCCTTGTTGAGGGAGATGTCCGGGCATTGCCGCGCTGATAAGCCGGAACGCCCATTCGGCACCCGCTCCCCTTACAGTGTGTCGGGAGCGGTGATATGCCCGGTTACGGCGGATGCGGCTGCAACGGTGGGATTGGCCAGGTAGACCTCGCTTTTCGGGTGACCCATCCGGCCGATGAAATTGCGGTTGCTGGTCGAAAGGGCCTTCTCGCCTTCCGCCAGGATGCCCATGTGGCCTCCGAGACAGGGCCCGCAGCAGGGCGGACCGATGACGGCGCCGGCCTCTAGGAGCGTTTCGATGATGCCCTCCCGGATCGCGTCCCGATAGATGGTCGGGGAGCCGGGGATGACGATCAGCCGGGTCCCGCGGGCGACCGTCCGCCCTTTCAGAATGGCCGCGGCCTTCCGCAGATCGCTCAGCCGCCCGTTGGTGCAGGATCCGATGAAGACCTGGTCCAGCTTGACGGCGCCGGCCTCCGCAACGGGACGGACATTCTCCGGCGAGTGGGGGAAGGCGACTTGCGGTTCGAGGGTCTCCAGGTCGATCTCGACCACCTCTTCGAAAACGGCGTCCGGGTCGTCCGCCAAATACAGGCCTTCCCGCCGGCTTCGCCCGGCCATATACTCGCGCGTGGTCTCGTCGGGGGCGAAGATGCCGTTCTTGGCACCGGCCTCGACGGCCATGTTGGCCATAGTGAAACGGTCGTCCATCCCGAGCTGTCCGATCCCTTCTCCGCTGAAGGCGAGGGTCTTGTACCCGGCGCCTTCCACCCCGAGGAGCCCGATCGTTTTCAGGATCAGATCCTTCCCGCCGACCCAGGGTTGCAACCGGCCGTGATAGACCACCTTTATGCCGGCGGGCACCTTCAGCCAGATGCGCCCCGTGGCCATGATGACGCCCAAGTCCGTGCTGCCGACACCGGCTGAGAAGGCCCCGAGTGCGCCGTAGGTGCAGGTGTGGCTGTCGGCCCCGATCACCAGGTCGCCCGGCACCACCAGGCCCTTTTCCGGCAGGATCACGTGCTCGATGCCGGATTCGGACAGTTCGAAATAGTGCTCGATGTCGTATCGGGCCGCGAAGTTTGCCATCAGCTTGGCCTGCTGCGCCGAGGGAATGTCCTTGTTGGGCACGAAGTGATCCGGGACCAGGGCGACCTTTTCGCGGTCGAAGACCCGGTCCAGGCCGAAGCCCTCGAATACCCCGATCGCCAGCGGCGCCGTGATATCGTTGGCGAGCGCCAGGTCGACCTCGACGTCGATGAGGTCGCCCGGTTGGACGGCATCCCGGCCCGCGTGCCGGGCCAGGATCTTTTCAGTCAGTGTCATGGGGGTCATGCGTTTATCCCTTTCTGGTTTCCGTTTCCGGGTCTTGGGGCCCGCCGCTCCAAGGCGCCTGGACCGCCCTGGGGCGGCAGAGGCCCGGCGGTTCGAAAGTCCTGCCACCCGGGCCGCCGGGGTCGACCCGGGAATCTATAAGACCCGTTCCTCCGCGGATATGGAGGGGTTGCGTTTCATGTACTCGAGGCGGTTCAGCCCGTTCAGGAACGCCTTTGCGCTGGCGGTGATGATGTCCGGATCCGCGCCTTTGCCGAGGGCCACCAGGCCGTTTTCCTGAAGACGCACGGTCACTTCCCCCTGGGCGTCCATGCCGCCGCTGATGGCGTTGACGGAGAAGCGAAGCAGTTTGGACGTCGTTCCCGTCATCTTGGCGATCGTGTTGAACGCCGCGTCGATCGGGCCTACGCCGAAGCCGGCGCTCTGGGCGGTTTCACCGTTGATCTTCAGCTTCACTGTGGCCGTCGGGACCGCCATCGTCCCGCTCACGACATTCAGGTAGTCCAACTGGTAAGTGTCCGGCACCCGCAGGATTTCTTCGGCCACGAGGACCTCGATGTCTTCGTCGAGGATCTCCTTGCGTTTGTCGGCGAGTCCTTTGAAGCGGTCGAAAAGGCGGTTCAGATCGCTTTCGGACAGCTCGTATCCCATGTCCGCCAGCTTTTGTTTGAAGGCATGCCGCCCGGAGTGTTTTCCGAGCACGAGGCGGTTGCTGGACAGGCCGATCGTTTCAGGTTCCATGATCTCATAGGTCATGCGGTTTTTGAGGACGCCGTCCTGGTGGATGCCGGCCTCGTGGGCAAAGGCGTTGGCGCCGACGACGGCCTTGTTGGGCTGTACGACGATACCTGTGATCATGCTCACCAGACGGCTCGTCGGGAAGATCTCGCGGGTCTGGATGGAGGTGGTGAAACCCAGCATCTCCCGCCGTGTATACAGTCCCATGACGAGTTCCTCGAGCGAAGTGTTTCCGGCCCGCTCTCCGATGCCGTTGATAGTGACCTCCGCCTGGCGCGCACCGGCCTTGATGCCTGCCAGGGTGTTGGCGGTGGCCAGGCCGAGGTCGTTGTGGCAGTGCACGCTCACGACCGCCCGGTGGATGTTCGGGGTGTGCCGGATGACATAGGCTACCAGTTCCCCGAATTCATCAGGCATGGCGTATCCGACGGTGTCGGGGAGGTTTACCGTCGTGGCGCCGGCCTCGATGGCGGCTCCGAATACCCGGCAAAGAAAGTCCCGATCGCTCCGCGACCCGTCTTCGGCCGAAAATTCCACATTGGGCGTGAGCGACTTGGCGTACTTCACGGCGGCCGCCGCGGCTTCCACCACCTGGTCCCGGTTCATGCGCAGCTTGTGCTGCATGTGGATGTCGGATGTGGCGAGAAACGTGTGGATCCGCGGTTTGGCGGCATCCTGGATGGCCCCCCAGGCCTTGTCGATATCGTCTTTGCTGGCCCTGGCCAGGGCCGTCACCTCGGCCTGGTGGATGTTGGCCGCGATCTGTTTGACCGCATCGAAATCCCCGGTGGAGGCCGCCGGAAAGCCGGCCTCGATGGCATTGACCCCCAGCTTTTCGAGTTGCCTGGCCAGCCGCAGCTTCTCGGCGGCATTCATGCTGGCCCCTGGTGATTGTTCGCCGTCCCTCAGCGTTGTATCGAAAATCTTGATCTGTTCCATAACGCGTCAGCCTCCCTGATTCAAGAAAATAGCGATGATTGAAGACAGTCTGGTCTTTCCCGGGATGCTAACGCCCAAGGGCCCGCCGCAGACTTCCACTGGGGGAAGGATCTGCGGCGGTTGCCTCCATGTGAGCGGGTTTTGTATCGTTGCCGGGGTTTTCCTCGACGGGGCCTTTGGACAGCTTGTACTGCACACTGTCCACCAGGGCCTGCCAGCTGGCCTCGATGATGTTTTCGGAAACCCCGACAGTGGTCCAGATCTCCCGGCTGTCGCGGGACTCGATTTGTACACGCACCTTGGCGCCGGTGCCTTCGCTGCCGTCGATGACACGCACCTTGAAATCGACCAGCCCCATTTCCTCGACCTCGGGGAAGAACTTCCCAAGCGCCTTCCGCAGGGCATGGTCGAGTGCGTTGACGGGTCCGTCGCCTTCGGCCGCCGTGATTTCGACCTCGTCTCCGACCGAGATCTTGATGGTGGCCTGGGCGGTGTCCTCGCCGTCCCGGTTCTTCTCGATCGTGACGCGGAAGGACTCCAGCACGAAGGGATCCTGATACTGACCGGTGACCTTCTTGATCAGCAATTCGAGCGACCCTTCGGCGGCCTCGAACTGAAAGCCCTGGTCCTCGAGTTCCTTCACCCTCTGGACGACCTTCTGGCTGTCGTAGCCGTTTCCGCCGAGCTTGATCCCCAGTTCCTGGGTCTTGAACTCGATATTGCTCTTCCCCGACAGGTCGGAGACCAGGACGCGGCGGCGGTTTCCGACCTGCTCGGGTTCGATGTGCTCGTAGGCCGCAGGGTTCTTGAGGATGGCGCTCACGTGGACACCGCCCTTGTGCGCGAAGGCGCTATGTCCGACAAACGGGCGCTGGTTGACGGGCGGGACGTTGGCCACCTCACTGACGAAGCGCGAGAGCTCGGTCAAGTGCCGGATCTTTTCGGGTGGAATGCAGTCATAGCCCATCTTGAGCTGCAGGTTGCCGATGACGGCGATCAGATCGACGTTGCCGCACCGTTCACCATAGCCGTTGATGGTCCCCTGCACCATGACGGCGCCGTTCTGCACCGCGGTGAGGGAATTGGCCAGGGCCAGGCCGCAGTCGTTGTGGGCATGGATCCCGAGCGGCGTATGGACGCGCGGGGCCACCTGCTGCAGAGTGCTCTGGACTTCTCCGGGCAGGGTGCCGCCGTTCGTGTCGCAGAGGACCAGGAAATCCGCTCCGCCCTTCTCGGCGGCGGCGAGGGTTTGCAGGGCATAATCCCGGTTGCGTTTGAAACCGTCAAAAAAGTGCTCTGCGTCGTAGATGACTTCCAGGCCCTTTTCCTTCAGATATCGGACGGTGTTTTCTATCAGATCCGCGTTCTGTTCCAGGGAGATGCCGAGGATTTCCTCCGCGTGGAGATCCCAGCTCTTGCCGAAGACGGTCACGGTCTGGACCCCCGAGTTCAGCAGGGCTTGAATACTGGGGTCGTCCTCGGGCTGCATCTGCGCTCTGTGGGTGCTTCCGAAGGCGGTCAAACGGGAATGCTTGAAGTCGTTCCGTGCAGCCATTTCGAAGAATCGGGCGTCTTTCGGGTTCGAGCCCGGCCACCCGCCTTCTATGTAATGGATGCAAAAGCCATCGAGCTTGCGGGCGATCCGCAGTTTGTCCTCGGCTGAGAGGTTGACTTGCTCACCCTGAGTTCCATCCCTGAGTGTTGTGTCGTAGATGATGATCTGTACCGCCATGACGTTGCTCCCTTGATGCGAAAGGCCAAAAAAAAATCCGTTATCAGGCGGACCTGATAACGGATTTGGGGAAACTCTCTTGCTACTTAGCCATTATCAGGTCCGGGGACTTGAGTCGTACGACCAAAAGGAGAAGCAACAAGGATACCAGGATCCCTGTTGCGCTGATAATGGCGATAATGTTAAAGTCCAAGTAGCTCATACCGGCTATTTTCTCGTCAAAAGATTATTTTTCCACTTTAGGGAGACCTCGGAAACTTGTCAAGCTTTTTTTGTAAAAATCCTTCTCCGCTTGGGACCTGGAGATATTCCGGTGGGCGGCCGGCATGGTAATAGTATGAAAGAGATCTTGTTGATCTACCCGCACTGCCTCGAGGAGCGGCTGGACGACGAAGACGCGTCGGTGGTCCCCATTGGATTGTTCTATATCGGTGCTGCGCTGGAGGCCGACGGGCGAAAGGTCGAGATCCTGAACACCCATCCGATGAGGGGCCGGCCGGAGGTCATTGAAAAGATGATCGCTGATCGAAAACCCGATGTCATCGGGTTTTCGATTCTGCATGCCAATCGATGGCCCGGGCTCGAGATGGCGCGTCTGGCCAAGAAGATTCATCCCGGCGTCCCGGTGGTGTTTGGGGGAGTCGGGCCCACCTTTTTGTGGGAGCATTTCCTGCGGCATTTTCCAGAGGTCGATTTCGCTGTCGTGGGCGAAGGGGAGCGGGCGTTCCTGGAGCTCCTGCGTTGTCTCGAGAGGGATGACAGGGAGGCCGTCCGCCGAATTCCCGGGATCGCGTGTCGGGATGGGGATCGGATCGTCTTCAACGGGCCTGGCTCTCCTGTCGAGCAGCTTGACCGGCTGCCGGACCCGGCGCGCTACTTCGATTTCCAGCATCTGACATCGAGCCGTGGATGCCCGGGCCGGTGCACCTTTTGCGGTTCGCCGGCCTTTTGGGGCCACAAGGTGAGGTTCCATTCGCCCTCCTATTTCGTCAACCAGATCGAGCGGTTGTATCGTCGCGGTCAGCGCTTTTTCTATGTGTCGGACGATACCTTCACGCTCCAGCCCGACCGGGTGATCGCGATCTGCAAGGCCATTCTGGCCAGGGGACTCGATATATCCTGGGCAGCGATCTGCCGTGTCAAGGATGTCCACGAGGAGCTTCTCTACTGGATGCGCAAGGCGGGTTGTGTCCAGATCAGTTACGGCGTTGAAAGCGGTTCGCCGGAAATAAGGGAGAGGCTTGGGAAGAGGATCAGCGAGGCTGAAATTCGGAAGGCGTTCCGGTTGACGCAGGCCTACGGCATCCTGGCCCGGGCCTATTTCATCTATGGATGCCCGGGGGAAAACGCCGACACGATCCAGACGACGCTCGATCTGATGGACGACATCCAACCGCTCAGCGTCATCTTCTATATCCTCGATCTGTTTCCCGGCACGGCTCTGTATGCCGATTATATCCGGCGCTCGGGGGTTACAGATGATATCTGGCTGAAGCGAGTCGAAGACGTCATGTATTTCGAAACCGATACGGAGCTGGGTCCCGAAAAGATTCTCGAATACGGCCGGAGCTTGCGCACCGGTTTCCACCGTAGATTGGAAAGCTACATTCGCTCGCTGCAACTGGTTGATCTACCGGAGCTTTATCCTCTGCACGCTGATTTTCTTTCCCGGCTGGGCATGACTCTTAGTCATGGCGATTATGCCCAAATCGAAGAAATCCGTGACAAGGCGGAACTCGCAGAGTGGCTTTACCGAAGGTCGCTCGGGTACCATGGCGATCACCGGGCTTTTCTGGGGCTTGGGGTCCTTCTTCAGAAGCGGGGCGCCCATGCCGAAGCGGTGGAGGTTCTCGATCAGGGTCTAGGGTTTTTCCCCCAAAGTGAACCGCTGTGTGTCTGCATGGGGATCAGTCTGATCAACATGGGCCGATACCGGGAGGCGCTGGCTCTGTTCTCGAGATTCCCAGAGTCTGTGCAGGGGCTTCAGTACGCGGCCCTGTGCTACGGGGCACTTGGAGATAGCTCCAAAGCGTCCGCCGTCCGCAGGCGGGCAGCGGAGCTGCAATCCGGGTCTTTTTCATCAAAACATTGAATTTTTAGTTGTTTTGAGATAGCGTCAGGTCGTGCGGACTGGATGCCCTCCCTCGCCGAGGGGTGGCGCAAGGTCCGGTACTCCGCACCGAAAACGTCCATAGAACCGTTTGCCGGACGAGAAATCATTCCGTTCCCGAAAGGCTGTCGTGTCCGAAAAACTGCAGATACTGGCAATCGATCCAGACAGACAGAATCAGGGTCAATACACCCAGGTCCTCAACCCGCCTCACCAGGTTGTTTTTTGTTGGGACAGAGAGGAAATCCCTTCGGTCCTCAAACAGACGGAGTTCGATGTCGTCATTGTAGGTCTCAACGGGGTGGACGAGGGGGGGCTCGGCATCCTTGGCAAGGTCGCCGAGTGGTCTTCGCATACCCCGGTTCTGGCTGCCGGTGATTCGGACGAGCCAAGCCTGATCGTCAAGGCGATCAAAGGCGGCGCTTTCGATTTTGTTTCCCGGCCTTTCTCCAAGGAAAAACTGTTTGTCGCCATCGAGCGGGCTATCGAGAACCGGAGTCTGCGGAACGAAATTGACTATCTCAGAAGATCGCAGGACGTGATCTATGACTTCTGCCAGATCATCGCATTCAGCCCCGTGATGAAGAGGTTGATCGAGACGCTCAAGAAGTTTTCACGGACGGATTCGACCATCCTGGTGACGGGGGAGACGGGAACGGGCAAGAGTTTTCTCTCCGGTGCGGTTCACTTCAACAGCATGAGGAGGAGCAAGCCTTTTATCAAGATCAACTGCGCCAACATCCCTGATAACCTTCTTGAAAGCGAGCTTTTCGGCCACGAGAAGGGCGCCTTCACGGGGGCATCGAAGACCCGTATCGGACGCCTCGAGCAGGGAAAAGGAGGCACGGTCTTTCTGGATGAGATCGGTGAGATGGCTTTGGGGCTGCAGGCCAAGCTTCTGCGCTTTCTCGAGGAGAAATCATTCGAACGTCTGGGCGGCAACCGGACGATCCAATCCGATGTACGCTTGATCGCCGCGACCAATCGAGACGCTGAAGAGCAGGTACGGGAGGGTAAGTTCCGGGAGGATCTTTATTACCGATTGAATGTTCTACGGGTGCATCTCCCGCCGCTGCGGGAAAGAAGGGAATGTATTCCGAGTCTGGCAAAGCATCTGCTGAATCGTAGCTGCCGGCAGTTGGGCAAATCTATCGAAGGATTCGCTCCGCATGTCCTGGACCGGTTCATCGATTACCGTTGGCCCGGCAATATCCGCCAGCTGGCGAATACCATCGAAAGGGCGGTCATCCTCGAAGATTCCGAGGTGATCCAGCCCGACAGCATCCATCTTCCCGACGCCGTCATTGTGCCGCAACCCCCTCCCGAGTGCGAAGCTCAGACGGCCTTACGCTCGCTTGACGGCCACGAGAGGCAGATGATTCTGAACGCGCTCGAAGATTGTCTTTGGGTCCAGAAGGATGCCGCAGCCCTTCTGGGGATTAGTCCACGGGCCCTCAATTATAAGATAAAAAAATTTCACATCACGCATGCCAGATGGCGCCGAAATCGATGATGAGGTGCAAGCCGGTCGGTAAGGCTCAGGTTCGGTCGGGGCAAGGCGGGGGTGGGTCCGGCGGCTTAGGCGTAAGGCGGACGTTGCTTTTTTTGAGCTCGACAACCAGGGGAATCCCCTCTCGCACCCCTTGCTCAGCGAGTTCCCCCTCTACGAGGCTGTAAACGAGGTCGAGAAGGGTTTTCCTGAACTCGGCAACGGCAAGATCGTACATCAGCCATTCTTCGACCGCTCCGCTGACGATTACGGTAACGCTTTTTTCTTTCGGACCGCGGGATCCTATCTTTCTGAGTGTGATGTCCAAGGGTCCGAAGGGGGTCAGGAAGCGTCTTTCCGTCTCCCCTTTGCGGCCGGTCTTCGTTGAAATGAGCATGACCGGCACGGTCAGGTCCACTTTGTCCATGGTGTTCACCCTGCATCCTCCGGCTCTTGCCGCCAGGCGTGCAAACGCTGATCTTCGCTATAGGTCATCATGCGCATCCTCCATGCTTTTTGCCCGTTTGGAATGACAGGTTTGAACCGTCTCTCGATGAAAAGGTTCACCCGTCGGCCTGTGTTCGGGAAGCCCGAGCATCGTTTGGCATCCACCTGACGGCTGCCCATGTCGGCGTAGCCGCCGATGCAGCCTGTTTCAAGGATCGAAACAAAGCAACCCACAAGGATTCCCTGCATGCTTGATGCCATATCCGGTTCGTCTGAGGATGGGCATGGTGTCAATACGATGCCGGCTGATCGTGCCTGCCTGATCGCAGAGGGTTTTCCCCGCAACGACGGGTGCAGGGCAAATGCCCGCTTCCAAGAAGGCCTTTCAATCGTCATCTGCCGGGGTTCTGCGTGCCTGATTCCGGGGGGCGTTTCCCGTTACTGAAATGTAACTCGATTCCATCCGGAAATGGTCTTTTTGGCCAATCTCGGCGTCAATCTGCACGTTTGCTTGTGCGGCGACCTGCAGGTCGCCTCCGCGCAAACGCTTGATTTCATTGATATTGGCCAAAAGTCTTCATTTCCGGATCGGAAACCGGGTTCTACCGGGAAATCATTTCCGGATGGAATGTAACTCGTATGCCCATGTGGTATCTTTCCGATTGGATGGGTGGACAGCGGTTCCGGAGACAGGAAGACCGTCTCCGGCTATGGAGCGTGTGCAGAATGGTCATCGGCCGAAAGACGTTTCTTTGAAAACAAGGGGGTGACAGGGCCCTGGAATTCTGGCATATTGCAGACACATTGAGCCGGGCCGGGGGTTATGGAAGGTCGTTGTCACCCGGCCCGGTTCTCACGATCTTTCCCTCCGGAAATGGTCTTTTTGCCCAATCTCTGCGTCAATCTGCGCGCTTGCTTGTGCGGCGTACTATCCGTACGCCTCCGCGCGACCGCTCGATTTCCTTGATCTTGGCCAAGAATCCCCATTTCCGGATTGGAAACCGGGTTCTACCGGGAAATCATTTCCGGATGGATACGCAATAAACAACCGAATCAGGAGGTTGATGAAACCATGGCTGGACCAAAAGACCCCGATCCTCAGAAACTGGAGGTGCTCAGGCAATTGCCGGTCGAGATCCTTCGCCAACTGACACGTGAAGAGGTCGCCGCATTCCTGGGCGACGATCCTTGGCCGGATTCTTTACAGGAGAAATTGAAAGACTATCTGATTTAGACCAATGGGCGTATCCGCTTTGCTGCCATGCCCGCCTTGCGGCTTCGATCAGTTCGGGTGAGATCAATGCAGGATATTCAGAGTCATATGGATTACAGAAACATCGACATCGATCAGGTCGGTGTGAAAGGGATTCGTTACCCCATTACAGTGTTGGACAAGGACATGGGGAGTCAGCAGACTGTAGCGCAGATCAATATGTACGTGGATCTTCCACGCTATTACAAAGGCACGCATATGAGCCGGTTCGTGGAGATACTGAATGAACATAGCCGAAGGATATCGCTACAGAATTTTTCCCAGATTCTTCAGGAGATGAAAGACCGCTTAAACGCCGAGAGCGCCCACATGGAGATCACGTTTCCATATTTTGTAAAGAAAGCAGCGCCTGTCACCGGCTCGGAAGGTTTGATGGAGTACAAATGCACTTTCAAAGGTTCACTGCGGCGCCGTTCGGATCTTGTCATTATGCTCCACGTGCCGATCTGCACGCTTTGCCCCTGTTCCAGAGAGATCAGTGATTATGGCGCACACAACCAACGGGGCGAGGTTCGGCTTCAGGTGCGTTTCAAGAAGTTTGTATGGATCGAAGATTTGATCAGGCTGGTCGAGGAATCGGCCTCCTGCGATGTCTATTCGGTCCTGAAGAGGGAAGACGAAAAATATGTGACGGAGAGGGCTTACAATCACCCGATGTTCGTCGAGGACATCGTCAGGGAGATAGCCGTCAAACTGAACCAGGATAACAATATCACCTGGTTTGCTGTGGAGTCGGAGAACTTTGAATCTATCCACAATCATAATGCCTATGCCTATGTCGAAAAGCGTAAGAACGAACCAGGCGCCTGATGGGGAGGAAGAACGGATGGGGCAGGATTTGAAGCAGATGTACCGTACGGTTATGGATGACCATTTTCCCGATGATTTGACGATTTCGTTCGGTGGGCAGACCCTCGTTTACCGGAAACGGACATGGCGCATGCCGGATGAAAAGGCCGGAGGGCTGGTCGAGAAAGGATTGCGCTACGGGGAGAACCCGGGGCAGGAGGCGGCTTTATATGAGTTGACGAACGGGAACTTGGTCCTTGGGGGCTGTGAATGTATTCGTCCCGGGCTGGGGCTTGTCTCCGCGATATCTGAAGAGGACATGCTCCAGAGCGGGAAGCATCCTGGCAAGATCAATTTGACGGATCTGGATAATGCTCTGAACATATTGAAATACTTGAAATCCCGCCCTGCAGCGGTCATTGTGAAACACAACAATCCTTGCGGCGTCGCCTACGGAGAGACCTGCGCCGATGCGTATCTGAAGGCCGACATGGCGGATCGGATCGCCGCCTTCGGCGGGTGTGCCGTTTTCAACCGTCCGGTCGACCGCATTGCTGCTGCCGAAATCGCGAAGAATTATCTGGAAGTGGTCGGAGCTCCCGATTTCGAGGAAGGGGCGCTGGAGATCCTGAAAAAACGGTCGAATCTGCGTGTCATTCGCGTTCCGGGGATGGAGCGACTGGAGGCCTACGCCGCCCTGCGCTTCGTCGATTTCAAGAGCCTCATCGACGGTGGACTGATATTGCAGCAGTCTCCGTTGAATGCGGTCCGCTCTGCAGCCGATTTGAAGCCGGCCAGCGCCATCCACGACGGGCGCTCCTATCGCATTGAGCGGGCGCCGACAACGCAGGAGGTGGAAGACCTCCTTTTCGGTTGGCAGGTCGAGCAGGGGGTGACCTCGAATTCGGTCCTGTATGTCAAGGACGGTGTGACGGTCGGGATCGGCACGGGCGAACAGGATCGAGTAGGGGTCGCTGAAATCGCGGTCTTCAAAGCCTATACGAAGTATGCCGACGCCTGGTGCTTCCGGCGGCACGGGCAATCCTACAAGGATCTGGAACTACAGGTCAGAAAGGGTGAAAAAGCCAAGGATTTGCTGGAGGAGATCAAAGCGGAGACTGCAGAGGCCAAGGGCGGGTTGATCGGTGCTTCCATGGTATCCGATGCCTTTTTCCCGTTCCGTGATGGCGTCGATGTGGGGATCAGAGAGGGAATCGGAGCGGTGATTCAACCCGGGGGGTCTCTCCGGGATTTCGAGGTGATCGAGGCATGCAACGAGGCCCGTCCACAGGTGACCATGGTGTTCACCGGACAAAGGGCCTTCAGGCACTGATGCCGATTGACACCATAGAGGGGGTGCGGCCGCCGCCACGTGCAAGGGGCGGGCACCACCTCCAGACGTTCCGGAAAATCGCCCCGTTATAAAGGAAAAAGCTCGTAGATCCTTTGGGCCAGCAGGATATTCCCCTTGACGCGCAGTTTTCCGGTCATGAAGGCCTGCATGCCGTTGAGTTCCCGGTTGACCATTGCGATCCAGGTTTGATCCGACATGGTCAGGACCACCGAGGGCTCGCTAGGCAGGTTTTCCTCGATGGTGCAGGTGTTTTCTCTGATGACGGCGGACCACTGGCCTCCGTCGCTGCCCGTGATGTCGAAACGGATCGTCGCATCCAGACCCTTCGCGGCGTTTGGGTCGAATGCTTCCGGCATTTTCGCGAAGATCTCTCTGACATGTTTGAAAGCCATGCTCCTGCTCCTTGGTGAATGAAAATAGTCGGTTTGGACGGCACCCGGCCGCCGATGCCCTATCTGGGATGAAACCTTCTCCGATGCGCGGCATTTTGGGGCGGCTGACGGAAAAAGTCAATGGAATCGGCTTTCCATGGGACGGGTTCCTCCAACGCCGAAATATTCACTGCGCGCCGTGAACTGATTTTCGGGTAGAATCGAGTTTCCAGTCCGGAACTGAGGATTTTTGCTTCGAACGCTGCGCGGGCTAAGTCCCCCCGCCTCAAGGCGGGTCACGGTTTGTTTTCATGTTCAGAAAATCAATCGCTTGCGTGAAGGCGACCTGCAGGTCGCCAAACAAGCAAACGTGCAGGTTGACGTTGAGAGTGGCAAAAAAGCCGTTTCGGGTGGAGAACTATTTCCCCTTGCAAATACCATGGCTTTGTGTTATGCAGCCCGGCTGAAGGGGTTCAAGCTCCCACCTGATTAGAGACGTATCCATCCGGAAACGGAAATGATTTACCGGTAGAACCCGGTTTCCAATCCGGAAAGGAAAGTTTTTGGCCAATATCAAGGAAATCAATCGCTTGCGTGGAGGCGATCTACAGGTCACCGCATAAGCAAACGTGCAGATTGATGCCGAGATTGGCCAAAAAGCCCCTTTCCGGATGGAAACTTGAGATATTCAGCCGGCCTGGATTGGGCTTCAGGTGGAGCTGGAAATCGGTGACCGCAGGCCAAAAAATGTTTTGACAACATGCGCTTTTTTTTGTAAAAGGCCTTACCCCGTGAATTAACTTAATCAAAATGAAGGAAGGGTGAGTTATTTATGCTTTCGGCAAATCACACTCTGTTCATTCAAATTGCCAATTTCCTGATCCTCCTCTTTGTATTGAACCTGATCTTGTACAAACCGATCCGGCGAATCATTGCGGAGCGGAGACAGAGGATGGGGAGTCTGGAGCAGGCAGTTGCGGACCTCAGGGAGCATTCTCAGAAGAGCGAGGCTGCCATTCAACAAAGCATCGTTCAGGCGCGTAAGGAAGGTTTCGCCCAAAAGGAAGAGCTTAAAGGGGATGCGCATAAGGAGGAGGTCGGCATCCTTCAGGAGGCTTCGAGCGCTGTAGCGCAGCGCATGACCGAGGCTAAAACCGAACTGGATGCGAGAATGGAGGCCGTGCGGAAGGAACTGGAAGCGCAAGTGGCTGCTTTTTCGAAAGATCTGGCCGAAAAGGTTTTGGGGAGGGCTTTCTGATTATGAGGAAAGGTGGAACCGGTAAAGGTCTGCGATGGATGTCAGCCGGGCTGATCACCACCCTGTTGTGCACCACGGCTGTGATTGCCTATGCGGCGAGCGGCGGTGGTGAACATGCCGCCGATGACAGCGGCAGGCTGATGGATCTGCTGTATCGCTGTATCAATTTTGCTCTGCTCGTTATCATTCTGGTTGTTGTGATCAAGAAGACTTCTCTGAAAGACTACTTTGCGCAGCGCAGAGAGGATATCAAGCGGCGCATGGAGGAACTGCAGAAGGAGAAAGCTGCGGCTGAGGCGCGATACCAGGAACTCGAGCAGAAGTTCAAGGATTTCGAGATCAAGAAGAAGGAGATTGTCGAGCAGTTCAAGGCTGAAGGTCTTGTAGAGAAAGACAAGATCATTGCCCAGGCGAAGGAAAGGGCCCAACAGATCATGGCCCAGGCTGAGTCGACGATTCAGCGTGAGATCCAGGGTGCCAAAGACCGTTTGCGCGAGGAGATTGTCAACGTAGCGGCCCAGAAGGCTCAGGATCTCATCGTCAAACAGATCAAGGCGAGTGATCAGGAACATTTGGTTGATGAATTCATAGAAAGGGTGGGGAAGCTACATTGAGCGGCTCAAAGGTTTCCAGACGATATGCAAAGGCGCTGCTGAGTTTGGGGCAGCAAGACGGTCAATATGAATCCTATGGGAAGGGATTGCAGGCATTCGTCGAATACTGCAAAGCCACCCCGGATTTTTTCGCAGTCATTTCAAACAAGATTTTCTCGGTGGAGGACCGGAAAAAGGTCCTTGATTTTGTACTAAAGAAGAGTGAATTTCCCTCGATGGTCAACAACTTCCTGAAACTCCTGCTCGAGAAGAATCGTATCGGCGCCATCCCGGATATCACCGACTATTATGTAAAGCTCACCGATGCGCTTTCGAATGTCACCCGTGCGGACATCCTGACGGCCAAGCCTCTTAAGACTCAGGCCCTGGAAAAGCTGAAAAAGACTTTGTCCGATTTGACTTCGAAGGAAGTCAGGTTCGAGGTGAAGGTGGATGAGTCCCTGATCGGGGGGCTGGTCGTGAAGATAGGGGATTTGGTATTGGATGGTAGTGTGAAAGCCCAGCTGGAAGGGTTAAAAGAATCATTGAAAAGGGGTGAATATAACTAATGGAGATCAGAGCAGAAGAGATAAGCCAGGTAATCCGCGATCAGATCAAGGATTATGAGAAAAAGGTGGAAGTGAGCGAGACAGGCACGGTTCTGTCCGTTGGCGACGGAATCGCGCGTGTCTATGGCGTGGAAAATGCCATGGCCATGGAGATGCTCGAATTTCCAGGTGGGATCTACGGCCTGTGCCTCAATCTCGAGGAGGACAACGTGGGTGTCGCCATCATGGGCGACGACAGCCAGATCAAGGAAGGGGATACGGTGAAGCGGACCGGCCGCATCGCTGAAATCCCGGTCGGCGAGGCGGTTCTTGGCCGCGTTATCGATGCCGTGGGTCAGCCGCTTGACGGCAAGGGACCGATCGAGGCGACGGAATTCCGGCGGATCGAAATGGTCGCACCCGGCGTCATCGCTCGTCAGCCGGTGGGTGAGCCGATGTATACCGGCATCAAGGCGATCGATGCCATGACGCCGATCGGCCGCGGACAGCGTGAATTGATCATTGGTGACCGCCAGATCGGAAAGACCGCGATCTGTGTGGATGCCATCATCAATCAGAAGCGGACCGACATCTACTGTATTTACGTTGCCGTCGGGCAGAAGAAGTCGACCGTCGCCCAGGTGGTCGACGTGCTCGAGCGCCACGGTGCCATGGAATACACCACGGTCGTAGCGGCCTGCGCGAGCGACCCTGCGACACAGCAGTTCATCGCACCTTATTCGGGTTGCGCTATCGGCGAATACTACCGTGACAACGGGAAGCACGCGCTGATAGTGTATGATGATCTTTCCAAGCAGGCAACCGCCTACCGGCAGGTCTCACTGCTTCTCAGACGCCCCCCGGGACGCGAGGCCTTTCCCGGTGACATCTTTTACAACCACTCGCGATTGCTGGAGCGTGCGGCCAAGTTGAACGACGAACTCGGTGCCGGATCCCTGACCGCCCTTCCTATCATCGAGACCCAGGCCGGTGACGTTTCGGCCTATATTCCGACGAACGTCATTTCGATCACCGATGGGCAGGTCTACCTCGAACCGAACCTGTTCTTCTCCGGTGTCCGACCGGCGATCAACGTCGGGCTATCCGTTTCCCGTGTCGGCGGTGCCGCTCAGACCAAGGCTATGAAGAAGGTGGCGGGGACCCTGCGTCTCGACATGGCGCAGTACCGCGAGTTGGAGGCCTTCGCCCAGTTCGGCAGCGACTTGGACAAGTCAACCCAGAGACAGCTCAGTCGCGGCCAGCGGCTCGTGGAGGTTCTCAAGCAGCCCCAATATCAGCCGATTCCCGCGGAAAAGGAGATCGCTATCCTCTTTGCGGGTGCCAATGGTTATCTGGATGAATGGCCGGCTTCTTCGGTTGCCGATTACGAGAAGCAGATGCTCGAGTTCATGGATAGCAAACATGCCGAACTGTTGAAGGAGATCCAGGAAAAGAACGACATCAGCGCGGACCTGTCAGAAAAGCTGAAGAAGGCGCTGGATGAGTTCAAGGGGATTTTTCAGCCCTCCGTTTAATCCTTAACGACCTGAAAGAAAGAGACGGATAGATGGCAACCTTAAGGGATATCCTCCGGAAAATCGGCGCCGTCAAAAAGACACGCCAGATTACGCGTGCCATGAACATGGTGGCTGCCGCCAAGCTCCGGGGGGCGCAAATGAAGATGGAGAGCTTTGAGCCCTATGCGCGAAAGTTTTCCGACGTCCTGGGGAACCTGGCGAGCCGCATCGAGCCTGACGTCCATCCATTGCTAGTGAAGAAAGAAGATGTGCGTCGGGTCGAATTACTGCATTTCAGTGCGGATAGAGGATTGTGCGGCAGCTTCAATATGAACGGCATCAATCGGGGCGAGAAGTGGATTCGCGAGCAGAAGGAGAAAGGGCTTGATGTGAGCCTGAACCTGGTTGGCAAGAAGGGCCGGGATTTCTTCACGAGGCGCGGATACCCGATCACCGCCGCTCAGATTCACTTATACGGGAGTGTCGATATCTCGTTCGTCAACAAGATGAGCGCCGGGTTTATCGAGCGGTTTTTGAACGACGAGATCGACGAAGTCTACATGATGTACAGCCGGTTCGTCAGCATGGCTCGGCAGGAGCCGACAGTGGTCAAGCTGATTCCGATCGAGCCGCCTCGGCAGAGTGAGGAAGAGGCGGGAAAGACTCAGGCGGAATACGTCTGCGAGCCTGACCCCGAGGATTTACTGATTGAACTTTTACCGAAGAATATCAGCGTACAGATATTCAATGCGTTTTTGCAGAACGAAACCAGTGAGCATGCTGCCCGTATGGCCGCAATGGACAATGCTTCGAAAAACTGCAAGGAATTGATCGAGACGCTGACCTTGGTCTACAACAAGGCCAGGCAGGCCGCCATTACGGCTGAGCTGATGGATATCGTGGGTGGTGCCGAAGCCTTGAAGAAGGCTTAATGGTTTCATATTTTAAGGAGGTCTTTAGTCAACCATGAACGAGGGCAAAGTTATACAAGTCATAGGTCCGGTTGTCGATGTTGAATTCGTTGAAGGCGAACTTCCTGCCATTCTGACGGCACTGCTCATCACCAACCCAGCCATCGATGACACCGAGGACAATCTTGTGGTGGAGGTTGCCCAGCACCTTGGTGATAATGTCGTCCGTTGCATCGCTATGGACGTCACCGATGGTCTGGTGAGGGGGATGAAAGCCAAGAATACGGGTGCGCCGATCCGCATGCCTGTCGGGGATCCATGCCTTGGGCGTGTCCTTAACGTGGTTGGCCGGCCTGTGGATGGCCTGGGTCCTGTCAATGCGGATGTGTATTACCCGATTCACCGTCCGGCTCCGAGTTTCGAGGACCAGGATACGAGCGTGAATGTGCTCGAGACCGGCGTCAAGGTTATCGACCTGCTGGTTCCCTTTCCGCGCGGCGGCAAGATGGGGATGTTCGGCGGCGCAGGCGTCGGAAAGACCGTCGTTATGATGGAGATGATCCACAACATCGCCATGCAGCATGGTGGTATCAGCGTGTTTGCCGGTGTCGGGGAGCGTACTCGAGAGGGGAACGATCTGTACCGGGAGATGAAGGAATCAGGTGTTATCGAGAAGGCTGCGCTGATTTACGGTCAGATGACGGAGCCGCCGGGGGCTCGTGCGCGCGTGGCGCTGTCCGCGCTGACCGCTGCTGAATACTATCGCGATGAAAAGGGCCAGGATGTGCTGCTCTTCATCGACAACATCTTCCGTTTTACGCAGGCCGGATCCGAGGTCTCCGCTCTGCTGGGCCGGATCCCTTCCGCCGTCGGTTACCAGCCGACACTGGGTACGGACCTTGGCGCCTTGCAGGAGAGAATCACGTCCACGAAAAAGGGATCCATCACCTCTGTCCAGTGTGTCTATGTCCCTGCCGATGACTTGACGGACCCTGCCCCTGCCACGACGTTTGCTCACTTGGATGGAACAGTGGTTCTCTCGCGGCCGATTGCCGAGCTCGGGATCTATCCCGCCGTGGATCCGCTCGACTCCAGTTCGCGAATTCTGGATCCGAATGTGCTGGGTGAAGAGCACTACTACGTTGCGCGTCAGGTGCAGCAGACCTTGCAGAAGTATAAGGACCTGCAGGATATCATCGCCATTCTCGGCATGGACGAACTGTCCGACGAGGATAAGCTCACAGTCGCCCGGGCTCGGAGAATGCAGCGGTTTCTGTCGCAGCCCTTCCACGTGGCAGAGACCTTTACCGGAACACCAGGCAAGTATGTCGCGGTCAAAGACACGATCCGTGGATTCAAGGAAATCATCGAGGGAAAGCACGACGATCTGCCCGAGGGCGCTTTCTACATGGTCGGTGGGATCGATGAGGCGATCGAAAAGGCAGAAAAGATGGCTGCCGCCAGCAAATAGGGGTGATTAGCTCATGGGAGACTTATTTTTAGAGGTGGTGACGCCTGAAAAGGTGCAGGTGAGCCAAAAGGTCGACATGGTGGTCGCACCTGGCTCCCTCGGCGAATTCGGCGTTCTGGAGGGGCATGTCCCCTTTCTGACCGGCCTCATTCCTGGATCCCTGCGTTACACGGCGGGGGGGAAGCCCCATCTGTTGGCCGTTTCTTCCGGTTTTGTCGAGGTTTCCGAGAACAAGGTTACGGTCCTGGTCGACTCGGCGGAGCGAGCCGAGGAGATCGATCTCGAGAGGGCTCGGTTAGCGATGGAGAGGGCCAAGGAGCGGCTTTCGAAGGAAAGAGGCAGGAAAGACATCGATTTTATGAGGGCCGAGTTGTCCCTCAGAAGAGCGATTGCGCGGATTAAGGTTGGGGAGGCTACCAAGGGGAAGTAACCAGCGATCTTCTTCTGCATTGACAGAAAAGGGCAAGCCGTGGCGCTTGCCTTTTTTATTGACGTTTTGTTCGATTGTGGATAGGATTACAAATTACTTCAATAAAATAGGCGAATGCCCGACTGGCAGGCGGGGCGTCTGGACGACATCATTTTACCTCCGGTCGGCGATTGGTTCGATGATGATGAATATGTTTTTGTGAAAGGGTGTGCCCGTTATGGATATCGGAATGGAAGTGGACCAATTCGAACTCTTGGAAGAAAAAATTGACCGCCTGATTGGGAGTATCCAGAGTCTAAAACGTGAAAATGAAACCCTGAATGAGAAATTGCAGATCCAGGAAGAGAAGCTTGCTGATATGAATGAGCAGGTGGAGAATCTGAGGGCTTCGAGAGACAATGCAAAGGCGCGGATCGTATCCCTCTTGGATAAGATTGAGCAGATAGGGTTATAGGACCGGTTGGGGGGGGCAGTTGAGCAGGCCCATCAAACTGAGCATTTTGGGGAACGATTATCTCATCCGGAGCGATGAGGATGAGCAGCACGTAAAAGAGATTGCCCAGTTTGTACGGGACAAGTTCGAGCAAATCAGCAGTCAGTCTGATGGAATTTCTGAAAGGAAGACGGCCATTCTCGCTGCATTTTATATTGCGAGTGACTATTTTCAGCTTCTTAAACAGCATGATGAAATGGTAAAGCGGTTTCAGGAACGTGAAGAGATTGTACAATCCATCAGGGAGCGTGCTCGCAAGCTCAATTATCAGATTGACGCTGTTGTAGATTAGGGTCACGGATTGTTTTTGTTTACTCAAGTTGCAGGAGCGATGATTTGAGGCAGGATTCTATCTGGGGCGGGGATTGTGATGCCTTTGTTGTGGATTTTTGGCGCATCAACCCTCCAGGTTGCGTAGAACCAGCCGGCTGCCTGTGCTTGAGGACTGGAATGGGTTGTCCGTTATGCTCCAATCTATGTTGATGATGTCATATTTCAGTTGCAGTGGCCGCCGGTCTTTATTAACGTACTGATAAAGACGATCAAATGGTTCCTGCAGCACTCCCCCCTTTCGAAAACATGCCTGTCGTACTGTAAAACCCGCCTGCCCCGCACGGTTTACGGCTTTTGTAGAGAATGGATTCCCTCTTGTGCGCAGACGATTCCAGTGGTCTGGAAAACGTGAGCCAGTGGGCGTAAAAGAGATTTTATCGCCCAATTCTGGACATCCCGTCAGGAACCTGTTTTTCGGGAGGCGGAGTTGGCCGCCTGCCCAGCTTGTTTCTCTCGCGATTTTGACACGCTGTGCCGATGCAATGCTTGATTTGCTGGTTTAGTCGCCGTCGAGAAATGATTTCCGGTAGAGCCAAGTGTTCAATCCGGAAAGGATTATTTTTAGCTTATTAGCAAGAAAGCAAGCGTTTGCGTGGAGGCGGCCTGTAGAGGTCGGCGCACAGGCAAGCCTGCAAATTGACGGGGAGATCGGCCAAAATGGCCATTTCCAGGATAGGAGCGGGTATCGTCGGGACCGGTAGGCATCGCAACTGGAATAGGGTGGACAGAGGGCCTCTTCGAAAAAACTGAGATCCGCAAGTCTGAAAAGCGGGGTCAGAGTGGGCGGGACCCACAAACGCAATCCTCATTTCCGTGTTTGAAACGTGTCTGTGCTTGAATAGAATTTTTCCGGATAGACACCAAGGAGAATGAACTCGGCATGATCCCTATATATAGCATCATTATTACGGGTGTGATTTCCCTGATTCTGGGCCTCTTGCTGGGCTATTTGCTCTACAAGAAGGTGGTGCAGAATCGTGTGGATTCGGTAGAGAAGTATTCACAGAAGATTTTGGCCGATGCGGAAAAGGAAGCCAGCAATATTAAAAAGGACGCGGCTTTACAGGCCAAGGACATTCTGTATCAGACGAAGATCGAGTTTGAGAGGGAGAGCAAGGAAAAGAAGGAACAGCTGCTCATTCAGGAAAAGAGGCTGCTTCACAAAGAGGAGAATCTGGATCGAAAGATCGAGCAGATAGAAAAGCGTGAAGCGGCTCAGGCCGACCGCGACAAGGATATCGAAAAGCGGGAGAATGAGCTCAAACGAATGGAGAACGAATGTGAGCGGCTGATCGCTGAACAGCGCATCCAGTTGGAGAAGCTTGCGGGCATCTCGAGCGAAGAGGCCAAACAGCAGTTGATCAGTTCGATGGAGATGGAGGCCAAGCACGAGGCGGCCAAGATCATGAGGCGGATAGAGAATGAGGCTCGGGCCGAGGCTGATAGAAAGGCGCAAGAGATCTTGTCTCTCGCTGTAAAGCGCTATGCAGGAGAATATGTGGCTGAAAAGACGGTCTCCGTGGTCAACCTGCCGAATGAGGAGATGAAAGGCCGCATCATTGGCCGAGAAGGCCGGAATATCCGTGCGATCGAGGCGGCGACCGGCATCGATCTGATTATTGACGATACCCCCGAGGCTGTCATTCTTTCTGGATTCAATCCAGTGAGGCGCGAAGTGGCCAAGATCGCCCTCGAGCGGTTGATAGACGATGGAAGGATCCACCCGGCCCGTATCGAAGAGGTCGTTGCCAAGGTCGACAAGGAGATCGAAGCCGCCATCAAGGATGCCGGAGAGCAGGCGGCTTTTGACGTAGGTGTGCACGGAATTCATCACGAGTTGATCAAACTCGTCGGGCGGTTGAAATACCGGTCGAGCTATGCTCAGAACGTGCTGCAGCATTCCCGAGAGGTGGCGTTTTTGTGCGGGATCATGGCGGCTGAGCTCGGGCTGAATGTCAAGCAGGCCAAACGTGCCGGTCTGCTGCACGATATCGGCAAAGCCGTCGACCATGAGGTCGAGGGTCCGCATGCGATCATCGGAGCGGATCTGGCGAAAAAATACGGTGAATCGAATCAGGTTGTTCACGCCATCGCTGCGCACCACGAAGAGGTGGCGCCGGAGACCGTTTTGGCGGTTCTGGTCCAGGCTGCGGATACCTTGTCGGGTGCCCGCCCGGGGGCCCGTCAGGAGATGCTTGAATCCTACGTGAAGCGGCTTGAGGGACTCGAAAAGATTGCTATGAGCTTTCAGGGGGTTAACAAGTCCTACGCGATTCAAGCCGGACGGGAGATCCGCATCATCGTCGAATCAAAGATCGTTGATGACAGCCAGGTGTTTATCGTGTGTAAAGATATTGCCAAAAAAATAGAAAAGGAGCTGTCTTATCCCGGACAGATCAAGGTGACCGTGATTCGTGAGACACGGGCCGTCGAGTACGCCAAGTAGAATTGATGTTCGATTGCGCTCTTTAACGAGACGCTGTTGTGCCACTGATCGGATGTGACGTTTTCTTCCCTGCCTTTTTTCATTCGTGACCGAGGTTTTTTCCATGCTCGCTGCATGGTCGGCTGGCCCCTCTTTATGCGGCGTTTTCTTTCTTTGCGGATATTTTCAAAAACAAGGGTATGAACTGCAAGCGGAAACTCCATTGCAGATCTGCAAGTTTCGCAGATACCGGGTGGGTGATGTTTACATGACCTGCCGGAGAGATGAGACCGGTTTTTACAGGATGTTGGACGGCTGGGGTTATGATTCGTGAGCGAGGTGTGCAGGTGGTCCAAAGCGGATCTTAGAGGCGATCCCTCCGGAAGAGCATGGCCACATTCTGTTTGCCGAGGCTCGATCCGGTGGAAATTCGAGGCATCTTTTTTTGCTTTTGTAATTTATCTCGTTTTTGGAGTATGGTAAAGGCATGCCCGATCGTCTTGTCACCGTCTATCTCGTTGATGGCAGTTCCTATCTGCACAGAGCGTACCATGCCATAAGGAATCTGTCCAATTCGAAGGGATTTCCTACCAATGCCGTTTTCGGATTCACCAAGATGCTGCTCAAACTCTTGGCTGAAAGGAATCCAGAACGTCTGGCGGTTGTGTTCGACGCCAAAGGCCGCAATTTCAGACATGCCATCTACGCTGCATACAAGGAAAACCGCCCGCCGATGGCTGAGGATCTTGTCGTTCAGGTGCCGGTGCTGAAAGAGATCGTCAGTTTGCTGAGTGTGCAGATGGTTGAAAAGGAAGGATACGAGGCCGACGATCTGATCGGAACGTATGCCCGTCTTCTGGAGGAGAAGGGTTGCAGTGTTGTCATCGTCAGTGGAGACAAGGATTTCAGGCAGCTGATTTCGCCGCGCATCAGCCTTTGGGATCCGTCCAAGGATGTGGTTACGGACTATGAAGGCCTCAAACGGACGTACGGGTTCGAACCGGTCCGTTTTGTCGATGTTATGGGGCTTTCCGGCGACAGCACCGACAATATCCCAGGCGTTCCCGGCATCGGGGAGAAGACGGCCGTCGAATTGATCAGGGCCTTTGGTTCTTTCGATGGCGTGTTTAAAAATCTTGGCCAAATCAAGAAGAAGAAGCTGCGCGAGAATCTCGAGAAATACCGGGAGCAGGCCTATTTGAGCAGGCGCCTGGTTGCCATCGAGCGGTTTGCGGATACAGGTGATGCCCCAATGGATTTGCGAATCGGGGAACCGGACCGCGAACGTCTGGCCCAGGTTTTCAGGGAATTGGAGTTCCATGCTTTATGGGAGCAATTCATGCCCCGTCTTGCGGAGAAAGATGTGCCTCTGCGCCTCTGTCTGACAAAGTCGGGTTGGCAAATGTTGAAGGACTCGGTCCGCGCGGCGGAGTCAATGGTGATGGTGGTCTTGACATCCGAGAGTGATCCTCTTCAGTCGCCGATTGCAGGAATCGCGCTTTTCACGCCTGATGAGGGCTTTTCCTATGTGCCGTTGAACCGTAAGGACCGTGGGGACTCGCCCGGGCTCAGCTGGGAGGAGATCGAAAAGGATCTGGCCCAACTGCTTGAAGGCGAAAAACTCGGGGTGACCGGGCACGATTTGAAAGTGACCGCTGAGGTGTTCGCCTTAAAGGGCCTGAAGCTGCGGCGGTTGGAATTCGACACGATGCTTGCGGCCTACGTCGTCAATCCAGGGCTCAAGCGTTACGATCTGCGGGCCCTGGCTCAGTACTACTTGAATTTGCCGATGACCGCCGAGGAGGAGCTTCTGGGTAAAGGCCGGAACGCCCTGTCCTTTTCCGAAATCCCTTTGGAAAAAGCCTCCCGCTATTCCTGCGAGAGGCTCCAGGTCATCCTGTCGCTTAAAGAAGATTTGTCGAAGAGACTCGCGGAACATCGGAACGAAGATTTATTCCGCGAAATCGAAATGAGGTTGATCCCCGTTCTGGTCGACATGGAACTGCGCGGGGTCAAGTTGGATCAAGCGGTTTTCCGGAACCTATCCAAGGATTACGCCGGCAGGATGGCGCAGATCGAAAAGGAGATCTTTACCGAAGCCGGGATGGAGTTCAATATTCAATCTTCTCAGCAGCTTGGATTCGTCCTTTTCGAGAAGATGCAGCTGCCGGTTCAGCGAAAGACCAACAAGACGAAGCATTATTCCACGGATGTCCATGTGTTGAGGAGACTGGCGAATGGTGCTTCCCGGATTCCTGAACTGGTGTTGGAATACCGAACCCTGTCCAAGTTGAAATCGACCTATCTGGATGCCCTTTTGAAGATGGTGAATCCATCCACCGGAAGGATTCACACATCGTTCAATCAGGCAGTGACGGCAACGGGGCGTCTGAGCAGCAGCAACCCGAATTTGCAGAATATCCCTGCCCGGGGCGATACCGGACGCGAAATCCGCAGAGGGTTTATCGCTGAGGAAGGATTCCGGCTGGTCTCCGCGGACTACAGCCAGGTGGAGCTGCGTGTCTTTGCACACTATTCCGGCGACCAGGCCTTTCTGGACGCTTTTCGCAGCGGCGAAGACATCCATCGGCGTACGGCCTCCGAGCTGATGGGGGTGCAGCCCGATGCCGTCACTCCGGACATGAGGCGCATCGCCAAGACCATCAATTTCGGGATTATTTACGGCATGGGGCCGAGAAAATTGAGTGAGCAGCTTGAAATTGATGTGACGACTGCCAAACATTACATCGAACGTTACTACTCCCGATACAGCGGAGTTGTCCAGTACCGGGAGGCGATGATCTCGAAGGCCCGGCGGGATGGCTTCGTGACGACGCTTTTCAACCGCCGCCGGTATCTTCCGGATATCGATCATAAAAATCAGATGATCCGAGCGGAGGCCGAGCGGATGGCGGTGAACACGCCGATTCAGGGGACCGCCGCCGACCTCATCAAGATGGCGATGATTCGCATCCATGAGCGCTTGGAGCCGGATCGACCCGTGTGCCGGATGCTGCTCCAGGTCCACGACGAATTGCTCTTCGAGGTGGCTGCGGAAGAGACGGAGCGGCTCATGCCGATGATCCGCCGGGAGATGGAGGATGTTTATCCGTTGAAGGTTCCGTTGCTTGTCGATATCCGGGAAGGCGCGAATTGGGACGAAGTCCATTGAGGGGAGGGAGGATGTATGCCTAGGTATGTTTTCGGGCCGGTGCCTTCGAGGCGGCTGGGTCTGTCCCTGGGCATCGATCTTCTGCCCCCGAAAACCTGCTCATTCGACTGCCTGTACTGCGAGGTGGGCCGCACGACATTGAAACTGAGTGAGCCGCAGCCGCTGGTTCCTGTGGCGGAGGTCCTTGCCGAGGCCAGGTCCATCCTGGAGACAGCGACCACCGATGTCATTACACTGGCGGGCTCTGGTGAACCGACCTTGCACAGCGGCATCGGCGAGGTCATCGCTGGACTTCGGGATTTGAGTTTAAAACCCGTCGTGCTGCTGACGAACGGGTCCCTTTTTTGGCGGGAGGAGGTCGTCCACAGAGTTCTGGCGGCGGATGTGATCATGCCTACCTTGTGCAGCGCCTATCCCGAGACCTTCGCCCGGATCCATCGTCCGCACCCCGATATCACCCTCGATAAGGTGATTCGCGGGATCCGGTCTCTAAGGCACGCTTATGCGGGACGCCTGGCCGTGGAGGTCGTTCTGCTGGCCGGTATCAACGACACGCCCCAGGAGATCGAGGCATTGAAAGGCGTTTTGGACGAGCTTCGTGCTGATGCCGTGTACCTGAACACGGTTGCAAGGCCTCCATCCGATCCCACGGCCAGGGCGGTCGCTCGGGAGAAGCTGAAGGCCGTCAGGACGTTTCTAGGCGAGAGTGCTGAAATGGTTGTATCGAAGCCGCTGGCAGCCGGTTCGGGAAAAGGGCTTTCGGCTGTGGAGGTCCTGATCGAGATGATCAAAAGAAGGCCTCTCAGATTAATGGATGTCTGTTCATCCCTCGGGTTGACGAAGGATGCCGCTGAAGCCCTGATCAGGGGTTTCGAAGTAAAGGGGCTTATCCGATCCCGGAAACAGAGTGGCGAAGTCTATTATACGAGTACAGAAGACGATGGAAGATGAGACGCGTGCCTCCGGATCCGGAAGGCAGGGGTTGTATGCCGGCATCGACGCCGGCTCGGTGGCTGTCAAAGGCATCGTCATCGATCAGGCGGGGGAAATTGTCCACGCCTGCCCGTATGCCCGGCATTTTGGGAAGGTCGAGGAGAAGATCCAGGAGTTGATCGCGCAGCTTTACGCGGATATCGGCCCCGAAAGGTTCCGGTCCATATCTTTTACCGGGAACCATGCCCGCAAGCTTGCCGAGGATCTCGACGCTTTTTATGAGTTTGAAAACATCACCCAGGTCCTCGGCGCGCTGCATGTTGAGCCGAAGGCGCGTTCCATCATCAGCATGGGAGGACAGGATACCGCCCTTTTCGAGATCGGACACGAGGCCGGGGGGGCGTCCAAAGCGGGCGAAGGAGAGTGGGAGCTGGCCTATTTCAACTCGAACGGGCCGTGCGCATCCGGAACCGGATCGTTTATCGACCAGCAGGCCCAAAGACTGGCGACGGCCCTCTATGAGACCGAAAAGGTGGTTTCACAGGAGGCCATCGACCAGGTGCTCGCAGATTTTATCGAGCTCGGGTCGAAGAGCCAAAAACCCGCGCATGTTGCCTGCCGGTGTACGGTCTTCACCAAGTCGGACATGATCCACCTGCAGAACAAGGGTGAACGGCTGGAGGATATCATTTTCGGCCTCCATATCGGCAATGCCCGCAATTACATGAGCACGATCGTCTCGAATCGCCGGCTGCGCGCGCCGATCCTTTTCATCGGCGGACTTGCGATGAACCGGCTGCAGGTCCAGGCCTTCAAGGCGTATTTCCCGGATCTCGTCATCCCGCCTCATGCCACCGCGACCGGGGCGCTGGGGGTTGCTTTGCAGGCTCTCAGGAGCGGACACAGAGGGGTTGTCGAGGAGAAAAGACTGGAGGAGATCCGCTCCTTACGGATGGTGAATCTGCCCTCGGCCCAGAGGCTGATTCTGCGGAAAACGGTGTTCCCGGAAGGCAATCTCGTTGCTTCGAAGCCGCTGAAGAAGAAGACGCGCGTCTATCTTGGGCTCGATATCGGATCTACGACGACGAAGTATGTCCTGATGGATGAAAACAGGGTGATCATTCACAAGCGCTACGTGCCGACGCAGGGAAAACCCATCGAGGTGGTGAAAGAACTTTTGGGGGATTTGCAGTCCGAAAGGGGCGGCGATCTGGAAATCGCCGGCACGGCGACCACAGGGTCCGGTCGAAACGTTGTGGGGGATTTTCTCAATGTCGATCTCATGATCGATGAGATCACGGCGCATGCCCGCGGAGCTGTCGAGATGGACGCCGCGGTGGACACGATCTTCGAGATCGGTGGTCAGGATTCGAAATACATCTATATCGCGAATACGCACCCGCTCGATTTCGATATGAACAAGGTCTGCGCCGCCGGGACCGGCAGTTTCCTCCACGAGCTGTCAAACAAGTATGGGATCAACATCGTCGGGGAGTTCCAGGATATCGCTCTTTCATCGTCGGCTCCGGTTCCGTTGGCCGAGCGCTGTACGGTATTCATGGAATCGGACCTGGTTTCCTATCTTCAGCGGGGGGCGCCGGTCAGGGATTTGATGGCGGGGCTCTGCTATGCCATCGTGTCCAACTATCTCAACCGCGTCGTAGGCAAGCGCCGCATCGGAGAGCGGATCATGTTCCTGGGGGGCCCTTCCTTGAACAAGGCGGTTGTGGCTGCCTTTGAAAACGTTCTCGGCAGGGGCCTGCTGGTGCCTCGGCATCGTGAGGTCCTGGGGGCCTACGGTGCGGCTTTGAGTGTTCAGGAACTGATGGCCTACGAAGGAAAGGGCGAGAGTAGTTTCAGAGGTATAGCCAGTGCTGTTGCGGATAACATGGAGTACGAAGAAAAGATCTGCCATGCCGATCCCAATTGCCACAACCAGTGCAAGCTGAAGATTTATCATTTCGACGGGCGGCGGAGCGTGTGGGGCGGCGAATGCGGCCGCTACGATGTAACGCGGGGGCGCGGCGAGAAAAAACCCAATTATTTTGCGCTGAGACAGCGCGTTATGGATGAATTTCTCGACGGCGTGGCGCTGACCCTCAAAGAGGGGGAGACGCGGTTAGAGGCGGACGGGCGACCGACGGTCGGGCTTCAGAGGGCGCTGCACGTGCATCAGACGGCGGTGCTTTGGGCGCATTTTTTCGATCGGTTGGGGTTCAGGCTGGTGTTGACCCCTCCAACGACGCCTGCCATCTCCTCGAGCGGCATCGAATCCATGGCCGCAGAAACGTGCTATCCGGTCAAGGTTTCGCACGGACATGCCCGCATGCTGATCGGCAGGACGCGCCACCTCTTCATGCCCTTCATGATCACCATGGAGAAGCCTCAGGAGGTCGAAAGGGGCTTTTATTGTCCCATGGTGCAGGGCAACACCTATATGCTGCAGTCCGCTTTGGGAATTGATCTGAAGAAGGCGTTGACCCCGACAGTCTACCTCGATCGGGATCCTAAGACCATAGCCATGGCCTTGACCGAGGCCCTGGGCCCAAAGCTCGGCGTGCACTTTGCTGAGACGCACCAGGCCCTGATCCATGCTTTGGGGAAGCAAGCGGCTTTCCGCCGCCGGCTGATAGAGGAAGGCGACCGGGTCAGGGCCGCTATGGGTGAAAACGAGCCGCTCGTTGTGGTGACAGGCAGACCCTACAATCTATATGATGAAAGGCTCAATCTGCGTCTTGGGCAGAATTTGGGGAAGATTGGTTTGACAGCCCTGCCAATGGATTTCCTTGATGCGTCGGCAGTGGATCTTTCCGACTTTCCCAGCATGTATTGGGGCTTGGGCGCACAGATCCTCAGGACGGCGAAGATCATCAAGGAGCACGATCACCTCTTCGGTCTGCATCTGACCAACTTCGAGTGTGGGCCGGATTCCTTTCTGGAGCATTTTTACCGCTATATCATGGGGGACAAGGCCTACCTCATTCTGGAACTGGATGAGCACAGCGCTGTAGCTGGTGTGATGACGCGTCTGGAGGCCTATCGAAACGTTATTGAAAACGTGCTGCGAAAGCAGCAGCAAGGGTTCAACGGTGCCCTGGACCACAGGGCAGCCAATTAATTTCCGTCCGGAAGAGGAAAAACGCTCCATTGAGCGCCACAGAGTCGATCTCATGAACGAAACAGCCGCCAATGTGATAAGGTTTCAGGCGCTTACCGAACGGGTAGGCCGGGTGAACCTTCGGAACAAGACCTTTCTGATCCCCCAGATGAACCGGATCGGCTCGCATCTCCTGGCGGCGACCTTTCGCGGTTTCGGCATCCGTGCCCAGGTGATGGAAACATTCAAGGGGCTCGACCTCGGGAAGGAGTATACCTCGGGGAAGGAATGTTTCCCCTGCCAGGTGACGACGGGAGACATCCTGTACCACATGAAAAAGGAAAAAGAGCGGCTTGGAGATGCCTTCAGGGCCGATGATTACGTCTATTTCATGCCGGAAGCGGATGGCCCCTGCCGTTTCGGCATGTACAACAAGTATCAGCGCATCGTATTGGATTCCTTTCCCGATCTGGAGAGTTTGAGGATCGGGTCGTTGACGACCAAGGACGGGTATGCGCTCGATGGGCTGATCGAGCGCCATCGGGTGCGGGACCTGCGCAAATCGGCCTACTTTTCGGTCATCGTCGGGGATATTCTCGACCGCCTTTTGTGGCGCGTTCGACCCTATGAACGCCGACCGGGTGTGACGGATGCCTTTATCGAGCAGGCCATGCAGCGGATGGAGCAGGCTTTCGAGCGGCATGCCGCGAAGAAGGATTTCGATGCGATCCTGGGGCGGCTCGGGGAGATCGTCGAGGAGGGACGCGGCCTGGTCGATCCGGCCATCCCTCCGAAGCCTCTGATTGGCTTGGTGGGTGAGATCTATCTGCGCACCCACGTGGAAGCCAACCAGGATTTGATCCGGTTGCTCGAGAGGTACGGCGGAGAGGTGGTGAACGCATCGCTCGCCGAATGGATGAACTACACGAGTTACGACCGTTTGCGTGAAGCCCGGAAGGATTTCGTCACCGCTCTGCGCCAGCTCCGCATGGCCCCCCTGAAAGAGGCTCTCAACAGAATCATCAGCTACGGGGGGGATTTGTTCTATCAGGAGTATCGTCAACGGCAGGTCTACCGTTTTGCAAAGAGCAGGATCGACTTGCTGGAAGACCATCGCATCGCGCATCTGGACAAGCTGCTGCGGCACACAAACCTGTTCAGCTTCGATGTAGGGACTGAAGCCTGTTTGAGCATACCCGGCATTGTCGAGTATGCGAAAAGCGGATTCAACGGCGTGGTGAATGTCTATCCTTTCACCTGCATGCCGAGCACGATCACGTCGGCTGTTATCAAACCCGTCATCAATCGCTACAAGATTCCATACCTGGACACGCCGTACGACTCCAGTTCCCAGCCCGGAAGAGAAGCGACCATCAGAACGTTTATGTATCAAGCCCATCAACACTTCCAACGAAATGGAAGGTTACGGAAGGAGAGTCATTTCGCCCCATGAAGACCAAAATGCTTATCAACGCGGTGGAATCGGAGGAGTACCGGGTAGCCATCGTCACCGACAATGTTTTGGACGGTTTTTACATCGAGAGCACCGCCTCCGAGCAGAAGATCGGAAATATCTACAAGGCTACCATAGAACGAATAGAACCCAGTTTGCAGGCATGTTTCGTAAATTTCGGGGCTGACAAGAACGGGTTTCTGCCCTCTGCAGATATTCATCCAGAGTACTATCATACACCATACGATCCGTCTTCCGACGGACCGCCGCCGCCGCTCGAAAAAGTCCTCAAGAAAGGGCAGGAGCTGCTCGTGCAGGTGATCAAAGAGATGCCGGGCCGCAAAGGAGCTCATCTCACAACCTTTTTGTCGCTTGCGGGTCGTTATCTCGTTCTCACACCGGGCCGGGAGATGGGTGGCGTTTCCAAGAAGATCGAAGACGAAAAAGAGAGGGTGCGGTTAAAAGCGGTCATGTCGGAGTTCACCCTCCCCGAAGGGGTGGGATTCATCGTGCGGACCGCCGCCCTCAAGCAGAACAAGCGGGAGCTGTCCAGAGATCTGAACCGGCTTCTGCGCATGTGGGAAAACATCCGGAAGGCGGCGAGAGAGGTGCTCCCTCTGACCTTGATTCACAAAGAGCAGGATGTCTGCCTCAGGACCCTTCGGGACTACTTCACTGGCGAGATCACGGAAGTGCTGGTGGATGACAAGGACACCTACGCGAACGTCAAGTCCTACATGAAAATCATCTCGCCGGCTCATCAGAACCGGGTGAAGCTTTACAAGGACAAACGCCCCATTTTCGATCATTACAAGATCGAAGAGCAGATCGAGGCGATTTACCGCAGCGAGGTGCCCCTCAAGTCGGGCGGATCTATCGTGATCGATCAGACCGAGGCGCTGATCTCCATCGATGTCAACTCGGGACGGGGCAAAAGCGGCAAGGATATAGAGACCACGGCTTTCAAGACCAATACGGAAGCGGCGGTGGAGGTGGCCCGGCAGCTGCGTCTGCGGGACATGGGCGGCCTCGTCGTGATCGATTTCATCGACATGCGGGACAAGAACCACAACCGGGATGTCGAAAAGATGTTGCGCGAGGAGATGAAGAAAGACCGCGCCAAGACGGACATGTCCCACATCTCCAAGTTCGGACTGCTCGAGTTGTCGCGCCAGCGACTGAGACCGTCGATCGAGTCGCGCAGTTATCAAACCTGTCCCCATTGCCAGGGCCGCGGCATCGTCCCGTCCGTGGAATCCGCGGCCATCTCTTTCCTGCGCCAGATCTGGCTGGGTATTACGACCAAAGAAGTGAATCAGGTGCGGGGGATTTTGTCGCTGGATGTAGCCACCTATCTGCAGAACAAGAAGCGGCATGAGCTTGCCGAGCTCGAATCCCGCTATGGCGTCTGCATCAATCTCAAAGGGGATCCGCTCCTGCCGCCTGGCAAAGGCCAGATCGAATTCCTGCAGGAAACCCAGCCGAAAGAGAATGGATCGGCGTGATCTCAGGGTTCAAGCCGCAGGACGGGCCGGGGCCGGGCGCCCGGCCGAGAGATGCCTCAGGGCGGTGCGCTGAGATCTGATGTTCAATAATATCTTCTATTTTATCGTGGTTCTTCTGGCCTACGGCGTCGGCGGCGCCGAACGGCCTCCGATCCATCTCCTGCCGCTGCACGCCGGCCTGATCGCTGGAAGCTGGCTGCTCTTCGCCGTGTTGTGCCGGACCGGTTTCAGGACGCTCCTCACGCGGTCCCTGGGCACGAATGAGGCGGTTCACCTCCCGGAACGATACCATGCGCTGCTGGCGAAATTTTCCATCCTGGCGGTGGTCCTCTTTGCGGTGGCGGTCCACGGTTTCCACTTGAAGGGATGGCTGCATGCGCTTCCTTTCTCGGACCGTCTCGACGTCCTGGATCATTCCTTGGCGCTCGCCTTTTTCTTCTGTTGCCTGGCGACCATCTGGTATTGGGCCTATCCGGTTTCAGAGGCGTTCATGGAGACCGGCATCGGGCGCCGCCGGTTCATCGCCTCCCATCTGCGGCTCAATATCCCGATTCTCTTCCCGTGGTGGGTCCTCACGTTTATTGCCGATGTCACCGGGCTTCTAACCGGGTCGCGGGAAGCCCTTTTCCTGGGGGGAATGCCGGGGCAGATGCTCTTTTATACGCTCTTCCTGCTTCTTCTCATGACCATCATGCCCGTTTTCATCCAGTTTTTCTGGGGCTGCCGGCCGCTGGAAGATTCTCCCCCGGTCCAGGAACTGAAGTCCTTCCTCTCGCAGCACGAGTTTCGCTACCGCGGACTTCTCAATTGGCCGATCTTTGCCGGGCGCTTGATGACGGCCGGAGTGATGGGCATCGTTCCCCGCTTCCGATACATCCTGTTTACGGAGTCTTTGCTGAGGTCCCTCCCCGCAGAAGAACTGAAGGCAGTGGCGGCCCACGAGATGGGCCACGTCAAGTACAAGCATCTCCTGTTTTACCTCCTGCTGTTCCTGGGGTTTATCTTTCTCTTTTCGAGCGGTTTCGAGATTTTTGGCTATGTCCTGTTGGCGCATCCGTATTTTTCCCCCTTGCTTCATGCGGGAGAGGGAATCGATTCACCCCTCTTTTTCATCCTGGCAGCACTCCCCATGGTCGTGGTTCTGCTGCTTTATTTCCGCTTCGTCATGGGTTTTTTCATGCGCCATTTCGAACGGCAGGCGGATCTTTATTCGGCCCGCCTGATGGGATCCCCCTGGCCGGCCATCAATGCTCTGGAGCGGATCGCGTGGCTGAGCGGCCGTATCCGAGACCTGCCGAGCTGGCATCATTTCAGCATCCGCGAGCGCGTGGAGACCCTGCAACGCAGCACATGGGACCGCGGCTTCGTGCGGCGCCACAACCGGCTGCTGCTGATCTCCGTTGTCCTATACGTCATGGGTGTGGGGGCCCTGGGCGCCTTCATGCATTTCTCCGGATGGCGGGACCGGGCCGCCCTGGATCTACTCGCGCGGATGATCCAGGAGGAGTTGGCTGAGCAGCCGGATCATATGGAATTGAGGCAGAACCTGGCGATGGTTTACCACCAGAAGGGGGAGGAGGCCGCCGCGATGCAGATATACCGGGAAATCCTCGAGCGGGACCCCGGCAACGCAGTGGCCCTGAACAATCTTGCCTGGTTGCTGCTGACCGCACGGGACGAAGGGATGCGTGATCCCTCAGCGGCGTTGCGCCATGCGCAGGCCGCAGTCGCGCTTGAACCGTCGGCCGTTTTTCTGGATACCCTGGCCGAGGCCTACTTCGCCCATGCCCATGTCGACAAGGCGGTTGTAGCGGCTGAAAAGGCCCTCGCTGCCGCCGGTCCACACGATGACCGGCGTTACTTGCGGAAGCAGCTTGAACGGTTTCGGGCTCATTTGGAGAGGCCGGCGAAAAAGTAGGCATTCAGCTCGGCGGTGCTCAGCGCTCCTCTTTTCTCATCCGCCCTTTTCCCCCTCCTTTTTCCCCGAAGTGGTTCTGCCGTAAGGACCTCGAACGGCTCAAGAGAATCCTGGCGAGTATATACAGGACCATGTAAAGGAAAAGGGCGCTGATCTGATTGCCGAGCCAGGGAATGGAAACGGGCAACTCCATGCGGAGACCCGCAAAGCGCAGTTGGAGCCAGGCGATTGCCAGCGGAACGGGCCAGAGGACGGCCGCGGCTACGGTGATTTGAAGGAAAAAGGCCTTCCCGTAGGCCTCGTTCGCCAGGCTGTTGATGTCTTTGTACAGATCGCGGTCACCATCCTGGAGTGCGGACAGGGATTGGTCATGGCGATCGGATGCCTCAGAAAAGGCGTCCCGGATGGTGCGTCGGTTGGCCCGCACCGCGATCATCCCGGTCACTTCACCGAGGACCGCAGACCAGAGGGCAAGCAGACCCGTTCCAAGCCACCAGCCGAGATAAGGATTGGCCGGCCACCGGTAGGGTGCGATGAGAAAGGCGTCGATAGCTGCAAGAAGGGCATTGGGAGATTCCATTTCACTGCTTGGGGCTGGCCGCCCCGTACCCGCCGGGGTGAAGGTTGCGTGCACGGGTGAACCGGTGCAGATGAGCGGGACAGGGCCCCCCTCTGTCAAAAGGGATGATCCGCCTCCGGGGCGGCTGCGGATCATCCGGTTCATCTGCGGCCTTCTTGGCCATGGCCGCCCCTGCGTGAACACCGGGTCCGATTGCCGGCCGCGGGTCTTCGATCAGAAGGGGGGCAGAATGCTGTAGCCGAGAAAACCCTGGGTGACGTAACGGATGCCGACATAAAAGGCCAGCACGACAAAGATCCGCTTCAGCCAGATGTCCGGGATGTACTTGGACGTGCGCGGACCGATCATCGAGCCGATGAAGATTCCGACCAGTTCCATCCCAATGAGTCCCCAGTCGGTCGGGACGCCCTGCCCGACCATGTAGCCGAAGATCGAACTGATCATGCCGACGAGGACCGCGAGGGCACTCGTGCCAGCGACCAGGAACATTGGCAGACCCGCGATGGAGGTCAGAAAGGGTACGAAGAGAAAACCGCCTCCCACGCCGATGAAGGAGGCCATGGCACCGATGATCAAGCCGCCCAGCATGGGGATCCAGGACTTGAACTCGAATTCGACACCGAAAAAGGTGAAGCGGATCGTACCGACAAAAAAGGTGATGATCAGAGATATCAAGGCCAGCAGGTAGGCAATCCATTTGGCTCCGCCGCCGAGGCTGAGCCAGAGGGCGCTGGCGATGACGAAGGCCAGGGCGAGAAACATGAGAGGCCAGCTGCCAGAAAGCACTTTTACTCCCTGGTCCGTGCGCTGTCCCTCGCGGGTCTGTTTTTCGAAAGCCGCTGCGGCTTCCTTGGCCTTCTTTTTCTTGGCCTGGCCGGAGGACGTCGTTTCGCGGAGCAGGATGATGCCGAGCAGGAGGACAACGAGCCCGAAATAACCCAGGTAGGCCTTGAGACTGATCTTGCCGGCAGTGATGTCCGGGATGACGGAGGATCCGAGCACCCCTCCGATCGCCAGGCACATGGCGAGCGGGGCTACCAGCCGTCCCATACGGTAGTAGTTCGTGCTCGAAATGAGCGCGCTCAGTCCGACGAGCCACTGATTGGACACCCGGATGGAATCGGTTACGAGGTTGTTCATCGGATGGCCTTTTCCGAAATCCTTGGCGTAGTCACCGAGTCCGAAGATCGTGATATGCCCGACGCCCGCCATGATGCCCCCGAAGGCGCCGACGGTGGAAAAGATCCACCCCACCCAGATCGCCCAGAGAAACCCCAACAGATAACTGACATCCGGCGCTCCGGGGATTCCAAGGAAACCTTTCGGTGCATTCGCATCGATCTTGCCTTGACCGATAGTGGACTGGATGGCGTCGGCGAGTTGATCCGCATAGACGGGTCCGGCACCGGTGGCTGTCATGACGGCGCATCCCACAAGCAGCGTCAGGCAGATCATCCATCTCGTCCCTTTCATGTGCAGCACCTCCTCGTGAGTCAGTTTTGGGTATTTATTCCAAACGGTCAGTGGATGCGCCCGAAGGGTTCCTCGGACGTCCTCCGTCTTTGGCGGGGCTGGAGCGATCCGGGCAATGCGCATGGGTGTATGTTCCGCTGCCGGCTGCAGCGAGGCTTCGCATCAGGTGGAGGTTGAACATAGCGATCATGCGCGCACCCCGAAAGATTCCACGCAACGGCACCACCGGAAAAACGGCGTTTGCAGCGCTTCGTGCCGGGATCTCTGAGGGATACTCAGGGAAGAGCAGGAAGTCCAGGAAAATCCTGAAGCATCTCCATCCGAAAATGATTTTCCGGTACGACCCCGTCTCCAATTCGGAAAGGAGTATTTCTCTTTACACGCTGCGCGTGCTCAGTTCCACCGCTTCGCGGCGGGTCCCGGTTTGGCCAATATCCGGAAAATCAAGCACTTGCTTGGAAGCGACCTGTGGGTCACCGCGCTAGCAAACGCGCAGATCGACGCCGAGATGGGCAAAAAAGACCATTTCCAGATGGAAACTAAGCCGATTGTGTAGCGCATTATGTCATTGACGGCAAGAAAAAATATGCGGGCTGCGGGATTGTGCCGCTAAACCCCCCGCTCTATGCGCTGTCCTGGTCAGGGCGTTTCGAACCTCCGGCCGCGGGATTGGCGCCGGGATGCACAGCGCAGCGCCGCCGCTGCAAGATAGCGCCTATTTTCGCCAATACTCGGGAACGAGCAGCACGATGACGGTATAGATCTCGAGCCTCCCGAGCAACATGCACGCGATCAGGACCCATTTGCCCGGCAGGGGGACGGCGGCGAAGTTCTGGACCGGACCCACCAGGGCCAGCCCCGGGCCTATGTTACCCAGGGTGGCGGCGACCGAGGAGAAAGCGGAAATCAGATCGAGGCCGAGGGATGCCATCAGGAGAGATCCGGCCAGGAATAGACCGATATACAGGGCGAAAAATCCCCAGATGCTCGTCAGGACTTCCTGCGGCACCGCCTTTCCTCCGAGTTTGACGGTGGTGACGGCATGCGGATGGATGATGCGGAAGATCTCCTGGTAGGAATGGCGCGCCAGCAGCATGATCCGCATGATCTTGATGCCGCCGCCGGTAGAGCCGGCCATGCCGCCCAAAAACATGCATGCGAGCAGGATGATCTGGGATAGGGGCGGCCACCGGTCATAGTCGGCGGTTGCAAACCCGGTGGTGGTGATGATCGAACTGACCTGAAAGGCCGCATAGCGGAAGGCCGTATCGAGGCTGTCGTAGACGGCCCCGTGGACATCGATCGTAACGAGGAAGGTGAGGATCGCTACGATGCCCAGGAAGACACGGCATTCGGGATCACGTCCGAAGATGCGCCAATCCCCCTTGAGCAGCCTGTAGTGGAGCGAGAAGTTGATGCCCGCCAGGAGCATGAAAACGATGATCACCCCGTCGAAGTAGGCGCTGCTGTAAGCGGCGATGCTCGCGTTGCGGGTGGAAAAACCGCCGGTGGGCAAGGTGCAGAAGGCATGGCAGACCGCGTCGAAGAGGGGCATGCCTCCGGCAGCGAGCAGGAAGATCTCGACCACCGTGATGAGGATGTAGACCTTCCAGAGGGTCTTGGCGGTCTCGCTGATGCGGGGCTTCAGCTTGTCGATGACGGGGCTGGGAATCTCGGCCTTGTAAAGCTGCATCCCGCCGATTCCCAGGAAGGGCAGGATTGCAATGGACAGCACGATGATGCCCATTCCGCCAAGCCACTGAGTTAAACTGCGCCAGAGGAGGATGCTTTCGGGAAGCCCTTCGATCTGTGTCAAAATAGAAGCACCGGTCGTGGTGAATCCCGAGAAGGATTCGAAACAGGCATCGGTGAAATCCGGGATGGCGCCTGAGAAAAGGTAAGGCAGGGTGCCGAAAAGGCCGGCCAGGACCCACCCGAAGCTTACGACGGCGACGCCGTCGCGGTGGCCGAGCTGCGGAGTCTCCGTTTTACGTGTGAGAAGGTAGCCGGCTAGTCCGCTTCCTAAGGTTGCCAGCATGGCGAAGAAAACGCCCGAGGAGACGCCGTCCTGGTAGTATAGGGAAGCAAGGAACGGCCCCAGCATGGATAAGCCAAGGAAAAATGCCAAGACAGCCGAAAGTTTGACAACGATGCGCCAGTGCATCAGAAGTATTCCAGCCTGACAGTGAGCAGTTTTTCCAGTTTAGGGACGACTTCTCTTTGAGCGAAGATGATCAGGTGGTCTTTCGGCTGAATGACGGTGTCTCCACGGGGGATGATGATGTCCTCCCCGCGCACGACAGCCCCCACGATGGCTCCCTTGGGGAATTTGACGCGGGAGAGCGGTTGATTGACGACCTCGCTGGTATCCAGGGCCTCCGCTTCGATCGCTTCAGCATGTTCCCCCTTCAGGGGGGCGACGGAGATGATCTTGCCGCGGCGGATGAACTGGAGGATCGCCCGCACGGCGGACAGCCTGGGGCTGACGACGGTGTCCAGGCCGATGGCCGAGATGAGGGGAATATAGCTGAACTTGCTGATTCGCGTGATGGTTCTTCTCGCGCCGAGTCCCTTGGCGAGGAGCGAGATCAGGACGTTGTTTTCTTCGTCGCCGGTCAACGCGATCAGAAAATCCACGTCCTGGACGTTTTCTTCGATCAGGAGGTTTTTGTCGGTTCCATCCCCTTTGATGACAAGGACCCGCTCCAGGTTCTCGGAGAGTCTGGCACAGATGGCTTCATCCTTTTCGATGATCGTGGCCTTGATCCGGGACTTGTCCAGGTGTGCAGCCAGCGAGGCGCCGGTCAGACCTCCTCCCACGATGATGACGCGTTTGAGCGGCCTGGGGTGGATGTCGAAGGCGGGCAAAAGACTCAAGGCCTGGTCGCCCTGCGTGACCACGTAAACCAGGTCGTTCGGCAGGACCTGATCCTTGCCGCGCGGGATGAGAACCTGGTCACCGCGGACGATGGCTCCGATCAGGAGTTTTTCCGCCTGTCCGGTAAGGGCCATCAGGGGCTTGCCGGTCAGCGGAGACCCCTCTTTCACGGTCACCCCGATCAGCTTGACCCGCCCCGCCGCAAAATCTATGACTTCGGAGGCCCAGGGATATTCCATGAGGCTCAGGATCGACTCGACCATGACCGACTCCGGGTTGATGACGTGGTCGATTCCGAGGAATTCCTGCCCGATGAGATGCTCTTCGTCGATGTATTCCTGATTGCGGACCCGCGCGATCTTGACCATGTAAGGGTTGATGTTGCGGCCCAGCAGGCAGGCGAAGAGATTGACCTCGTCGCTGTCCGTGGCGGCTACAAGCAGGTCGGTCTCTCCCGCTCCAGCCTCCTTGAGCACGCGGGGGCTGGTCCCTGATCCCAGGACGCTGCGGACATCGAGATTTTCATCGATGCGTTTGATCTGAGCCGGTGCCTTGTCGATGAGCGTGACGTCCTGTCCCTCTTCGGAGAGTTTGCGCGCGATGTGAAAACCCACCTCGCCGGCTCCGATGATGATGATCTTCAAGACTGCGCCTCCTTGCGAGAAAAGCATTCGCCTGCAGGGTTCGTCATGGCTGTAGCGGATCGCTTATTCCTAAGAGAGCGCGGGCAGAAAGTCAACTTCCAACTCGCCATGGGTCCACGAAGTATTTTTCTGATCTCGCTTCGCCGCGGATGCACCCGTTTTCCGCCAGCCCTGCGCCCTGCCAGGTCCCGAAGTTTGAAAAGGCTGGACAAAAAGGGGAATTCGATGATATTTATAACAATTTTCGTATCCGCAAACATTTGGATCTTGTCCATTTGGAAATCATTTCCGGATGGGAAATACTTTGTTAAGGTAAAGAAAACCAATCGTTTGTACTGAAACAACCTGTCGGTCGCCGCGCAGGCAAAGGTCAAGATGGACGCCGAGATCGGCAAGAAAGCCCCTTTCCGGATTGGAAACGAATAGATTCAGGAGCAGAAAGCCGTGTTGAAAAACATCCTCAAGACCCTGAGCGGGCGCCACTTCGAAAAGATGCTCCAGGATGCCGTGGATCGGTTCAAAGATGCCAGGGTCCTCGTCGTGGGCGACATCATCATGGATCAATACATCTGGGGCCAGGTGACCCGGATATCTCCCGAAGCACCCGTGCCGGTTGTCGAGGTGCGGGAGGAGACGCGGATGTTGGGCGGCGCTGCCAATGTCGTGCACAATATGTCTACGCTGGGGGCCACGGCGGTCCTGTGCGGGGTGGTGGGCGAGGACCATGCCGGCCGGGAGGTTCTGGAGAAGCTCCGTGCCCTGGAGGTTCCAACCGATGGGGTGATCGTCGAGGCCGGACGCCCGACGAGTCTCAAGACGCGCATCGTTGCCCACAGCCAGCAGGTCGTCCGCTTCGATCGGGAGAGCAAGGGCGCCATCACCGATCAAAGCGCGAAGACTATCCTGGACTATATCGAAACCTCCCTCGACTCGCTCGATGCGATTGTCGTTTCGGATTACGGGAAGGGGGTCGTATCGGCCGGACTGATGACAGGGCTGCGGGAACTGGTTGATTCGGGCAGGACCAACGGCGTGAGGATCGCCGTCGACCCGAAGACCGGGAACTTCGAGTACTATCAGGGGGTGGACGTCATCACGCCCAACCACCACGAGGCCGGCGCCTACTGCGGTTTCGCCGTTACGGACGACGAGACGCTCCTTGCAGCCGGGCGGCGGATGCTGCAGGAGCTGCAGTGCCGTTCTGTTTTGATCACCCAGGGTAAGGACGGCATGACCCTCTTTGAGCAGGAGGGCCGTGTCAGCCATATCGGAACCGTGGCGAAACAGGTCTTCGACGTCACGGGCGCCGGGGATACGGTCATCAGCACGCTGGCCCTCGCTATGGCTGCCGGTCTGGATCTCCGCGAAGGGGCGATGCTTGCCAATTACGCCGCGGGGATCGTGGTCGGCGAAGTGGGGACTTCCACGGTGCGTGCGGAGGACCTGAAAAGGGCCGTCGCGGACATGAAATCCCTGCGCTCCGAGGCGGGATGATCTGTGAGCCGCCCCAGCCCCCCACCGCCTGTCAAACTGATCGTGAGCCTGTTTTCGGCCCGCGAGCCTTTCCTGGAAGAGGTGCTTGAGCGTCTGTCGCGGCTTTTCGGGCCGATCGATGACCTAGGGCCCCGGGGATTCTTCGATCGTTCCACCTATTATTCGGCGGAGATGGGATGGCCGCTGCACCGCCGGTATGCCTCTTTCGAACGTCTGATCCAGACAACGGAGCTGGTGGCCGCCAAGATGGCGACCAATGCCCTGGAAGCGGAATCGGCTGGCGCTGATGGCCGCCGCCTGGTCAACATCGACCCCGGCATCTTATCCGTGGAGCGGCTGGTCCTGGCCACCGGAAAAAATTTCACCCATCGTGTCTACCTTTCGCAAGGGATCTATGCCGACTTGACACTGATCTTCCAGAAAGGAAGCTTTCGTCCTTTGGAGTGGAGCTACCCGGATTACGCCGGCCCGGTGATGATTGAATGGTTGAATGCGCTGCGCTGCAAATACAGGGAGCAGCTGAGGGGGGAGAAAGACAGTGATTAGAAGCATGACGGCCTTCGGCCGCGGGGAATTCACCGGGGGTGATATGCAGCTCGTGGTGGAGATGCGGTCTGTGAACAACCGCTATCGCGATATTGTTGTAAAGTTACCGAAATCGCTTCAATTCCTTGAGGAGGGCGTCCGCAACAGGCTCGGCGGGTTTATCCAGCGCGGCCGGGTGGAAGTGGCGGTTCAGTCGATCGCCAACGGGGAGGAGCGGCCGGGCCGCCTGGAGCTGAACGAGCCCGTGGTCAAAGCTTATCTGGCCGTATTCGACCGCCTCTCCGAAGAGTTCGGCATGCCGCGCGACATACGGATGGATCGGTTTTGTCTGTTGAGTGATGTGATCGTGCGCAAACCGGAAGAAATGGATGAAAAGGCAATTGAGGACTGCGCCGGCGAGGCCCTCGAGCAGGCGGTCGCCGCTTTCGAGACCATGCGCGTGCGGGAGGGGGCGGCCATGGAGGCGGATTTCAACGCTCGCCTGGATCTGCTTTCAAAATACGCCGTGCAGGTAGCGGAGAGTGCACCGCAGGTGGCGGAATTTTACCGTCGGCGCCTGAAGGACCACATCGGCAAGGTCCTGGGTGAGATGGAACTCGACGAGGAGCGGCTGGCGCAGGAGGTGGCCCTTTTCGCCGAAAGAGCGGATATCACGGAAGAATTGGTGCGCCTGCGAAGCCACCTCGATCAGTTCAGGACGTATCTCGGGGCTGATGAGGCCGTTGGGCGGCGGCTGGATTTTCTGCTGCAGGAGATGCATCGGGAGGTCAACACGCTGAGCGCGAAGGCCTCTGATTCCGGGATTTCCCGGATAGTGGTGGAGATGAAATCAGAGCTCGAAAAGATCCGGGAACAGGTTCAAAACGTGGAATGACAAGGAGCAGGCAAGGATGAGCACAAAGCTGGTCAATATCGGTTTCGGGAATTCGGTGGTGTCGCGGCGCGTGATCGCGATCATCTCGCCGAATGCGGCTCCCATCAAGCGCCTGCGTGACGAGGCGCGCGAGGAAAAGCGCCTCATCGACGCCACGCAGGGGCGGCGCACCCGCTCTGTCATCATCACCGACAGCAACCACGTGATCCTTTCGGCGATCCAGTCCGAGACGATCGCGCAGCGCTTCAACCCGAACGGCACCTTGGCGAAGGAAGATCTGGAAGAGTAATGCCGCCGGGACAGATTTTCATTTTCTCGGCTCCCTCGGGCGGGGGCAAGTCGACCATCATCGGAGAACTGCGCAAACGGGTCGCAGGCCTCGGGTACGCGGTTTCCCACACGAGCAGGCCGCCGCGAAAAGAGGAACGGGAGGGCGTCCACTATTATTTTGTAGATCGGGTGACCTTCGAGCGGATGATCGGGCAGGGGGCCTTCGTCGAGTGGGCCCCGGTCTATGATGCCTTGTACGGAACATCCTTCATGACCCTCGAGGAGCAGACCGCCAAGGGGCTCGATGTGGTCATGGATGTGGACGTCAAGGGCGCCCGCAGCATCCGCCGCCGCTTCCCGGAGAGCGTTTCGATCTACATCGTGCCGCCTTCCATCGCCACCCTGGCCGAGAGGCTTCGCAGCCGTGGCACGGATAGCGAATCGGCCGTCGAGCGGCGTCTCCGGGCTGCAGCCGGGGAAATCCATCACAGCCTCGAGTACGATTACATCATCGTCAACCACCTTCTGGAGGATGCGGTCAAAGAGGCCGAGGCGATCATCCTCGCGGCGCGATGCCGGACTGCGCGCCGGGAGATGTCTGTGCGGCGTGCTTTTCCTGAGTCTTTCGCACCCGTGTCCGAGTTGGTGAAGGATACGGGGCCTGGAACGGAGGGGTGAGGATGGGCTTGTCCGGAAGGCCTGAAAACGCCGGGGACGTGCTGATCCCGGGGTTCCATGCGGTCAGGGAGGCCCTGCTGCGCGGGAGCGCCGCGCTGAAGGAGGTCTGGGTGGCGGGAGGGAAGCTGTCCCCCCGTCTGCGTGAACTGGTAAAACTGGCTGCCGGGATGGGGGTTCCGGTCCTGGAAAAACCGCCGGCGGTCTTTGCCGGACGTTTCCCCGACGTGGCGCACCAGGGTGTGGCGGCGGTTGCAGCGGCCTTTGCCTACGCGGATTTGGAGGAAACGGCCCGCAGAGCCCTCGATCGGGCGGAGGAGGCCCTTTTCGTGGCGCTGGACCACGTCACCGATGAGGGGAACCTGGGGGCCTTAGTCCGCACCTCGGCCTTTTTCGGAGCCCAGGGGATGATCCTCCCGAGGGATCGCTCTGCCGGGATTTCACCGCGCGTGCTCAAACGGGCTTCGGGCGCCTGCGCGGTGCTTCCCGTCGTCCAGGTCGTCAACCTCGTCCGCAGCCTGCGGCAGTTGAAGGCGATGGGGTATTGGGCGGTGGGAACTGCAGGGGAGAGCAGCGTGTCCATTTATGACTTCGACTGGCGGCGGCCGACCGTGCTGATTCTGGGGAACGAAGAAAAAGGGCTCAGCCCGGGGATCCGAAAATCCTGCGACCAGCTGGTTGCGATCCCAGGTTCGGGCCTGATGGAATCCTTGAACGTGTCCGTGGCCGGAGGGGTCATCCTGGCTGAGATCCGACGCCGACACCGCACCGGCAAACCCTTCATTCCGGCAGAGGGAATGTCTCCAGCGCGCCGATCCTGAGCAAGGCGTTGACCAAGGCGCAGACCGGCAGCCCGACCACGTTGGTGTAGGAACCGGTGACCCCCATGACCAGAAATGCGCCCACCCCCTGGATGGCATAGGCCCCGGCCTTTCCCAGCGGCTCGCCGGTAGCCGTGTATCCTCTGATCTCATCCTCTGACAGGGCTTTGAAACGGACGAGCGTCGTCACCGCCTCGCTGTGGATCGCTTCGCCTTCAGGGCTCAGGACACAGAAGCCGGTGATGACACGGTGCTCCTTTCCGCTGAGCCGGCGGAGCATGTTCACGGCGTCATCGGCATCGGCCGGCTTCCCGAGTATCTCCCGGTCGATGACGACGATGGTGTCGGCCCCGAGGGTCCAGCGGTTTGTCAGGCGGCTGAAGACCTCCCCGGCCTTTTCAGCGGCGAGCCGCTGGACCAACGATTCCGGGTCTGCGTGCAGACGGCTTTCTTCCGCAAGGCTGGGAACGACCTCGAAGGGCAGCTTGATCTGCTGAAGCAGCCGCCTACGGCGAGGTGAGGCGGAGGCAAGGGTCAGGGGGTTACGGATGCTGATCCGGCAGGCTCGGGTCATGGCGTCTGATCGATCCCGAAAAGACGGCAGGCATTTTCCGTTGTCACCCTGGCGATTTCCTCTTCGCGGAGGCCCCGCAGGGAGGCGATTTCGCCGGCTGTGTAACGGACGAAGGCCGGTTCGTTGCGTTTGCCGCGTTTGGGCACGGGGGCGAGGTACGGGGCGTCGGTTTCGATCAGCAGGGCTTCGAGCGGGATGCCTCGGGCCACTTCCCGGACTTGGGTCGCCTTTGGAAACGTCACGGTTCCGGGGATGGAGATGTAAAAACCCAGATCGATGAAGGTGTGCGCCAGGTCGAGATCCCCCGAAAAACAGTGAATGACGCCGCGCCGCTTTCGAAGGCCCGTCCTTCGGACCGCTTCGAGGACGTCCATGTGGGCCTCCCGGTCGTGAATGATCACCGGGAGGGCGAGGTCGGCAGCCATCTCGATCTGACGTGTAAACAAGGGCTTTTGGGTCTCCGCCGGACAGTAACCGCGGTAGTAGTCGAGCCCGATTTCCCCCCAGGCGACGACTTCCGGCGCGGCGGAAAGGGCCGCCAGCCGCTCCAGGTCGTTCGGCGTGCACTCTGCAGCGTTGTGCGGGTGATAACCAACAGCCGCATAGGTCCGATCGTGTTCTTGGGCGATCGCGATCGCGCGGCTCGAACTCCCGAAGTCGATCCCCACCGTCAGAACGGACTCCACCTGCGCCTCGCGGGCGCGTTGCATGACCTCCTCGAGATCGTCCGCAAATGCCTCCATATCCAAATGTGCGTGGGTGTCGAACAGCATGATCCCTTCTTTCTAGGGGCGCATCACCGGATGGCCTCCGTCAGGCGATGTCGATTCACGAGCACGCGGGGATCTGGAATCCGGCCGCCCTTCCACCGATGGCGGGTTGCAGTTGCTTTGCCGCCGGCGGCTGCGCAGCCCCACGTCCCCAAGGCTGTTTTCGGATGAAGATGGTATAAAGGATTTGTCGCGCCGAGGCAAACAATTCCCTTGCCAGCGCCCATAAATTCCTTAAAATCATCCGCACAGACAGCTTTTGACCACCGTTCCCACGGACTCCCCCGTTGTGCTGCCATGAATCTTCCGCGGCGCCCCCCGCTGAGCAGAGCCTTCCGGAAGCAGCCGGAGACGAAAATGGTGACATCTGAAGAGGAAAACCGCTTGCGAAGCGGCTCCGCGGAACGGGACGCCCGTTCTGATGATGGGTTCGATTCGCGATTTGCCGGACTGCTCGGGACAGGGCTCCTGAGCCTCCTGGATCTGAAGGATGCCGAAAGCCGTGCCAGATCGGCCGGCCGGTCCGTAGAGAGCATCCTGCTGGATGAATTTCACTTGTCGAAGCAGGATCTTGGCCTCGCCCTGGCGAGGTGTTACCGGATGCCTTATCTGGCCTTCAGCGAGGAGTTGCACTTTCCCGCCGGCCGGCTTTCCGGCGTGAAGACCGCTTTCCTGCGAAAGAACGGGATGATCCCGGTTTGGAAAAACCCCGAAAAAAGCGCCGTTCTGGTCGCCATGCGCGATCCTGCCGATCTCCAGGCCAGGGATGCCGTCAGGCGAATCTTTCCGGGCGAACCTCTGTCCTTCGCCGTTGCGCTGGACGAGGATATCCAGCGTCTGATCGATCAACTGGAGCGCAGGCGGCGGGATGGAGCGGCCGTCGATGCCCCGGGGATCGAGGCGCTGCTCCAGGGCCTGGAGCCGGCGCCGGGGGAACCCGAGGAGGAAAGGGAGGAGCCGAGCGAGCAGGACAGCCTTATCGTTCAACTGGTCAACCGGATGATCCTGGACGCCTGCCGACAGCGCGCCTCCGACATCCACATCGAGCCGCGGTCGGGGAAGGCCGGCACCCTGGTCCGTTTCAGGGTGGACGGCGTTTGCCGGGTTTACCAGACCATTCCAGCCAGTTATCAGCGTGCGGTGGTTTCCAGGATCAAGATCATGGCCGATATGGACATCTCGGAGCGCCGGCTCCCCCAGGACGGCAAGATCTTGTTCAAGCGCTTCGGTTCGTTGGATATCGAGCTGCGCGTGGTCACGGTCCCACTCGGGGGGCTGATCGAAGACGTGGTGCTCAGAATCCTTCCGCGGCACGCGGTGCAAAGCATCCAAAAGATCGAGATGAGTGCGCGCGACGAGACACGCTTCAAAGAGCTGATCTCGAAGCCCTATGGCCTGGTCCTCGTCGTCGGCCCGACGGGCAGCGGAAAAACGACCACGCTCCATGCGGCGCTCGCTGAGATCAACCGGACGGAGCGAAAGATCTGGACGGCGGAGGATCCGGTCGAGATCACCCAGGATGGGCTGCGCCAGGTCCAGATCAACCGCAGGATCGGGTATGATTTCGCCGCCGCCCTCCGGTCATTCCTGAGAGCGGATCCGGATGTGATCATGGTGGGTGAGATGCGGGACCGGGAAACGGCCGCCATCGCCATCGAGGCGTCTCTGACGGGCCATCTCGTTCTGAGCACGCTGCATACCAACAGCGCCGCCGAGACCGTCGTCCGGCTGCTCGAAATGGGCCTCGATCCCTGTAATTTCGCCGATGCGCTTCTCGGCGTTCTGGCGCAGCGCCTCGTCAGGAGCCTCTGCCGGCGATGCAGAAGACCGTGCGGGCCGGACCCCGGCTACCACGACGCCCTCGAGGCGTCCTACGGCGATGGCTGGTCCGGTCTGGGGGAGTCCTCGCAGAGCATGGACCTCTTTACCCGTGGAGGATGCCCCCACTGCAATCAGAGCGGGTACAGCGGGAGGACAGCGATCTGCGAACTGCTTCTTTGCACGGATCCGATCAAGGAGCTCATCCGGCGGGGTGCACCGGTCGATGCGCTGAATGCCCAGGCCGCCCGCGAAGGCATGACGACCCTGATGCAGAATGGCGTCCGCAAGGTCGTCAAGGGCATCACGGACCTCCAGGAGGTCCGGCGGGTGTGCCTGCGTTAGGAAAGGGAATCGTAAGGCGCACAAGACCGCCGTCTGAAAAACAGCCGGCGGAAGGGTATCCCATGATCGGGGGAGAAGATTTTTCTGCGAGGTCGGATTCCCACGACCGGCGGTCGAGCATCTGGACGTGCCGGCCCGTTTGAGCGGGTCGCCGGCGAGGAAAAACCTTGTTTTTGGCCGGGGTTCTTGGCATGTTAAACCATTTGCGTCCGCAAAGAGGTTTTTGCGCCCATCCCGGTGTCCGTTTGCATTTCTAATGGAGCGGTAGTCTGCGGACCGCCCTCCGGAAATGTTTCATTTTTCCTGTGTGGGCCCTTTTTGCCGGATGCGAAATCTGGCCGGTGGGAGAGTCTTTCCCCCCGGCTGTCTGACACCCGATATCGGAGAAACAGGACAGAGAAGGTCCCCATGAAGCTTGACTTGAAGGAGGCGGAGTCGCTTCTCGGCATTTCCGCCATGACGATTCAGCGCTGGGCACGCCAAGGGCGGATACCCGCTAGAGAGGCTGACGGCGCCCTCGTTTTCAGACAGAAGGAACTCGAACGGTGGGCCTGGAACCGGCAGTGGCCGCTGCGCCGGGATCCGGGCATGCCCTGCTTGGAGGGCAGCCTGGAGACGGAATGTCTTTCGGACGCCCTGCGGCGGGGAGGCGTCTTTTTCAACGTCCGAGGGAATACGGTCAAGGAAGTCCTGAACGAGATGTCCGGGCTGGTTCCGCTCTCAGCCGATGTGGATCGCGAAGGGCTGGTCGGGCTGTTGGAGGAGAGAGAGCGGTTGGCGAGCACGGGCATCGGGCGAGGGGTCGCCGTTCCGCACCCGCGTGAACCTCTGACCTCGATCGGTGACCGTGCCATTGTGACGGCGGCGTTTTTGGAGCGGCCGGTGGATTTCGGGGCGATGGACCATGTCCCGGTCTTTCTGGTGTTGCTCATGTTGAGCCCCGCAACGCGTACCCACCTCCGTCTGCTGTCCCGCTTGAGCTTCTGCCTTCGAGACGCATCGTTGACGGAGGGGCTGCCGAACTACCGAGAAGAAGAGGCCTTTTTGAAGGATATCGCCCGGGCCGAGCAGGGATTGTGAGGTCATGCACCGCCTTTTACTGCGATTGGATGAACGTCTGCAACTCGTTCTGATCTCCTGCGTGGTGGGGGTCTGCGGCGGTCTTTTGTCGGTCCTGCTGAACCGTTCCCTCCATGCATTTGCTGGGTGGGTCAAGCCCTTGAGCGGAGAGATCTATGCGGTGCTCTTCCCGGCCGCCGGGGCGATGCTTTCATGGATCTTTCTGAACTATGTGATGCGGGAAAAAGGCGGGCACGGGGTCCCCGATGTCATCCAGAGCGTGTCCCGGAGGGGCGGGTTGCTGCCTTTCAGAACCAGCTTCTCGCGCCTGGTTTCCGCTCTTCTGACGATCGGCAGCGGGGGTTCGGCCGGTCCGGAGGGGCCGGTGGTGATCAGCGGCGGCAGCATCGGCTCCAACATCGCGACCTTTTTCGGACTCAAGGACCGGCAGCGGGTGGTCATTGTGGGCTGCGGGGCCTCGGCTGCGATCGGCGCCATCTTCAATGCCCCTGTCGCGGGCATCGCCTTCACGCTGGAGGTGATCCTGGGGGAGTGGGCTCCGGTGAATCTCATCCCGATCGCCATGGCATCGGTGGTCGGCACCTCCGTGAGCCGGCTGCTCCAGGGCAATCAGATCCCCTTCGAGCACCAGGCCTTTCCGGTGGCGGGTTTGGATCTGGTGGCCTGCATCGGCCTGGCCTTGTTCACGACCGGAAGCTCGGTCGGCCTTATGCGGATGGTCTCGACGGTGCACACCTGGTCCACGAAGTGGGTTTCCGCCGGGTGGATGCGCGCCGGCCTTGGCGGCCTCATGGTGGGGGGCATCGGCATGTTCCTTCCGGCCGTCCTTGGCGAGGGCTATGAGGTGATCCGGGAGATTCTCAGGCAGCAGATCTCAGCCGGCGTAGGCATGGTCGCACTTCTGGTCGCCGCCAAGATCCTGGTAACGGGCCTGACCCTCGGAAGCGGCGGTTCCGGGGGGCTCTTCGCGCCGTGCCTGGTCGTCGGCTGCTTCACCGGCCTGTTTTACCAGCGTGCATTGGTATGGCTGATGCCTTCGGTCGAGTGGGCCGGTGAGAGCTACTTCGCCCTGCTCGGCATGGCCGGCGTGATCAGCAGCGTCATGCAGGCGCCGATGACCGGCATCTTTTTGATCAGCGAGATCACGGGGGGCTACGAAGTTCTGCTTTCCGTCGTGCTGGTCTCCGTCCTGAGTGTATCTGTCAGCAGCTATATCGAACCTGTCTCCGTCTATCACCGGGACCTGGTGGCGACGGGCGAATTTATCCGGCCGGGGTCGGATCGGAAGATCCTTTCGGACCTGAATGTCGCCGAACTCCTTGAGACCGATTGCGTCCCTCTGCACCCGGAGATGCTTCTGAAGGACCTGGTGGCGCGGGTGGAACAGGGGCGCCGGAACTACTTTCCTGTAGAGGATCCAGAGAACGGGCGTTTCCTCGGAATGGTCCACCTGGACGATGTCCGAGAGTTCCTTTTCCATCCGGATCTTTACCACTCCGTGCTGGTGGAAGAGGTCATGCAGCGGGATGTTCCCACCGTGAGCCTGGACGATGACCTCGGCCATGTATTCCAGCTCTTCGATGAGGAAAGGGTCTGGAGCCTGCCGGTCGTCCACGGCGATGGGCGGTTTGCCGGGCTGATCTCCAAGGCCACTATCCTGGACCATTACCGCAGGGAACTGATGGCCCAGCAGAATGTATAAAACAGACCGTTTCCAGTCCGGATGGACATCCGTTGAAAAATGTTCCCCCCATCAATCCCCGGCCAACGACTGTCGCGGGCCGCTGCGGCTGAATCACCTGTAAAAGGCATTCTTCATCCGGTACGCCGCTTTATTCCCTATCCAGGCTTCTGCCTCCGCACATGGCAGGGGAACGATCCGTCGCCGGCGCTTCGATCACCAGTCGTAGAGGATCTCCCACTCGTCTCCGAATGCCGGGCCCTGGGCGGTGTAGGTTTTCGTCAGGGTCTTGCCGGTCCCGGGTTTCCCGCCCGACTGCTCCTGCCAGAAACGCAGCACGATGGCCGGCAGGTCGCCGGCATTCCCTGGTCCGCCTGGCTCTTCATAGGCCGGTTCCCAGATCTCTCTTTCTTCGATAACCTTCCACACGGCGCTGGAGCCCTTGTCCCTGACCCGCTCTCCGACCCGGGCCAATCCCTGCTTCTCCCGCAGGTCTTTGAAACGGTAACTCGACCGCGCGCCGTGGTCTAAGACACGTTCGCCCATGACCATGATCCCTATAGCCCCCAATGGGGCGGTCAGGATGATAGACAGGACCGCCACGGCAAGGATGACCTCGCCTCCCGCCACGCCGGCTGCCAGGGGAATCGCGCCGATGGCCGCCTGGACCGTGGCCTTCGGCAGATAAGCGACGACGCAGAAAGCCCGCTCTTTCCAGTTCAGGGGTGTGCCGCAAAGGGAGACATAGGTGCCGATGCTTCGAAAGAACAGGCCCGCCAGGATCACCGCCATGCCGGCCAGGCCTGCCTTCCATGCCACCTGGATGTTGACCTGGGCGCCGACGAGCACGAAGAGCAGCAGTTCGGCGAAGACCCAGAGCTTTTTGAGTTTCTGAGAGATGATGTGCGCGATCGACTCCGATTTCTCGAGGATGATGAATCCGATCGCCATGACCCCAAGAAGGCTCGCTGCAGGGACCCATCGTTCGACGGCTCCTTCGATCCAGGTCAGCAGGATGGCTGTGCCCATGACCACGAGGGTGCGCTTGGGCGGACGCCAGTCGTAGCGGCGGAAGAGCCACAGCAGAAAAAACCCCGGGATGACCCCCAGTAGGATCCCGAGGCCGATGGAAAGCGGGATCTTGGCCAGTTGGGTCCAAACGTGGACTTCCCCTCCGCCGGCCATGCCAAGGGCGATCGTAAAGAGCACGATCACGAAGACATCGTCGATGGCGGAGGCCCCGAGGAGGAGCGTCGGAATGCCCTTACCGGTTCCGCGGCCGCGGTCCATGAAATCGATCATGAGCGGGACTACGACGGCGGGCGAGACGGCCGCCAGGATGGTTCCCAGGATGGCCGCTTCGATGCGGGCGATGGGCAGGAGCATGGGGCCGACCCACGTGACGGCGGCGATCTCGAAAAGGGCCGGGACCATGCTCATGGTGACGGCCGCTTTGCCGACACGGTGCATGGTGTCCCGCCGCAGTTCGAAACCGGCCCGGAGCAAAATGACGATCAGGGCGATTTTGCGGAAATCCCCGGATACGTTCATCATCTCCGGGTTGATGAGGTCGAGGACATAAGGCCCGGCGAGGACCCCCACCAGGAGCATTCCCACGAGCCCGGGGAGTTTCACTCGACGCAGGAGGTAATCCGCGCCGAGGCCGAGAAGGATGATCAGGGCGATGCTGACAGCCATTGTCATTTCCTTTCCAAGGCGTTGTAGAAGCCCTTTGCCCTTTTGGAGGCAAAGGACCGAAAAAAGCCCCATCGGTCATGGACGCGATGGGGCTTTTTCAGGGTGTGATATAGATATTCCTGCCCCATCCGGAGCAGGAGTCATCATCCCTCGGTTCAGGGCGGTTCAGGCAGACTCCATTGCCTGTCTCTGATTTCCTTGAGATCGTATTTCAAGACCACCCTAGGTGTCAACATCTTGGGTGCGCCTTGCACCACATTTTCTGTTGAAAAGGCTTTTCCTGCCCGCGCTATGGAGTTGGAGAGTCTGTCCGAATCAAACAAATATTCCTTTTTCAAAAAAAATACAAAAAAGTATCATTTATATGCTATTAGTACAAATTTGTATATCCTTCCCGAAGGATAAAATGATTTCAACGATTGATAAATAATGGAAATTTAATGAGTTGAGAAAAATGCCCGCTTCTCCCCGCAATCGGCACAGATCTGGCAAACCTAGGTTTCCAGAAAATTCCCGGGATGATTTCGCAGCGGCTGAGCGCCGCTGCAACATGGAAGATAAAAGGAGGAAATTGCATGAAGATGTTTAGCTGTTTTGGGAAAAGAATGTTCATTCTCGCCGTCCTGCTGTCTGCGGCGGCCGTTCCAACCTGGGCTGAAGAGGAACCGGCCCCAACCGCTTCGGCGGACGTGGCGTTCATGAGTCAATACATCTGGCGGGGGTACGAACTCAGCAAGGACAGCCTGGTGATTCAACCGTCGGTGACGGTGGGGTACATGGGGTTCAGCCTCAACCTCTGGGGCAATATCGATACGGACGTTTATGGGGATGATCGCAACGAGGCCCAATGGAACGAAACCGATCTGACATTCGGCTACGAGCGGACGGTCGGCCCGGTCAACCTGGGGGCGGGGTATATCTACTATGCCCTCGACGGTTTGGACGACTCTCAGGAGCTTTATGCCAGTGCCGGCCTGGATGTCTTTCTCTCTCCAACCCTGACGATCTATCGGGAGATCGCGCACGTTCCGGCCTGGTATTTGAAGCTCGGGATATCCCATTCGTTCGAACTCCCGCGGGACATCAGCCTCGATCTCGGGGCCTCGGCCGGGTACTATTTTTCGGATGATGACGATTTCTCCGAAGCGGGGAATCCGAACGAGAAATACCGCAGCCTTCATGACGGGCTGGTTTCCGTGGGCTTGACCATCCCGCTCGGCGACTATTTCAGCTGCGCGCCCATGATCGCCTACTCCTTCCCGCTCTCGAGCGAGGCGGATGACCTGATTACGGATGCAAGTTACAGCCAGGATTCGGACTTTTTCTTCGGAGGGGTGACTTTTTCCCTAGCCTTCTAAATTCCTTTGCTGCCGAAACTGATAAAACCGGCCCCTGGCTTACCACAGAAGGACCAGGGGCAGGTTTTACCGTGCGTTTTCAGTTTGTCCGCAAATGGCTTCGTCTTCTCTCAGCCTGAAAGGCGTATGCCGGGATCAGAGGCTTTCTATTTTTCCGGATGGAGACTATTGGGGTAATGCCTTTAGATCGCGTCCCGACTGTTCACCATTTCTCCATTTGTGAGGCATCGTAGAAGAGAGCTCGAGATACTGTCACATACTACAGTTGAATGCTTTTTCGTACATTTCTGCACATGTTATTGAGGGACATCGCAATTTTGTAAAACCACTATATCAAGTAGTCAGGCACCTTTTCGAGATCGAAGCGTCCGCAGTCGAGCACGTTGAGCCCGAAGGTGATGAGCTTTCGTTTGACGTCGGGGGTGTCGTCAGGATAGAAGCGCGGGTTGGCGATGACCAGGATGCGAAAGGCGAAGAAAGGCTGGACCATGCCGAGCAGATCGTGGTCTCCGGTCCGTTCGAGGTAGTTTTCTACGAACACTCGGCAAAGCTCGGCGAAAGGCCCCTCGAAGCATCCGCGGTCCTTCAGGGCATAGTAGATGTAATTGGATGCCAGGCAGCTGACGTCATCGGCGGCCTCGCCCCACCTCCCGCGCGAGCGGTCCAGCAGGGTGAAGCCCTCTCCGTGGAAGCGGATGTTTCCGGGGTGGTAGTCTCCGTGGACATTGCAAAGCCTTTCGACCCTGTCCCGCAGCTTTCCCCACCAGGAGACGCCTTTTCGGGCAAAGGCGGAAAGCTCTTGGAAGCCGGCGAACGGGACCGTGTCGTAGGTGTCGATGATGCCCATGATGCACTCGCCATGGCCGACCAGTTCGCGGATCCTGCGGCGGTAAAGGGATCGCGCGTTCGGGCCCTGGTAGCGACGTCGATGCAGCCTGGCCAGAAACCGCGCCAATGCCCGGGTCCTTTCCCTGTCCTGTTCGGTCAGGGCACGGCGCTGGAGGATGGCATCGAGATCCTCCACATACGATGTGCCGGGGGCTGTTTTCATGAAGATGAAGAACTCTTGCGCATCCTTGAGGGAGATCAACCGGTCCGGAGTGTCGCCCACGACGTCGATCGCCTCGACATGCTGCGGCATGTCGTTGTAGTCCGCGTAGGCGAGGAGCAGAACCCGCGCCCGGTCCGAAAAATGATCATGACCGAATTCAGCCGGGAACAGGGTCTTGAGGATCAGATTCCGCTGCTTTCCGTCCGTTTCAAAGGCGAGTTTGAATGCGGTGCCGTGCACCCCTTTACCGAGGCGCTTCATCGTTAGATTCGACACGCAGGTGCCGTAAACGGTTTCGAGGTGTTGTCGGACTTTGGTCTCGAGGTCCATGAGGTTCCCCCTTTCCAGCGACGAAAACGGGCTTCGCCTTCAGGCAGGCGAAGAGGCGTTTCCTGTTGTGCGCGGTGCAAGCGGCCGGATCGCGCGGCTCAGCGGCGGATTTGAGATTGAAAAGCAGGCCCGCGTTGGGTATAAATATCAGTCATATCAAAAAGGCTTTTTCGGATGATCGAGGCGCTGGTCTGCAGGTTCGTCCGCGGAAAGACCCGCAGAGCGCGTGGTTCCCGAGGTTCGATTCTCTTTGACCGGGGCTTTTCCCGAGGTCGCACGGCGGAGCGGCCGAGGTCTGTCGAGAAAAACCGCCGCTCTCGAATGGAAAGTTGCCGCTCTTCAGCGGCTACCGGCTTTCCCTAGTACGGCCTGGCTTTGTGAGCGCGGGGCCTCAGCTCCGAACTCGAGACCGGCGCGCTCGGTAAATGCCGAACAGGATAGCCGAAATCGTTTCTGACGGAGAAAGAGAAGCGTCTTCAGCCGTTTGCACCCGCCCAGCGCCATTCCGCCCGGGCGGGTTCTGCGTCCTGATGGAAGAACCTGTGGTCCAGGCGGATGCCGTCGAGAGGCTCCGCCCGTGCATTGCCCCGCGCGCCGCAGATCGAGGGCAGGGATGCCCGGAAACCCGACCGCCTGCGGCGGCTGTGTGCGCCTGTCTGTATCAGACGGGAGGCATGGCTTGACAAGATGCAGTATAGCATCCGTCCGCAGCGAAGTCATCTATACCCGATGGGAACCTATGCCGATCATGGAGCAGCCGACCTATCAAGAATTGACCGAGCGTGTCCGGGAGCTCGAGAAGGAGCTGGCGGACCTGCGCCACACGCAGGAGGAACTGCGCCGCACGGAAAAGCGGTACAGGACCTTTCTGGAGTTTGTTCCTTATGCGGTGGCGCTGCTCACACTGGATGGCCGCGTGACCTTTGTCAATTCGGCTTTCACCGAGATCTTCGGCTGGACGCCGGATGAGTTGATCGGGCAAAGGATTCCCTACATCCCGCAGGGCCTGGTGGGCGAGACGCAGGAATATCTCGGGCGGCTCATAGAAAACCGGGTAGTGATGCGGCATGAGACGAAGCGGCTGACAAAGGGCGGGCGTGTGCTCGATGTTGTCATCCGCGCGGCTGTTTACGATGCCTTTGCCAGCACTCCGGCAGGCGAGCTGATCATCATCCGGGATGTGACCCGTGAGAAGCGCATCGCACAGCACAACGCCGCCATGCTGCGCATCAGCACGGGCCTCCATGCCCACCCGGACCTAGAAGGGCTTCTGGACTACATCAGCAGCGAGGTTCGGGTCCTGGTCAATGCCCAGGGGGCCATCGTCGTCCTCAGGGATGAAGAGAAGAACGAACTTTTCTTTCTGGGGGTGGCATACGATGACAGCGATCTCCAGCGGAAGGCGAAAGAGATCCGGTATCCTGCGGACAACCCTGGTGTAGCGGCGCAGGTCATCCGGACCGGTGAGCCGCTCCTCATCCCCGACACGTCCCGGTTCGAAAATTACTCCTCCTTCGTCGATCAACAACTCGGCTATACGACCCGCGATATCCTGGCGGTGCCCTTGCGGAGCGGGGATCACATCATCGGCGTCCTCCTGGCGCTCAACAAGCAGGAAGGCATATTCGATCAGACGGACGTGGAATTGCTGATGACCGTGGCGGGCACCTTGGGCCTTTCGATCGAAAACGCGCGTTTTGCCGATCAGATCCGCCGGGCCTACATGGAAGTGAGCAGCATGAACCGGGCGAAGGACAAGGTGATCAACCACTTGTCCCATGAGCTGAAGACGCCGATTTCCGTCCTGCTCCTTTCTCTCACGATCCTTTCCCGTAAACTGGCCGAGTTGTCAGACCGCTCCTGGCAGAACACCATCGAGCGCGCCCGCCGTAATTTGGATCGCTTGATGGAGATCCAGTATCAGGTGGAGGACATCATGCGGGAGAGGCCCTATCCCCACTATGGCATCCTTGTGTCGCTTCTCGATGCCTGCGCCGACGAACTCGAGGTGCTGATCGCCGAAGAGGTTGGAGAAGGCCCTGCTGTGGTCCGTATCCGGCGGCGTATCGACGCATTGTTCGCACCGCGTGAGAGCGTCCCGGAGGAGATTCGGCTGGATGCCTTCGTTCCGGACGTTTTGGAAAAGATCGAAGGGCTTTTCCCTCATCGCGAGATCCATGTGGTCACCGATATCGCGACGGTTTCGCCGGTCTGGCTCCCGCCTGATGTGGCGGAGAAGGTCGTCGAAGGGCTGGTCAAGAACGCGATCGAAAACACCCCGGATGAAGGGTATGTTCACGTCAGGGTGAGGGGCAAAGAAGGCCGTGTCATCCTGGAGGTCCAGGATGAAGGGGTCGGGATCACGGCCGAGAATCAGAGGCGGATCTTCGAGGGGTTTTTCACCACGCGGGATACGATGGCCTATTCGTCCAAAAGGCCTTACGATTTCAATGCCGGGGGAAAGGGCGTCGACCTCCTGCGCATGAAGGTGTTCGGCGAGCGTTATGGCTTCGAGATCGACATGGCGTCTATACGCTGCCGCTTCATTCCGAAAGAGGCGGATGAATGTCCCGGGCGGATCAGCGCCTGCCGATTCGTCCGGAACGGAGCCGGGTGCCGTGAGTCGGGCGGGACGACCTTTCGCGTCGAATTCCCGACCGCTGATCGACGAAAATGATATTCCGGGGTCCGCCGCGGTCCCAGTGCGGCAGATAATGGACCTCTTTTTGGGGGCGGGTTGATCGAGACAGGCGTCATCCATGGGCGGTTCCAGGTTCTGCACCGGGACCACATGCGGTATCTGATGGCGGGTAAGGCCCTGACACGTCATCTGGTGGTTGGCATCACGAACCCGGATCCACAGCAGACCGGCTTCGATGCCGCAGACCCCGAACGAAGCGTGCCTTCGGCCAATCCGCTCACCTATTTCGAGCGCTATATCCTGCTGAAACATGCCCTTGTGGAGGAAGGACTGGGCCCGAAGGAATTCTCGATCGTCCCCTTTCCGATCAACCTGCCCGAACTCTATCGCTACTACGTACCCCTCTCCGCGACCTTTTTCCTGACGATTTACGATGCCTGGGGAAGACGGAAAAAGGAACGCTTCGAGGCGCTCGGACTCAAGATCCATGTCCTGTGGGAGAAACCGCCCGCGGAGAAAGGCTTGAGCGGCAAGGCGGTCCGCGCCCGAATGGCCGCAGGCGAAACATGGGAAGCCCTTGTTCCGCCGGCGACCATTCCATTGCTGAAAGACTGGGCGGTTCCCGAACGGCTTCGCCTTGCAGCGATGCGGGCCGGTGGGCGCGAAGGATGATGCCTCAGCCCGCCCTGCTGGCTGATCGCTTGGCTCCGAGAAGTAGAAGTCTTACCTTTGGCGAAGGAAAGTGACCTGCCGGCGGAGACGGGTCAAGCCTTTTCCCCGGATCCGATGAGCGGGAGGATCTTTTCGACCTCGAAGAAGACCAGGAACCGGGAAGCCTCTTCGTGCTCCTCTTCGGCGGCGTATTTTCTTCTTCGCAGGCTGTAGAGCAACTCCGTGTCCTGCTCCTCCCGGAGTTTTTTCAGGAACAGCCGCTTGCCTCTGTACCCCGGGCCTTCTTCCATGAACAGGTAAGCGGCGTAGGGGTTGGAAAGAAGGTTGTGGTGCGTCAGACGGTCGGCCATGATGAAGGCCACGGATCCGTCATCCATGAAGTGGGGTTTTGCGTAGACAGCGAGATCGACTCGCCCATCCGAGTCAACGGTGGCAAGAATGCCCCGCCCCTTGGTGTCTTCGAAATAGCCTTTCAGGTCCATGGGTGCCTCCACGTCTTAGGGGTCTTGCAGTTGCGCGGCCGCCTGCGCTGTCGATAGGTCGAGCGGTGGCCGGTCTCCATGCTTCACAGAGGGGATGTCCATCCGGAAATGAGAATTTCTCTTCAAAGACCATTTCGGGATGGAAACAAACTAAGGTTTCGACTGCAAAGCGCAAGCGTTTTTCGCAGGGCGGGGCGCAAACTGCTGCGGATTCTGGGCGATCGGGCGGCGCGTCGCCTTGGCGATCCCTTTGAGCATCCCCGTGTAGAGCCACTGGTGGGCCGGGTAGAAGGCGTACCAGTAAAGGATGCCGAAAAGGCCCTTGGGTCGGAACCGTGAATACTGTTCGAGGAGGGTCCGGTCTTCCCCGATCGGCTGCAGCCTGAACTCGAGGGTCGCTTCACCGGGAAGCTTCATCTCGGCCAGCAGGAGCAGACGGCGGCCTTCATCGAGGCCGATCACCCGCCAAAAATCGAGGGCGTCTCCGTATCGGATCTCTTGCGGGTCACGGCGTCCACGCCGCAGTCCGACCCCGCCGATCATCCGGTCCATGGCGCCGCGCAGGGCCCAGAGGGTGTTGGCGAAATACCAGCCTGTTCCTCCTCCAATCCGGGTGATCGGCTCCCAGACCTCCTCGGCCCGCCCTTCGATGACAACCCGGTATCCGCATTCGAAGAGGGTCCCCCCGGCATAGGGGGCATCCCCGCAGTCCAGCCACTCGGGGATGCGAATCGGACCGGCATCGCTCCAGCAGGTCTGGATCCCTCTGCCGCTCCGTGTCTGTTCCAGGGCGTGCCGGATGGCCTCCCGGCAGGAGAGCAGACGCTGGGGGATGATCTCCCGGATCCGATTTTCTTCGCAGACCACCGGGATGGACAGCCCCTCGACCAGTGGTTTGGCTAGCGAGATGGGAACCGGAGTCACCAGGTGGAGCCAGTGCGAACTCAGCCTGGGGCTCAGCACCGGAACGGGGATGATCACGCGCCTCGGCAGGCCGGCCTCTTCGGCGTATGTCTCGAGCAGCCGCTGATAGGTGAGCACATCCGGTCCACCGATGTCATAGGTGTTCGCGCGGGTTTCCTCGTGCTCCAGACAGCCTTTCAGGTACTGGAGAACATTGCTGATGGCGATCGGCTGAATGGGGTTCCGGACCCAGCGCGGGGTGGTCATCACGGGCAGTCGCTCGACGAGATAGCGGATCAGTTCGAAAGAGGCGCTCCCGGCCCCCAGGATGACCGCGGCCCGCAGAAAGGTGGCGGGGACCTTGCCGGACTGGAGGATGCGGGCCACTTCACCACGGGAGCGCAGATGTTTGCTTGCCCTGGGGTGGTTCGAGCCGAGCCCTCCGAGATAGATGATCCGCTCCACCCCTCCAGCAGCGGCCGCGCGGGCCATGTGCTCCGCGGCCTCCCGGTCGGTTCTGTCGAAGTCCTTGCTGCGCGGATTCATGGAGTGGACGAGGTAGAAGGCCGCGCGGCAGCCTTTGCAGGCAGTTGTGAGCGCAGCCTCGTCCAGCATGTCGGCCTCGGCGATTTCGAGCAGCGGGTGGGCCGCCCAGGGGCGGCAGCGAAGTTTGGCGGCTGACCGGCCTACCACCCGGACGCGATGGCCCGCTTCGAGGAGCAGCGGGACCAGCCTCCCGCCGACGTAGCCTGTGGCGCCGGTTACCAGTACAGGTCGATCGTCCATGATGCCTCCTTCAGGAAAAGGTTGCCGGAAGGCGGGTTCAAAAAAAACGCCGATGGGCACCGGTTGTCGCCGAAGAGCAGCCGGTGGGAGACCCTTGCGGCGAATGCCTTGGAAGACCCGCGAGATGCAGACCGATGAAGGCGGCCGCCGCCGCTGTGTGGGTTTCGTTCGGCCGGTCCTGCGGTGAAACGGCCAGATGGACCGTGCAGGAATGGCGCACAACCGGATTGACAATCCGTTAAGCTGCTTTATCATAGAATCAAACAGCGAATGAAGTAAATACTAACCCGCCCAGAGATGGGGCTACGAGCCGGGTCCAAGTGATGGATGCCGGCTTTTTCTATGGAGGTGAAGCAATGAACGAGGTGCAGAGCGTTTTGCAGGAAAAGGGTTTCGAGTGGAGTCCCGTGAATCTTGCGGGGGCCTTTTCGCGTCTGGATGATTCGAATGACGAGGTATTCTACGGCACGGACCGATTTGTCAGCCATCTGGATCGGACGGCTCTCGATAGCGTCGAGAAGGTGATCGGTGATCTGGTGGTGGAGGAGGCGCCGGTCATCCTGGATCTCATGGCGGGCTGGGATTCGCATCTGCCGGCGTCCCTCCGTCCCGCGCGCGTCGTGGGGCTGGGGCTGAACAGAAATGAACTGGACCGCAATCCCGCGTTGACCGAAAGGATTCTTCACGACCTGAATGCGGACCCGTACCTTCCGTTTGCGGACGAAACCTTCGATGTCGTCCTGAACACGGTTTCCGTAGACTATATGACCAACCCTTTCGAGGTCTTCAAGGAAGTGGGACGTGTCCTCAAGCCGGGCGGCCTCTTCTTGGTGATCTTTTCCAACCGGATGTTTCCCCGGAAGGCGGTCAAGATCTGGCGCGAATCCGGGGAGGAGGAGCGGGTGATCCTCGTGCAGGAGTTCTTCGAGCGGAGCGGAGTGTTCGACGAGCCGAAGGAGTTTCTTTCAAAAGGCCGGCCGCGTCCCTCGGATGACAAGTATGCGGACATGGGGATTCCGAGCGATCCGGTATACGCCGTCTACGCCGAGCGGAAGGGCGGTGCAGATCGGGCAAAGCGCCCTGAACCGGTCGTGCCCTATCACGGGAGATTGGGTGAGGAAGGGCTCGAGGAGCGCAAAAAGGCGGTCAAAGAGACCCTCTGCTGCCCTCACTGCGGGGAGCGTCTGAAGAAGTGGCTCGTTCCCGACAACCCGTTTGCCCAGACCTGGGACAACGACTACATGTACATCTGCTTCAACGATGCCTGCCCCTATTATGTCCGGGGCTGGGACCACATGCACCGGGACGGGAACCGTGGGATCTCCTATCGTCTGATGTATCATCCTGAGAAGGACCGCTGTTTCCCGATCCCGGTCCCCACGCCGAAGGCGCTTCGCGACGGGATCGTCGGAGAGGACGAGTAGAGCCGGAATCCGTCCCCGCGGGGCCGGGCTCAGACATGCGTCCGCAGCTTCAGCTCCGTGGGGTGGGGGTTGAGATAGACCTGCTCGGCGAGATACCCCTGTCGATATTTCCGAACGTAATGGTTCAGCAGGGTGATCGGGACGATCAGGGGAACCAGCCCCTGGGCGTATTGATCGATCAGGATCAGCATTTCCTGCTTCTCGTCGGCGGAAAGGTCCCGTTTGAAGTAGCCGAGCATGTGCTGCAGGACGTTCGTGTTCTTCCGGTTCGTCGTCTTGAGGGCAAGGGCGGTCATGAGAAGGGTCTCATAGGAGGCGTAAAGTTCTTCGACCGGCCGGGTCTTGCCCTCGGCGACGAGCTTTCCCATCTCCCGGTAGTGCTTTTCGCTGTGGGAGAGGATCAGCAGTTTGTGCCGGGTATGGAACTGGACCAGTTGCCCGAGGTCTTTTTTCCCGGCAAGCGTCTCGCGCCAGCGCCTGAGGGTGAAGATCCTCTCGATGAAATTCTCCCTCAAGCGCGGGTCGTGCAGGCGCCCCTCGTCCTCCACGGGAATCAGCGGGAAGCGATCCATGAAGAGCCCGGCGAAGATCCCCCGCCCGGCCTTGTTCGGCATGCCTTTGTCCGTGTATACTTTCACCCGCTCCATGCCGGAGCTGGGCGAATTGCTTTTGAAGATGAAGCCGCAAAGCCCCTCGCCGGCCAGTTCGGCCAGGCGCTTTTCAGCCCATTGGAGCATCTGATCCGTCAGGTCCCGTCCGCTTCGGATCGTGACCAGTCGCGGCGCCGAAGGTTCGCCTACCAGCCGCATGGCTTCCCGCGGCACCCCCAGGCCGCATTCCACTTCCGGGCAGACAGGGACGTAGTCCACGTACTGACCGAGGGTGTCCCGGATGAAACGGTCGAGTTTGTGCCCGCCGTCGTACCGGACGTCCTGGCCGAGAAGGCAGGTGCTTACGCCGAGCTTGATCCGCGCGTTGTCCATGAATCCCTTCCTCCGTCTGAAATCGTTTCGGTGCGCTCGATGCTTCTGCGGGTGAACGCGGGTTTCCAGTGGTTCATCCTTTCAGGATCAACGTCTCGCATCGAAAATGCCTTCGAGATGAATCGGATGGCGGACGAGCCGGATTGGGCCCTTGACGTGAAAAGGAGCAGTGAGCCCGGTCGAGCCCCGGCTCTCGATGGGGGATTTATCCTCGCCGGCTGCGCAGCCGTTGACCCGCAAGTCCATTTGATAGCAGGAAGCGCCCGTATAGGGAAGCAAAAACCGAGGGCCTTGCACCCGGCTGGCCCTCGGGTGCCTGCGATTTCGGTTTTGCACAAAGGCCCCGATTTGGCATAGGATGGAAGGGATGAAGAGGACACAGCGCATACAGGAGGGATCGATGACGCTCGAGAACATGAAGAAGATGCTGCAGGACCACGACCTTTGCGTCCTGGCGACAGAGTCCGGCGGCAAGCCGCTCTGCTCCCTGATGGGGTATGTCTGCGATGAAGACTGCCGCCACATGTACATGACGACGGCCAAAAACTCGACCAAGTGGCGGAATCTGATGGAAAACCCATCGGTGAGCTGCCTGGTGGACACCCGGGAACGGCATGGCCGTAACCGGCGCAATGAGGTGCAGGCGCTGACCGTGGCGGGCGTTTGCGAGCCCCCCGAAAGCGAGGCGGAAGAGGCGCACATCCGCAGCCGCCTGCTCGAGGCCCATCCACAGCTGAAGGTCTTTCTGGAGGATTCGGATTGCGGCATCATTGCCGTGCGGATCCTTTCGTTCCTTCTGCTCGACGGGTTGACGGACGCCCGCTACGTCAGGGTCTGAAAGGATGCGGCGAGGTCATCGGAAAAAATGCCGCGGTGGGACTGAGCACCCGGAGGGTGTGAAGAAATATCTTTATTTCGGGGTTGGAAATGGTGATGCGCCGGATGCTCTTTCCCGAATGGATGCGACGCAAGCCTTGACTGCAGGTTGAAAAGACCGTTCTGAGCAGGCTGTTGAGAGACGGCCGGATGCAAGACTTGCGAAATCCCATGGGATGGAGTGCACGTAGAGATGCCCCGCCGTTGCGCGGGATGAGTTTAACGCAGCAGACAGGCGTTTTCCGCCGCCTGTTGAGGAGCGATAAATAGGATGCCTCAGGACCAGGATCAGGACAGGGAGGGGCGGCTGCAGCATTGCAACGTACCCCGGCTGCGCATCAGGGCGGTCAATGCGGCCCCGGTTCGGCGGGAGCGGCGCTACGTCCTCTACTGGATGACGGCCTTTAGGCGCCCCGTCTGGAATTTCAGTCTGGATCGAGCCAGGGCCTGGGCCGATGAGCTTCAAAAGCCGCTCTTGATTCTGGAGGCGCTTCGGGTGGGGTATCCATGGGCCGCCGACCGCCTGCACCGGTTCGTCCTCGACGGGATGGCTGCAAACGCCGCGTATTTCAATAGGACCGGCGCGCTCTACTACCCTTATGTCGAACCGGCCGAGGGTGCGGGCAAAGGTCTTCTCGCCGCGTTGGCCGCCGAGGCCGCGGTGGTTGTGACGGACGAGTTTCCCGCCTTTTTCATCCCCCGCATGACGGCGGCCGCCGGCCGGCAGTTGGATGTCCGGCTGGAAAAGGTCGATGCGAACGGCCTTCTCCCTGTAAGGGCGGCGGATCGGGCATTCCCGACGGCCTATGCCTTCAGGCGCTTCCTCCAGAAGACGCTCTCGGTCCATCTGGTCGAGCGGCCGTCAGCCGATCCGTTGGGCGGCCTGCCCGCCCGCAGACTTGCCCTGCCCCGAACCACGACGGGGCGCTGGTCTCCGAGGACCCTCGAGTCTTTGAAGAACGACCGTGTGCTCGAAGCACTCCCGATCGACCACGGCGTCCGCCCGGTCGACACGCGCGGGGGCGTTGAGGCCGCCCGGAGTTCGCTCGACCGGTTCCTTCTGGAGAGGCTTCAGCGGTATGCCTCGGAGCGGAACGAACCCGAGATCGAAGCCACGAGCGGCCTATCGCCCTATCTCCACTTCGGCCACCTGTCGGTCCACGAGGTTTTCCATACCCTTGCGGAAAAGGAGGGGTGGTTTTTCGACCGGCTGGGTTTGACCGCGAAAGGCAGCCGCCAAGGCTGGTGGGGGATGAGCGAGTCGGCCGAGGCCTTCCTCGACCAGCTTGTCACCTGGCGTGAACTCGGGTTCAACGGCTGCCTGTTCATGGAGGATTACGATGCGTACGCCTCTCTCCCCGATTGGGCCCGGACGACCCTGGAGAGGCACCGGCAGGATCCGCGCGAGTACGTCTACGACCTGGCGGCGTTCGAAGGCGCCGCGACCCACGACCCCCTGTGGAACGCCGCCCAGCGCCAGCTCCTCCGCGAGGGCACGATCCACAACTACCTGCGGATGCTCTGGGGGAAGAAGATCCTCGAATGGAGTTCCTCCCCCGAAGAAGCGCTGCGGATCATGATCGAGCTCAACAACCGCTATGCCCTGGATGGCCGGGATCCCAATTCCTACAGCGGCATCTTCTGGACCCTGGGGCGCTATGACCATGCCTGGGGCCCGGAGAGGCCGGTATTCGGAACGGTCCGCTACATGAGCTCCGCGAACACGGCCCGCAAGGTGCGGGTGAAGGACTACCTCCTGCGCTATGCTCCGTGAATCCGGGTGACCCGCCGGGATGGAATCCGGAGCCGGGCTTCCGCCCGTCTGCTTTTAGCGCTCGAAGACGGCGCCTTTGTCCGCGCTGGAGACCATTCGGGCGTAGCGACCGAGGTAGCCATGCCGCACCTTGGGTTCGAACGCCGGCAGCCGGCTCAGCCTTTCGGCGATCGCTTCATCGGAAAGATTGAGACGCAGGCTCTTGCCCGGGATGTCGATTTCGATCGTATCGCCCTCCTCGACGGCGGCGATAGGGCCGCCGGCCGCGGCTTCGGGCGAGACGTGCCCGATGGAGGACCCGCGGGTGGCCCCCGAGAAGCGACCGTCCGTGATGAGCGCCACGTCCTTGTCCATCCCCATCCCGGCCAGCACCGATGTCGGGCTGAGCATCTCCCGCATCCCTGGACCTCCCCGGGGGCCCTCGTAACGGATAACCAGCACATCCCCCTTTTGGATCCGGCCGCCCGTGATGGCTGCCACGGCATCTTCCTCGCTGCTGAATATCCGGGCCGGCCCCCTATGCTGGAGCATCTCCGGCGCGACGGCGGCCTGTTTGACGATGGCGCCTTCCGGGGCCAGATTGCCCGTCAGGACAGCCAGCCCCCCCGTGGAGTGGACGGGGTCCTTTACCGGCCGGATCACCTTCGTGTCCCGGATGCCGGCCCCGATCCGCTCGAGCATTTCCCCCAGTCGGGTCCCGTAGACGGTCCGGGTTTCGAGGTCGATCAATCCGGCCTGGCCGAGCTCCGCCAGGATCGCGGGCACGCCGCCGGCATGGTAGAGGTCGATGATGTGGTGCGGTCCGGCGGGCGCCATGGAGGTCAGATGGGGGATCCTGGCGGTGTAGGGGTCGAAATCCTTGAGGGTAAGGTCCACATCCGCGTAGTAGGCAATGGCCGGCAGGTGGAGGGCGGTGTTCGTCGATCCGCCAAGGGCCATGTCCGCGGCGATGGCATTCCCGAAGGCCTCCCGCGTCATGATATCACGCGGCCGCAGGTTGCTGCGGACGAGCTCGACCGCCTTCATGCCGGTTTCCTTCGCCAGATGGACCCGGTCGGAGTAGACTGCCGGTGCGCTGCCGTTATACGGGAGCGACATCCCGAGGGCCTCCGACAGGTTGCTCATAGTGTTGGCGGTGAACATTCCGGAGCAGGAGCCGGCCCCCGGGCATGCTCCGCACTCGTAGCTGTGCAGGTCTTCAGAAGTGATCCGGCCGCTCTTGAGGGCGCCGACCGCCTCAAAGACCTTGTCGAGTCCCATCTCGCGTCCGGCCACCCTGCCCGGCAGCATGGGGCCACCGGAGAGGAAGATCGCCGGTATGTTCAAGCGGGCGGCGGCGATCAGCATCCCGGGGATGATCTTGTCGCATGAGGCGAGGAGGACGAGCCCGTCGAAGGGGTGGGCCATCGCCATGATTTCAACCGAGTCTGCGATGAGTTCGCGGCTCGGGAGGGAGTACTTCATCCCTTCGTGGTTCATGGCGATTCCGTCGCACACCCCGATGGTGTTGAAGACCATCGGCGTGCCCCCTGCCGCGTAGATGCCGGCCTTGACGGCGTCCACCAGACGGTCGAGATGGATGTGTCCAGGGATGATTTCGTTGAAGGAATTGGCGATCCCGATGATCGGCCTTTCCATTTCCCAGTCGCAAAAGCCGTCGGCCCGCAAGAGTGAGCGGTGCGGGGCCCTTTCGGCGCCTTGCAGCATCAGGTCGCTTCGTTTACTCATCATTCTTCCTCCTTAGGTCGTTTCATCCGGAGGGGGGCGATTCGCTTCCTGCGAGGTGCCGCCCCGTCCGGGTCGGAAATCCTTTTTCGCGGCCGGCTGCGCGCTTGGCCTTCACGTGCCGCCGATACATGCCGGCAGCGTTGGGTAAAAACCGCTTTTTCGAAACATCCGCCGTCGGCCCGCAGGCCGTCGCGGTTCAGCGGTGGCTATGCATGCGGCAGACAGCTGGAAAGATGCAATTTGGCCGTGTGCTTCAGCAGGTGGTGGCTCCGCATGGGGGCAGACGGCTGCCTTGCCGTCTGCACATCTCCTTTTGCCTGAAGGTTCAATCCGTTCGTCCAGGCCTCACGGTTTCGAAAGCGTTGGCGGCCCTAGGTCAGCGTGCCAGTCCGCGCAGAGCCGGCTTCGATGGTTACTCTATAGCACCGGCGGTTCCCGCGATCAAGTCATCATCTCCTGATAGGGGTTAGAGGATGCCGTCTGCAAATCGAATCGAACCGGATACGCATCACACGGTCTACATCTCGGGTACTCCGCTTGCCATGACGTCGGAGAATCCCTACAATGCAGATGCCGGGACCCAGGCGCCTGTCTGCCGGTTCCGCAATGAGTCCGGTTGAGGCTGCACCCGATGAACGAGCATTTGGGACAGAAAATGGAAAAGGGAGCTTTCCGCCCGCACGAGCGTCTATGGCTGACCGCAGGTTCCTCCGTCTTGGCGGTCTTGATCCGGATTTATCTGGGGAGTTGCCGTCTGGTGCGGGTCGAAGGCGGTGATCTGCAGCGCGAGGCGCTCGGCCGTTCAAGGGGGAGGGCGGTCTTCGTCACGTGGCACCAGCGGATGCTGATGTTGGCGCGCTATTTCGGGCCGCGCCGTTTGACCGTCATGATCAGTCAGAGCCGCGACGGGGAGTACGGTGCCCGCGTTGCGGCGAAGCTCGGGTTCGCCAACGTGCGGGGCTCCTCGACACGCGGCGGCATGCGCGCCCTGCGTGCGCTTTCGAAGGCCATCCGGGAAGGCGGCCGCGGCGGGATGTTGGCGGACGGCCCCCAGGGACCTCCGCGGGTGGCGAAAGTGGGGACGGTGCTCTCGGCACGCGATGCGGGTGTCCCGATCATCCCGGTGGTGTGGGCTGCAGATCGATGCTGGGTCCTGAACTCCTGGGACCGTTATATGATCCCGAAACCCTTCGCCCGCGTGGCCGTCTTCTATGGAGCCCCCATCTGGGTGCCGCCGAAGGTCCGCGGGGAGGCATTGGAAAGCTGTAGGAGGGGGCTGGAGGACCGGTTGAACGACCTTACGCGGAGCGCCGATGCCTATTTCGGAGCGGAAAGACCCTGGAGGAGGCCGAAAGACTGATTCGTTTCCACCCGGAAATGGCCTAGTTCAGCAGCGCGAGTTTGCGCGTTACATTGTCCTGGATCCAGTGGCTGTCCCACCATTCGATCGGATTGACAGGGATTCCGTTGACCATGACCCCGAAGTGCAGATGGTCGCCTCCGGCGAGGCCCGTCTGCCCGGTCAGCCCCAGGATTGCTCCCTTTGCGATTTCCTGGCCCTTCTGCACGTGGCTGACGCTCAGGTGCGAATAGATGGAGGCGAGCCCCTGGCCATGGTCCAAGACGACTGTGGTCCCATAGATCCCAAGGGGGCCGGAGAAAATCACCCTGCCGTTGTTGGCGGCCTCCACGGGTGAATTGGCGAGCGAAGCCAGGTCGATCCCCATATGCGTCTGCTCATCGATCTTCTGCCCGTTGTAGAAATAGCTGCGGCGGTCGCCGAAGCGGGCCATGTTGGCTGCGTTTTTGAGCCGGAGCCAGGTCCCTTCCCACAGCTGCCGGGGGGCGGTTTCGGTGCGCATCGCGTAAAACGTGTCGGCGTTTTCGCGGCGAAGGTCTCGGTTGATCTTCAAAAAACGCTCCAGCAAGGTGGCCTGGGGCTCGAACTTCACGGAGGTGAAGTAGGGCAGGATCTTGTTCAGAAAGCCGTCGCTGACATTGATCGAGTCGGAGCGGAAGCGCTTGTTCCGAACCTGATAGTAGAAGCCGGCCCTGGCGGAGTTCCCCGCCTGATCGCGTGCCCACAGATGGATGGCAGGCTTTCCCTGGGTGTCCAGGGGCAGAGCGAAATAACAGGCATGAGCCCCGCTTCCTTTGGCATCGTTCGCGGGGTAGCCGGGGAAAAAGAGGTCATCGACGTATACGCCGGTCTCTACAGCATCGGATGAAGTTTCATAAACCACCATGCCGGTGCCCCCCACGTTGATGTAATGGGAGGCGCTGATCGCCCTGAGGGCCGGCGGGATGGTATCGACCACCATCTTGTGCTGCACGATCGACCGGTTGCCGTCCCCCCCGTTTCGTCGTGAGTAGTCCCAGACCGATACTTGGAGTTCCACGAGGCCCTGGGCCAGCGAAAGCGCTTCCGGATCGACGGTGTATTCCATCTCGAAACGATGCTGCCCCTCTTTGTTGGAAAATCCTATGAACGGAAAGGTCTCCTCCGCCACCGTGACCTCACGTCCCTCCTGCGTCACAATGGCCTGGATCCGCCGCAGTCCCCGGTTGGCGTCCGATGTCGTGATCGTGAATTTCTGGTTGGCCGAAAGGAACTCCGGCAGCGGTTTGAGATCGAGGGTGGGTTTGACCCCTTCGAAGATGCCCCAAAGGAACCAGCCTAAACCCGCCACGACCAGGACCAGCACGGAAAATGCCAGCATAAACCCAATCTTTTTGCCTTTACCCATGGTTCGACCTGAATTGTCCTCTCATCCCTGCGAAGGGATACTGGTTAGGGGGGACCTGAAGCGATCCCCACCCGCGGTTTGCATGGTGTATATCAACGGACGTCCGATCCGGGCGGAGCCTTCAGGATGCCTGACACGGTCGGTCATGTCTCCTGGGTCGCTGCCGGCGGGGCGCTCGTCTGGTTCGGTCCGGCTGCTGCGGCCGTTATCCTCTGTGCGACGGCCGAGACCTTGCGCATGATTTCATTCGCGTCCAGCGTCAGGAAGGAACGGTTGCGCATCAAGATGCGTCCCTCGACGATGGTGTCCCGCACATCTCCGCCGGAGGCGGCGTAGACCAGTGCGGAATAAGGGTTGTAAACGGGTCGGAGGTGCGGTTTTTGGAGATCGACAACAATCAGATCGGCCGCTTTACCGGCTTCGATGGTGCCGATCCGACCCTCCAGTCCGAGCACGGCAGCCCCCAGCGAGGTGGCCATCCGGAGTGCATCCCGGGCCGTCAGGGCGACGGGATCCGCGCTGAAAACCTTGCTCACCTTGGCGGCGGTGTCCATCTCCTGGAACATGTCGAGGTTGTTGTTCGAACAGCAGCCGTCGGTTCCGAGGCCCATGGGTATGCCCAGCCGTAACAGGCCGGTGACCGGGGCGACACCGGAAGCGAGTTTCATGTTGCTTTCGGGCACGTTGACCAGCCTGACACCGCGCTCTTTGATCAGGCCCATTTCGTCCCTGTCGAGGTGGACGGCGTGGGCGGCCGTCATGCGGTCGTTGAGGACACCGAGATCATCGAGGTAGAAGACGGGCCTTTTGGCAGTCTGCTGCAGGATTTGGTCTACTTCGCTGCGGGTCTCGGACAGGTGAATCTGGAAAGGGGTTCCGTAGCGCTCGGCCGCCTCTGCGCCGGCTTTCAGGGTGGCGGCCGAACACGTCAGGGGGCTGTGGCAGAAGAGCCCCGGGGTGATCCGGTCCGATGCCCCTTGCCAACGCTTCATGAAGGCGCAGGCCTCGCGGATATTGTCTGCCGGGTCGGGCACCCCCGGCGCTGGAAAGTCGATGACGCCCTGGGCGATGACAGCGCGGAGCCCGGCCTTGCGGACCGCTCGCGCCGTCGCGTCCTGGAAAAAGTAGCCATCGGCAAAACAGGTCGTCCCCGAAGCGATCATCTCCAGACACCCGAGAAGGGCTCCCCAGTAAACCGTGTCGTCGGAGAGGAAGGCTGCTTCGGCGGGGAAGATCCGTTCAAAGAGCCATTGTTGGAGGGGAAGGTCGTCGGCATATCCCCGGAACAGGGTCATGGCGGCGTGGGTGTGGGCATTGACGAGCCCGGGCATGACGATGCACCCTGTGGCATCGATGTGGTCGAGGGCGTCCGCGTCAGCGGTTTGCCCCTCCGGTGTGGTGTCGATCCCGATGATGAGGCCTGAACGAATGCGGATCGTTGCCTTCTCGAGAGGCGCTGCCCCATCGACCATCGTCAACAGGGTACCGCCGGAGACGACCAGATCCGGCCTATGGGCAAGAGTTTCCAATATCGCGAATCGCTGTGATTTTCCGAAGGTTCATCCCCGCCCAGGCTGTTTCGGCTCCGGCGGCAACGTTCCCAACAGGGTAGCGGCTTCGGCGGCAGCGGTCAAGTCTTAAATCCAGTTGACAAAAATCACCGAAATGAGCGAAACTAAAAATTTATGATTTTTACCGCCACCTTGAAGGAGCCCAATATGACCATCATTGCCCCCTTCCGGGGGTTAACTTACAGCCCGGACCTTTTCGACCAGCTGCCGAACCTCACGGCCCCGCCCTATGACGTCATTTCACCGGAGGAGCAGGAAGGTTACTATCAGAAAAACCCCTTCAACGTGATCCGGTTGATCCTGGGCAAAAAAAAGACGGGGGACTCCGACTGGGACAATCCTTACACGCGCGCCGCAGACCTGTTCAGGCGATGGCAGTCCCAGGGGATTCTCCGGCAGGCGGATCAACCCTGCATGTACGTCACTGCGCTCGATTATGATCCAGGCAACGGGGAGCCCCGGCGGACCCGCTGGGGCGTCATCGCGGCCGTGAAGATCGAAGAGCCGGATTCCGGGGTGATCCTGCCCCACGAAAAGACCTTTTCGGCCCACAAAGACGACCGGCTGCGGCTCATGCGCGCCTGCGGCGCCCAGTTCAGCCAGATCTTCGGCCTTTACGAGGACGCTGAAAACCGGGTCAAGGGCGCCTTGAACCGTGTTGTCGAACGTGCCCCCGTGTTGGATTTTCCGTTTCATGACGGGACAAACCACCGCATGTGGGAGGTCGATGATCCGGCCGTCTTCAGGTCCATTTCGGACACGCTTGCGGACAAGCGCATTTTCATTGCCGACGGACATCATCGCTACGAGACCGCCCGGAATTACCGCAACCTGATGCGGACGAGATACGGGCAGCAGAGCCCCGGGCGATCGTATGAGTACGTCATGATGTATCTGTCCAACATGAGCGACGAGGGCCTGACCATCCTGCCCTCACACCGCTTGATCAAGCGGGTGCCGGGATTCGACCTCGACCGGTTCCTGGAGCGGTCAAGCGCCTGGTTCGAGATCGAACCGGTGTCTTTGCCCAAAACGCCTTCCGATGCGGAGTACATGGAGCTGAGGGACTCGCTGGCCGAGGCCGGCCGGGTGACGAGCGCCTTCGCCCTCGTGCTGCACGGTGATGAACGGGTGTTTCTGTTCACCCTCAAACCGGGCGCGCGGAAGGAGATGGGGGACGACTTGCATGACTCTCTGAAGAAGCTCGATGTCCTCGTCCTGTCACGGCTCGCCTTCCAGAAGGGTATGGGTTTCAGCCGCGAAGACCTGGACAACCCGGAACTGTTTTTTTATCAGAGCGGTTTTCGCAAGGCGGCGAACGATGTCCGGCAGGGGCGCTACCAGCTGGGATTCCTTCTCAACCCGACGCGTATGGAGCACGTGAAGGAGGTGGCAGGCAACGCCCTCGTCATGCCGCGCAAGTCGACCTTCTTCTTTCCCAAGGTCCTGACCGGCCTGGTCTTCAATAAACTCGATCCCGACGATGTCATCACCGTTCCCTGAGGTCGCGATCGGACCCGACGAATCCTTGGACGCCATTTTGGGCGGGCGGCTGCAATTCATCCAGTCGAGGGACGGGTATCGTTTTTCTGTGGATGCCTTGCTGCTCGCCGACTTCGCCACGATCAGGGACCACGACGTACTGGTGGACCTGGGGACGGGATGCGGCGTCATCCCGATCCTGCTGCTGCACACCCGGCCGATCGCTTATGCAGTGGGGTTGGAGATTCAGTCCGAACTGGCCTCTCAGGCGATCAGGAACGTCCGACTGAACGGCTTCGACCGCCGGATGTCCGTAGTGAGAGGCGACTTGCGTGCCTTGCCCCTGAAGGGCGGGTCAGCGGATGTGGTCGTCTGCAACCCGCCTTACCGGAAGCTCGACAGCGGGCGCATCAATCCTGATGCGCGAAGGGCCATCGCCCGGCACGAGATCATGGCCTCCCTGGATGACATCCTGGCGGCGGCCCGTCACCTGCTCCGGAAGCGCGGCCGGATCGCGTTCGTCTACCCCTCGGTGCGTCTGGTCGATGCCTTCGCGCGTATGCGCCGCTTCGGTTTCGAGCCGAAACAGGTCCAGTTCCACTATCCCAATCTGAAATCCGGTGCAAAGATGGCCTTCATCGAAGGAAGCCCGGGCGGCCGCGCAGAGGTACGGGTGCTGCCGCCGATCCTGGACCAGGGGGCCTTTTCGATCAATGTCCCATCCTGAAAACGACCTTCCGCACGACATTCCGGCCGAGGGCGAGATCGAGCTTTTCCTTGATCTCGGGCTCCCGGTAGGTCAGTTCCTGCATCCAGACCGGATCGGTCACGCTCACCTTCAACACGGCGTCTTTGAAATATACCGGCCGCGCGTGTTCGGCGATGGCCTTTCCCATGACCTGTTCCCAGATCCGCAGGATGGGGTAGAGACCCTGCCCCAGCGGGGAGCTTCGGCTTTCCAGGATCTCCGCCAGAATATCTTTGATGGGCATCAGTGTTTTTTTCGTATATTCCATGCGGGATATTCCCTCTGACCTCAGCCGGCCCGTTCATTTCGAGAGAAGTTCACGCGCCTTTTCGAGGACGGCGGCCACGGTCAGTCCGAATTGCTCATACAGGATCTGATAGGGCGCCGATGCACCGAAGCGCTCGATTCCGACCACGACGCCGTCTGCGCCCACGTATCGGTGCCAGCCCATCGGGCTGCCGGCCTCGACGGCGATCCGGCGGGTCACATCTTCGGGGAGGACCTCTTTCCGGTAGGCAGCCGGCTGCCGTTCGAAGAGTTCCCAGGAGGGCATGGATACGACCCGGACACGGTGTCCTTCATCCGAGAGCTTCGCTGCGGCATCGATTACGATGTGAAGCTCCGAACCCGTTCCGATCAGGATGATTTCGGGTTTGCCCTCTGGGCTCTGCCACAGGGTGTAGGCGCCGCGGGACAGCATTTCGGCCGGGCCCAGTGCCGCGCGATCGAGCGTCGGCAGGCCTTGACGCGTGAGGGCCAGGGCGACCGGTCCTTCGGTCATGCGGACGGCCGCCCGCCATGCCTCTCGCGTTTCGTTGGCATCCGCCGGGCGGATGACCGTCAGGCCGGGAATGGCTCGCAGGGCGGCCAGTTGTTCGATCGGCTGGTGGGTCGGACCGTCTTCGCCTAGGCCGATGCTGTCATGGGTGAAAACGTAGATGACCCGAAGCCGCATCAACGAAGCCAGGCGGATGGATGGCCGCATATAGTCCGAGAAGATCAGGAATGTACCGCCATAGGGCCGGATCCCGCCGTGAAGCGCCATGCCGTTCAGGATGCCGCCCATGCCGTGTTCCCTGACGCCGAAACGGATATTGCGGCCTGTAAAGGCCGGCCCCTTGAAATCTTCTTCCCCTTTGATCAGCGTTTTGTTCGAGGGGGCCAGGTCGGCCGAACCACCGAAAAGGTTTTTGAGCTTGCCCGCGAGGGCATTCAGAACCGTTCCGGAGGCCGCCCGGCTGGCGGGTCCCTTCTTGTCCGCTTCGAAGACCGGCAGGGCTTCGTCCCATCCCCCCGGCAGGCCGGCGCTCATCCATAGGCGCCATTCGTCCGCCAGGCCAGGGTGGGCTGAGCTGTATTCCGCGAAAAGGGATTCCCAGGCCTCCTGCGCGGAGGCTGCCTGACGGCCTGCCTCACGAAAACGTTGCAGGGCTTCTTCGGGGACATGGAAGGCGGGCCCCGCCGGCCAGCCCAGGTGGGCCTTGGTTCTGGCAAGCTCTTCGGCCCCCAGCGGTTCTCCGTGCGCACCCGGCGTGTCCTGTTTCCCCGGGCTGCCGAATCCGATGTGGGTGCGGACCGCGATCAGGGAGGGGCGTGCCGTCTCGGATCGTGCCGCACGGAGGGCTTCTTCGAGGGCATCGAGATCGTTTCCATCGGAGACCTCCTGGACGTGCCAGCCGTAGGCCCTGAACCGTGCCGCCCGGTCTTCCGTGAAAGTGATGTCCGTGCTGCCTTCGATGGAGATATGATTGTCGTCGTATAGAAAAACGAGTTTTCCGAGGCCGAGGTGCCCTGCGAGGGATGCCGCTTCGTGCGAAACCCCTTCCATCAGATCTCCGTCGCTGACGATCGCGTACGTGTAGTGGTCGACGATGTCGAAGCCCGGGCGGTTGAAGTGCGCGGCGAGGTACCGCTCTGCCATGGCCATGCCGACGGCGTTGGCGAATCCCTGTCCGAGCGGGCCGGTGGTGGTCTCGACCCCAGGAGTCTGCCCGTATTCGGGGTGGCCGGGTGTCCTGCTTTCCCATTGCCGGAACTGCTTCAGGTCGTCGAGGGTGAGATCGTATCCGGTCAGGTGAAGCAGGCTGTAGAGCAGCATGGAGCCGTGTCCGGCCGAGAGGACGAAACGGTCCCGGTCGGCCCAGGCGGGGTCTTCCGGGTTGTAGCGCATGAAACGGGTCCACAGCAGGTAAGCCATCGTGGCGGCGCCCATGGGCATTCCAGGGTGCCCTGAGCGCGCTTCTTCGACGCCGTCGGCCGACAGCATCCGGATGGTATTGATGCACAGGGTATCCAATTCCAGAGACATGATTTTTCAAATTCTCCTTTTGAGATGGGTTAGATGAGGTGGAGCTTCTTCAGCAGCTTCGGGATGAAGAAGGAGAAGGCATAAAGCCCCGCCACTGCAAAGGACTCGACGGAAAAAAGAGCGTGCCAGTTGCCGGTGACCCAGGCGTCCTTCAGGACCCCTCCAAGGAAAACGAACGTAAAGAGGCTGATGATCATGCCGAGGGCCGTGGCGATGACATAAGGGCCGAAGCGGACCCCGGTCAGGCCGATGCCGAAATTGACATACGTAAAAGGCATATTCAGCAATCGAATGTAGAGGACGGTCACGAACCCGTTGGTTTTGAAGGCGTGGTCGAAACGTTTGAGCCGGTTGCCGATCATGGCCGCGGCGAAGTCGCGCCCAAGGGTACGGGCGATCAGAAAAGCGGCGCTGGCCCCCAGAATGGCCCCGATCCAGACGCAGAAAAACCCCAGATTGATCCCGAAGAGGGCGGCACCGAGCATGCTGAGAATGCTCGATGGAACCAGCAGGCAGAGTGCGGTGGCGTAAAACAGGACGAAGATCGCCGGGCCCCAGAGGCCGAAACTCTTGACGACCGGCTCGATGACGCCCGGGTCGAGCCACTGCCTGAATTCCGGCGAGCGGATAAGCAGCAGCGCCGTCAGGAAAAACAGCAGCAGACCCGCCGCCTTGATCCACGTATGCTTCGAGATGGGTTTTAGAGGGCTTGCTTCTGTTGGCATGCCGGGCAAAGATGTCTCGGAAAAATTAGGCAATGTCAGATAGCTATCCACGTCGGCGCGGTTGGATAACGTTCCCCTTGATTCGACTTGTAGCAGCATTCTCCTGAGGAATCAATCCTCAAAGCAAAAGGCCGCCGCCACCTGTGGCGGCGGGCGGCCCCAACCTTACGGAGTGAATCTTCCGGACTTTTCCAAAGGAAAAAGAGGGCGATCCGGCTTGCTGCCGGGGGTGGCCTGGTGGACCGGCCGCCCCGGCATGCCAGGATCAAGAATAGGGATGATCAGGTGTGATAGAGCTCTTGGCCGATGACCCTGATCCAGCTGTCTTCAAGACGCTTGACAGCCTCCTCCAATGGTTCGAGCCCAAGGATCAGCACCGTGGCTTCCCCGGTGCCGATGCAGGGGTAGATGTAATCGACATTGATGCCGGCGGCCTTCAACGGCTTCAGGACGGCGTTGAGCCCCCCGGGATGGTGCGGGGTTTCGCAGGCGATGACGTCGGTTGTCTCCAACTCGTAACCGGCGGTCTTGAGAATGTTGACCGCTTTGTCCGGGTCGTCCGCCACGAAACGCAGTCTGCCTTCGTGCGGTTCGGTTGCGACGTAGAACGCGATGATATTGATTCCTCCCGCGCCCAGGGTCTCGCTTACAGCGGACAGGGCTCCGGGTTCGTTCTTCAACGCGAGGTCGATCTGCTTGACGGTTTTCATTGTGAGGCTCCTCTCAGGACGAATTCGGCGCCTTTATCCAGACCTTTCCGGTTTAATTCCATGACGGCCGGTTTCTTCCCTTTGACGATTTCACCGAGGCCGTTCATGATGGAATCCAGGGTCGTGATGCCGGTCTGCTGCACAAAGGCACCCAGCATGATCATGTTGATGGTACGGTCGCTGCCCAGTTCCTTCGCCATGTCGTTGGCGGGTACGCGCAGAACGGTCAGGTCCGTCCTGGAGGGGTTGGTTTCGATCAGACTGGAGTTGAGGACGATCACCCCCCCCTCTTTTATCATGCTCTCGTAGCGCGCCAGCGAGGGTTTGTTCATGATGACCGCATACTCGGGCGAAGAGGCGACCGGAGAAAAGATCTCTTCATCGGATACCACGACCGTGCAGTTCGCTGTGCCGCCGCGGACCTCGGCGCCGTAAGAGGGCAGATAGGTCACATTCTTACCGTCCCGCATGGCGGACACGGCCAGCACGTATCCCATCATCAGAACGCCCTGTCCACCGAAACCCGCAAAAATTGTCTTCTTGGTCATAACCCACCGATCCTTTTTTTAACTTGGCCGATACGGTACTCCGCCGGCCCGGACTGGGAATCTCATTTCAGGTCCGGAGCGAGGTCTTTGATGACTTTCAGCGGAAAATACCGGGTCATGCTTTCATCAACCCACTTGACTGCATCCACTGGACTGAGCTTCCAATTGGTCGGACAGGGGGAGAGGATCTCCACCAGCGAGAACCCCAGGCCGGCCATCTGGACCTTGAAGGCCTTGGTGAGGGCCTTTTTGGTGTGCCGTATCGTTTTCGGGCTGCTGACGGCGGTTCTCTCGATATAGGCGCTGCCGTTGGCGATGCCGAGCATCTCGCTCAGATTCAAGGGGGCTCCGTCACGACGGATATCACGGCCTCCCGGCGTTGTTGTCGAGTTTTGGCCGATGAGGGTCGTAGGAGCCATCTGCCCCCCGGTCATGCCATAGACACCGTTGTTGACGAAGATCACCGTAACGTTCTCTCCGCGGTTGGCGGCGTGAATGGTTTCGGCTGTTCCGATGGCGGCGATGTCCCCGTCGCCCTGATAGGTAAAGACGATGCGGTCCGGAAGGACCCGCTTGATGCCTGTGGCGACGGCGGCGCCACGCCCGTGCGGCGCCTCGCCCATGTCCACGTCGAAGTAATTGTAGGCCAGAACGGCGCAACCGGCGGGAGGAACCCCAATGCAACGTTCGCCGATGCCGAGTTCATCGATCACCTCGGCGACCAGCCGATGGATGATGCTGTGGCCGCAGCCCGGGCAATAGTGGAAGACCGCCTTTTTCAAGTATCGCGGCCATTCGAAAACCTTGGTTGCCATAACTTATTCCTCTTGCAGGTTCTGCCGATGATAGAGGGTGTTGATCACCTTGGACAGTTCCTCGGGGGTCGATACGACACCCCCCGGGCGGCCGTAGAAATGCACCTGGCTGCGCCCTTCGAGCCCGAGCCGGACATCTTCCACCATCTGGCCGGTGCTCATTTCGTAGACCAGGAAGTGCCGGACCCAGCGGCTCATCTCGACCAGGATGCGGTTTGGGAACGGCCACAGGGTGATCGGTCTAAGAAGACCCACCTTGAGGCCGATATCGCGCATCCGCTTGATCGCCCCCTTGGCGATCCGGGCGGCGGTGCCGTAGGCGACCACGACCAGCCGGGCGTCGTCCGTGAGGTATTTTTCGGCTGCCGGGATCTCACGCGTAATCTGTTCGTATTTGCGCACCAGCTTCCAGTTCTGATCCTCCTCGACGGACACGTCGAGCAGAAGGGAGCGGATGATGCGGCTCGGGCGGCCTTTGGCCCCGTCCAGGATCCAGGGCTTGGGCGGGAGCTTCTTGAGATCCAGGGGCTCCGGGAAGACGACGGGCTCCATCATCTGGCCGATCATGCCGTCGCCGAGGATCATGACCGGGGTGCGGTAGGTGTCGGCGTAATCGAACGCCTTGCGTGTGATGTCGGCCAGCTCTTGGCCGCTTGCCGGGGCGAGAACGATGGTCCGGTAGTCGCCGTGGCCGCCGCCGCGGGTCGCCTGAAAGTAGTCGCCCTGGCTCGGTGCGATGTTTCCGAGGCCCGGTCCGCCGCGCATGGTGTTGACGATGACCGCAGGCAGTTCCTGCGCGGCCAGATAGGAAATCCCCTCCTGCTTCAAGCTCACGCCGGGGCTGGAGGAACTCGTCATGGCGCGGGCGCCGGCCATGGCCGCCCCGATGACCATATTGACGGCGGCCAGCTCGCTTTCGGCCTGAATGAAGGTGCCGTCTTCCAGCCTGGCCATGGCCCCTGCCATGTACTCGGTCAACTCGTTCTGGGGGGTGATGGGATATCCTGCGTAAAAGCGGCAGCCGGCGCGGACGGCCGCTTCGCCGATGACATGGCTTCCCCTCATCAACATTTTATCATTCACGGTAAACCTCGATAGCCAAATCGGGACAGATGGTGGCGCACATGGCGCACGCGGTGCATTGCCGATCCTCGGTTGTCTCGTTTTCGGTGAACTCGGCCGGATAGTAGCCTTTCTGGTTCAGCCTGTCCGAGACGACGATCAGATGCTTCGGGCAGACGGAAATACAGAGCTGGCACCCCTTGCACAACTCCCGATCGATGGTGATCCTGCCTGTCTTTTCTTTCTTTGCCATGGCTTCATACGCGTTCGCTTGGGTTCACGGGCTCCGGGGCCCTGGGGCCCTGGAGAGGGTCATATTTTTGAATAAACAAATTTAACTAGGCGGAACCGGCAAGTTTGTCAAGCCTTTTTGTGAGAAACATCCATCCGGCTTCTCGAAAGCCGGACAAGCGGGTGCGCCGGGAAAAAGCCTGCGTTTCCATCGGACCAGGGGACTGTCGGGGTGTGCCGCGGTTTAGAACGGCTGGGGAACATACCCTAAAAATCATTTGGAAAGTCATTCTGTTTTCTGATAAACTCCCGGCGGGTTGCAAAAAGTCCACACTCAACGCAATCTTCGGATTGTAACCGCTATTTTTTCTTTTTTCTTCAGGATGACTGGGAGTCGAAATGGGATCCAAGAACATGATTGTCATCGATGGCCGGGAATGCACCTTCAGCGAGGGAGAGACCATCCTGCAGGTCGCTCAGCGCAACGGGTTCGACATCCCCACGCTTTGTTATCTCAAAGGGGCAAGCCCCACCGGCGCCTGCAGGGTCTGTGTGGTCGAGGTAGAGGGCATCAAGAACCTCGTGACGTCTTGCTCCACGCCGGCCGCAGCGAACATGGTGATACGGACCGAGAGCCGCCGGGTTGTCGAGGCACGGAGACTGAATCTGGAACTCCTGTTGGCCTCCGGCCAGCACAACTGCCTTGCGCAGGACATGGAGCTGGATTCGTGGACCGACTTCCAGCTGGAGGCCATGGGGACGGCCGACGAGCACAAGGACATTTGTCCGGCCTATGGGACCTGCCGCCTGCAGGACTTGGCGATCCGCTACCGTGTGAAGGGAAACCGGTTCTCTCCGGCGCCGCTCCTTTATCCGATCGAAAACGTCAATCCCTTCATCGTGAGAGACCACTCTCGGTGCATCCTGTGCGGCCGCTGTGTACAGGCCTGCAACGAGGTTCAGGTGAACAACGCCATCAGCTTCGGCTACAGGGGCAGCGATGCCAAGGTGGTTACGAAGGGCGACCGCGCTTTGAAAGACTCGGACTGCGTTTTCTGCGGGGAATGCGTCCAGGCCTGCCCCGTGGGGGCGTTGATTCCGAAACGGGATTTCGAGCAGCGCTGTTTTCAGCTCGAGAGCCGGAAGGTGCATACCACCTGCTCTTACTGCGGTGTCGGCTGCCAACTCTATCTGCACGTCAAGGACAACCGCATCGTGAAGGTGACCGGTGTGGAGGACGTCGGCCCCAACTATGGAAGCCTCTGCGTCAAAGGGCGCTTCGGCTATGATTTCGTCGGGCATCCGGAGCGCCTGAAAAAGCCGCTCATCCGTGACAACGGGGTGCTGCGCGAGGCGGAATGGGACGAGGCCCTGGATCTGGTCAAAAGCCGCCTCGAGACGATCCGGGATACGTCCGGGCCGGACAGCATCGCGCTCTTGACCAGCGCGCGGGTCACGAACGAGGAGAATTACCTGGCCCAGAAGTTCGCCCGCGCCGTGCTCAAGACCAACAACGTAGACCACTGCGCGCGCCTCTGACACTCCTCCACTGTGGCCGGTCTGGCCGCAGCGTTTGGCAGTGGCGCGATGACGAACCCCATCGAAGACATCGAGCGGGCCGACGTGATCCTGGTCACCGGCTCCAACACCACTGAAAACCACCCGGTGCTGTCGAGTTATGTCAAGCGTGCCGTTACCTTCAAAGGCGCCAAACTGATCGTCGTAGACCCGCGGCGGGTTCAGATCGCGCGCTTCGCCCAGCAATGGCTCCGGCCGAAACCCGGGACCGACGTGGCCTGGATCAACGGGTTCATGCACGTCATCCTGTCGGAAAAGCTCTATGCCGAAAAATATGTCACTTCTCGGACCGTTGGCCTCGAGGAACTCAAGAAAACCGTGGAGAAATACACGCCAGCCTACGTTTCTGAACTGACGGGGATCCCGGCGGAGCAGATCGTCGACGCGGCGAGGCTCTTCGCCTCCGCGCCCGCGGCCTCCATCCTTTACACGATGGGGATCACCCAGCACACCTGCGGGACCGACAACGTCAAATCCCTTGCCAATCTGTCGATGCTCTGCGGCAATGTGGGTATACGCGGCGGCGGCGTGAATCCTCTTCGCGGACAGAACAACGTCCAGGGGGCCTGCGACATGGGCGGGCTTCCCAACGTTTTCACCGGCTATCAGCAGGTGGGGAACATCGAGGTCCGGGAGCGCATGGAGAAGGCCTGGGGTGTCAAAGGGCTTCCCGAAAAGCCGGGCCTGACGGCGACCGACATGATGAACAAGGCCCATCACGGGGAACTGAAGGCCCTGTATATCATCGGTGAAAACCCGATGGTTTCGGACCCGGATCTGTCGCACGTGGAGGCCGGTCTCGGGCGGCTCGATTTTCTCGTTGTCCAGGACATCTTCCTGACCGAGACCGCTGCGAAGGCGGATGTGGTCCTGCCCGCCGCTTGCTTCGCTGAAAAGGACGGGACCTTTTCGAACACCGAGCGAAAGGTCCAGCGCGTCCGCAAGGCCGTCGACCCGCCAGGCGAGGCCCGGCAGGACTGGGAGATCATCTCGAATCTCTCGACGCGGATGGGGTATCCGATGAAATACGAAAACCCCAGGGCCATCATGGAAGAGATCGCCAGTGCAACGCCCTCCTACTGCGGTATCAACTACGCGCGCCTCGAACAGGGGGGGATCCACTGGCCCTGCACGGGGACGGACCATCCCGGGACGCCCTGCCTGCACATGGATCAGTTTACCTGCGGCCTGGGGGTGTTCCACGCCATCGATTACATTCCTCCGGCCGAGGTGCCCGATGACGAGTACCCGCTTTTCCTCACGACCGGGCGCGTTCTTTACCAGTACCACACCGGGACGATGACCAGGAAGTCGGAGGGGTTGAATGATCGTGCCCCGGAGTGCTTTGTGGAACTGTCGGCGGAAGACGCCGAGCAGTGGGAAGTCAAGACCGGAGACCGGCTCAAGGTCACCTCGCGCCGGGGGGAGATCGAGGCCAAGGCGCTGATCTCCGATAAGGCGGTCAAGGGCACCATTTTCCTTCCTTTTCATTATGCCGAGGCGGCGGCCAACCGGCTGACCAATGCAGCCCTGGACCCGGTATGCAAGATTCCGGAGTTCAAGGTTTGCGCAGTCAAAATCGCAAAGGCCTAAGCGGCCGGGCCTGGCGCCGATCGTCGCCGGGCCCGGCTGTATCCCTTGTCGAACCGGATTGGTTTCCATCTGGAAGACACTTTCCCGCCGATCGCGGTGTCCATCGGCCCCTTTGCCGACGGGGCGATCCCCAGCTCGCCTCTGTGCCAAGGGTCGGTGTGCGTGATCTTTTCAAGACCGGCATCCGTCGGGAAACCGTGCTGCTGAGCGGCTTGGCCGGCAGTCAAGTTCGATCATCCCTTCCGGAGGCGAATCCTTTTCGCGATGGATCATTGCTTCTGCGGGGAAACGGCTTGTTTCGCCGGAAGGTTGCCGAGGAGTCCGATCATGTTGAACCGGAAACACCTTTCAGCCTTGAATCCGGACCTGACCGAAGATGTCCTGGCGGATGTCGATGAGGTGCTCGGCGGCTTGAAGGACAAACCGGGATGCCTCATCCCGGCCCTGGAGGCCTGTCAGCGCATCGTTGGCTACCTTCCGCTGGAGCTTCAAGACTATATCGCCGAGCGTTTAAATATCCCCGGCAGCACTGTGTACGGGGTGGTCACGTTCTATTCCTTCTTTTCGATGGCGCCGAAGGGGCGGCATCCGATCAAGGTGTGCATGGGGACGGCGTGTTATGTCCGCGGCATCGCGGAGGTCGCACGTCGTATTTCCGCTGAGTACCATCTGGACATCGGGCAGACGACGGAGGATCGCCGGTTTTCCCTGGAGGCGGTCAGGTGCCTCGGTGCCTGCGGGCTTGCGCCTGTGGTCGTCGTCGGGGACGATACCCACGGCGGGGTGACGCCGGATCAGGTGTTGAAGATCCTGGAAAGTTACCCATAGCTTGTTTCCAATCCGGAAATGGTCTTTTTGGCCAATCTCGGCGTCCATCTGCACGTTTGCTTGTGCGGCGACCTGCAGGTCGCCTGCGCGCAAACGCTTGATTTCCTTGATATTGGCCAAAAATACTCATTTCCGGATTGGAAACTGAGGCCTAACGCGGCATCACTTCCGGATGGATACAAGTTAGTATCCATCCGGAAGTGATGCCGCGTTACAAACAGGTTTCCAATCACCGGCAACCTGTCTCGATCCGCTGGATTGATCTCCGTTCCCGATCCTTCGATTTTTTTCAACGCTCCCGACGGATGCATCTACAGCGGGCAGACCGTCGAACGGCGTTTTTCTCCTAAACATGAGGAGGTTCGAGGATGCAGCCATTTCGAAACGAAGTGTATCTCTGCGGGGGCACGGGGTGTCACGCGTCGGGCAGCCGGGAAGTCAAGAAGATTTTGCTGCAGGAAATCGCCCGGCACGGGCTCGAAAAAGAGGTCCGCGTCATCGAAACAGGGTGCAACGGCTTTTGCGCCCAAGGTCCGGTCATGGTTGTTCAGCCAGAAGGAATTTTTTACCAGAAACTGAAGGTGGATGACATCCCCAACCTTGTCGAAGAGCACTTCCTGCATGGGCGCCCGTTCGAGAAGCTGTTCTACGAGGAGCCGACCTCCCGCGAGCGTATCCCGAGGATGAACGATATTCCGTTCTATGCCCGGCAGAAGCTCATCGTTCTGCGCAACCGCGGGGCTCTCGATCCGGAGAATATCGAGGACTACATTGCCCACGGGGGGTACACGGCGCTCAGGAAGGCGCTTTTCGAGATGTCGTCTGAGGACATCATCTCCGAGGTGAAGCAATCCGGGCTCAGGGGCCGCGGCGGCGCGGGTTTCCCGACCGGACTCAAGTGGGAGTTCGCTTGGAAGGCCCCGGGTGAGACCAAATATGTCCTTTGCAACGCCGATGAGGGGGACCCCGGGGCGTTCATGGACCGGAGCGTCCTCGAGGCCGATCCCCACGCGGTGCTGGAGGGGATGATCATCGCCGCAAAGGCCGTCGGGGCCGGGAGCGGGTACATATACTGCCGTGCCGAGTACCCGCTGGCGCTGCACAGGCTGGGCGTGGCGATCGCGCAGGCGCGGGAGCACGGTTTCCTCGGCGAGAATATCCTGGACAGCGGCTTCGGATTCGATCTCGAGATCTATCAGGGCGCGGGGGCCTTCGTCTGCGGAGAGGAAACCGCCTTGATGAGTTCCATCGAAGGGCGCCGCGGCATGCCGCGGCCCAGGCCGCCCTTTCCGGCCCAGGAGGGCCTGTGGAAGAAGCCCACGGTGCTCAACAACGTCGAGACCTATGCGAACATTCCCCAGATCATCACCAACGGGGGGGGCTGGTATGCCGGCATCGGCACCGAAGCGAGCAAAGGCACCAAGGTCTTCGCCCTGACCGGCGACGTCAACAATATCGGACTGGTGGAGGTCCCGATGGGCACGACCCTTAGGACCATCATATTCGATATCGGCGGCGGGATCCCCCGAAAGCGGAAATTCAAGGCGGTCCAATTGGGCGGTCCTTCAGGCGGCTGTGTCCCGGAGGAGTTCCTCGATGTGCCGGTGGATTTCGAATCGATTGCCAAGGTCGGGGCCATCATGGGGTCCGGCGGGATGATCGTGATGGACGATCAGACCTGTATGGTGGATATGGCCCGGTTCTTCATGGATTTCATTCAGGATGAGTCCTGTGGGAAGTGTACGCCCTGCCGCGAAGGAACCAGACGCATGCTCGAGATCCTGGAAAGGATCACCCAGGGCGAAGGGGTGCCGGAGGACATCGAGAGCCTCGAGGATTTGAGCCGGACCATTAAGGATTCCGCCCTTTGCGGCCTCGGCCAGACCGGGCCGAACCCGGTGCTTTCAACCCTGCGGTATTTCCGGGACGAGTACGAGGCGCATATCTACGAAAAGCGATGCCCGGCAAAGCGCTGTCCGGCCCTCATGAAGTTCGAGGTCAACCCGGATGCCTGCATCAAATGCGGCATCTGTTTCCGGGACTGTCCGGTGCAGGCGATCACCTGGAAAAAGAAGGAGACAGCCTTCATCCACAAAGACAAGTGCATCAAGTGCATGACATGCATTACGCACTGCCCGGCTGACGCTATCGATTAGCGGTGTGCAGGACTCGCATTCTAAGACCTCACGGTTCTTGAACGGACTGGCTTCTATCGCGAGTGTGTCCGCTGCAGGAGCGAGTGTTTGAAAGTTGATTCAGGCCCAGGACGGGCAGAGTCCTGGACGCCTGTTGGTTCGGCGGTGGTCGTCTATTGAACCAGCTTGGTTCCATCCGGAAATGGTCTTTTTGGCCAATCTCGGCGTCCATCTGCACGTTTGCTTGTGCGGCGACCTGCAAGTCGCCTCCGCGCAAACGCTTGATTTCTTTGATATTGGCCAAACCGGGACCCGCCCCGCAGGGGTGGGACTGAGGACCCGAAGGGTGTGAAGAAAAATCCACATTATCGAACTGGGAACTGACTTGTAACGGGAAATTGTTTTCCAGAGAGACGCTGAGCAAACGTCCAACCGTCTCCCGTCACGGGTAAGGGCTGGAATTGAGGGCCGGCGGTCTGCGCCGGGTTGCGTCCGGGGGAATTCGCCCGTGTGCGTAAGCATGAAAACGAGCCGTGCGGATCTTGAAAACACCCTCCATCATCTGAATTATCGATGGAATCTCGAGGCGTTGGCCCTTTGGAAAGGGTTCGAGCCTCCTTTCAAGCCGCACGAGATCTATGCCGGCTACGAACGCTTCTTGAGCCTCGAAACCCTCCGCGCCATCGATGACGTGGCTGCCGACGGCGACAGGACGCGCCTCCGGCATGCCCTGATCGACCACTACCTTCAGAACATCCTGCTGCCGCATGAAACCGAGATGCGCACCTGGATGCGGGGTGCATCGGCGCATGTCAACGGACAGAAGATCTACTTCCGCGACATCATCCCCTGGTGCCAGAAGGCGAGCACCCTGGACCAGCGCCTCCTTCTGCAAAAGGAGACCGGGCCGCTCTGCAAGTTCCTGCGGCCTTTCGCCCTGAATTACTGGGACATCATGCTGGAGACCCTCCGTGAGGACCTGGGTTTCCCGGATTACCGGGACTATTGCGGCCTTAAGAAGGGCCTCGATTACCCCTCCTATGTCGGCATCATGTCGGCGCTCCTCGATGAAACCGCCGAGCTCTACTTTCCCGCCATGGACCGCTGGTGCCGCGCCTGCTACGGGCGCCCGCTAGCCGGCCTCACCCGTTTCGACTCCATTCACCTGCTGGGGATGGCCGAGTTCGATCCCGTGTTTCCAAATCGGACCCTCGACTCCACCCTGGATTTCTTCGCGCGTTGGGGGATATCCCTGCCCGGCATCCCGGGGCTTCAACTCGACCTCGGGCGGGAGGAGGGCAAGAGTGCCCAGGCGATGTGCTTCATTCTGCAGGTCCCCGAGGAGGTGTATGTCCTCATGAAGCCCGAAGGGGGGTGGGTGGACCTGGAGACCCTCTGGCATGAACTGGGACACGGCCTTTCCGCGGTCTTCACTTCACCTGATCTCAGCATCCTGGAGAGGGACCTGGCCACCAGCTACAGCCTGTCGGAATCGTTCGCTTTCCTGCTGCAGAACTTGAGTCTCTCCCGGCCTTTTCTGCGGGGCTATCTCGGGCTCGCTGAAGATGACGCGAGGCGCCTGGCTTATCACAAGACCTTGAAGGATTTGGCCTTTTTCCGGCGATACGCCGCCAAGTTCTTGGCTGAGTACGCCATGTTCGAGGCGGGAGATCTGGCCGACGGCCGGATCTATGCCGACCTGATGGCCCGTCACACGGGCTTCTATTACCAGCCCGAAAGCCACCTATTCGATCTCGTCCCGGAGTTCTACAGTCTGGATTACGTCCTCGGCTGGATGACGGAGGCGATCCTGGAAGCGGAATTGCGGAGGCGCTTCGGGGAGGCTTGGATGTTTGAGACGGGGACGGGAGTAGCCCTGAAAGAATGGTGGGCCCAGGGCAACCGCGAGGATATTCCGGGGTTTCTCTCAAGAAACGATCTCGGACGGCTCGGGCCCGATGCCCTTCTCAGCCGGTGGCGGAAGGGGCTCCAGACATCCTGATCGGTTGTGGAGTCTCCTCCCGGGCAGCGTCTATTTCCCCGTGCGCCCTCTCGGGTTGCCGGGCGCGGTGGAATCCCCGCCTGTCCTGATGCCGGCGGGAACAGATGGCCTGAAGAAAAATTCGACCGCCCGATGATCCGGCCTGACGTCCAGCCGCTGCAAAACCGCCCGGTATCCCACCAGGATTCAAATCATCATGTGACGGTAAAGATCTTTCGGGCGGACTGGAACCTCCTCCATGACCGTTTCGAATGCTCCCTTTGCGTGTACGGGACAGGCCGCCATCCCATCGGCGTCGCTGTAGGCCAGGGTGATAGCGGCCGCCGTCCTGCAATCCTTTTCGGAAGGCTTGCCTGAAAGCAGGACAGAGGGCCCCGGCACGTTTACGGCGGTCAGGATGAGGTCCGAGGGTCCCTGCAGGGCTTCAATGGCCTCGTTTTCGGCCTTGTTACGGCCGACGGCGATTTTTGCGGCGGATCCCAGTCGAAAATGCCGGCCCAGCTTAAGGAGTTCGATCTGATGGAATGCCGGTTCGGGTGAGTGGGCCAAGAGATCACGCAGCCGTTTCGAAAAGACGGGTTCGGTCAGAAGGCAGCCGCCGCCGGGCGCCGGGTATTGCGTGATATGGAAGCGGCGGGCCAGCGCCATTTGCGGTTTGCGGCTCCGCCCCTGAAAACCCTCCAGCCGGTCACGGTCGACCCAACCCTTTTCTTCCGGGATGCTCACCGGCAGAAGCTTTGCTGACAAAGGGCGCAGGAGAAGCCCGTCGAGGCCGCTTTCCGCTTCGACCACACGCAGCGCCTGCCGGTTCTGGCTCATGGGCCGCTGCCCCAGGACTTCGCCGCTGATCACGAAAGAGGCCTCTTCAGTTGGAAGCATTTCCCCTGCAATGCGGAACATCAGGGCGTGGCAGTCGATGCACGGATTCATGTTGCCGCCGTAGCCGTGGGGGGGATGCTTGACCACCTCGAAATGGCGTTCCGCGATATCGACCACCTTGTACGGGAGGCCCATGGAACGAGCGGATTCGATGGCCTTGGCCGGGCCGAAAAACGGGGTTTCAAAAAAAAGAGCCAGGACATCGATGTCCTGGTCCCTGATCAACGCTGCGGCAAGCATGCTGTCAAGGCCCCCGGAAAAAACACACAGGGCTTTCATCCAGACGACTCTCCTCCCTATGTTACAGCCCTGCTTCGGCCAGGGAATGCACCAGCGCCGCCTGCTCCTCGTTCAGGTCCTTAGGCACGGCAATCTGGATTTCCACGTAGGCGTCCCCGCGTTCCCCGCCGTTCATCTGGGGCAGGCCGTATCCCTTCAATCGTAGTTTCGTGTTTCCCTGGGTGCCGGGTGAGATCTTCAGCTTCAGATCCTTGCCGTCGATCGTCGGCACCTGGACCTCGGTGCCGAGGACCGCGTCGGAAAAGGAGATGTTTTGCCGGACAAACAGATCGTGGCCTTCTTTCCGAAAAAGGGGATGTTGCAGGGCCTTGATCTGGACGTAAAGGTCTCCAGGCGCCCCTCCGTTGGGTGACGCATGTCCCTTGCCGGCGAGCCGAAGTTTTTTCCCCTCGGAGATTCCGGCCGGGATCTTGACCGATACGCTTTCCGGGTTTCCCTGAAGCGTGTAGGAAATGATTTTTGTGGTGCCTTGCGCGAGTTCTTCGAGGGTCAAAGGCAACTCATAGATCACATCCTGCCCTTTCCTGGGGCCGGCCGCCCGTCCACACCGGCCGCCGAAGTCGCTCCCGCCCTGAAAATGGAAGCCTCTGCCTCCCGTGCCACCGAACAGGTGGCTGAAAACGGAATCCCCTCGGCCGCTCCCTCCCGCGAATCCGAATTCCCTGAAGATGTCCCCGAAATCGAAGTTCCGGAAGATATCCTCCTGACTGTAACGATTGCCGAATCCTTCTGCTCCGAAAGTATCGTACTGGCGGCGCTTTTCGGGGTCACTCAGGACCGCGTAGGCCTCGCTGATGTCTTTGAATTTGGCCTCCGCCGCCTGGTCTCCGCCGTTGTGATCCGGATGGTATTTCATGGCCAGTTTACGGTAGGCCTTCTTGATTTCTTCCTGGGAGGCGCTTTTGGATACACCCAGAATCTTGTAATAGTCTTTGCCGGACATAGACATCCCTGTCGACTGGATTTTAGCGATACGAAGAGCAATCCCATATTAGTCACCATCCCGCCAAAGTCAAGGCGGCGCGGAAGGGGTGTTGCGCAAAAAGCGGGTGTTGCATCTTGTTGGAAATGCTGGCACGATGAGCAGCAGCTGTCAGACCGCGGTCGATTCTGTTGCAGGTCGCACTTTCTGTGCGCAACGATGCGTGAAGTGCACCCGCGGTCGGTTGCGCCATGAGCGGAGCGGGCCGGGGGAAGGGGGAAAAGGTGAAGGATGTAAAGGAAGATCGGAAAGGTATCAAAACGCCGGCTGGACGCAAGCTGGAGCGGATCGGCATTTTGGCCTTGGGCTTTTTGCCCCCGGCGGTCTTTGCCGGCGCATGGGTTTGGCACCGGTGGGACGGGCTCCTGGACGACTGGGCCACTTTGTGGGGCGCCTTGGGAAATCTCTTTGCCTTGTCGGGGCTGTCTTTGGCGGTGGTGATGGTCTGTCTGGGGGCGCGCCCCCGGTGGATCGAACGGCGCTTCGGACTCGACAGGATGCTCAGGCTGCATCAGGTGATGGGGCCTCTGGTGGTGGGGCTCCTGATGCTCCATGCCTTTCTTCGGACCCTGAAGGCGTCGCTTGTCTCCGAAGGGGGCTGGCGCTGGGATTTCCTGACCACTCTGAGCTACGCAAACTGGACCGAAACGGCCTTGTCCGGTGCCCGGATCGCACTGGCGACGGTTATTGTGACCTCCGCACTCGCCAAGCTGGGACGGTATTTTTTCCCCTTTCATCTCTGGAAGATTCCGCACCTGTTTCTTTACGCCGCCTTGGCGCTCGGTTTCACCCACAGCATCATCGTGGGCGATGATATGCTTCAATTCCCCTATGTTCTCGTGTGGGCGGGCCTGCTGATCTTTTTCCTGTGGACTGCGGTTCAACGTTTCCTCTATGTCAGGACACGTGGGCAGCTCTACAGGGGCGTCCTGGTGGAGGCCGTGCCTGAAACCCATGATACGAAGACCCTTCGGGTGAGGCCGAAATCCGCAGCCGGGCTTCTAAAGGATCGCCGGCCGGGCCAGTTCGCCGTCATCCGCTACAAGCGGATCCACGGATACAGCCAGCCTCGCCCGTTTACCATCTCTGCGCCGCCGGCCTCGGACGACCTCACCTTTACCATCAAACAGACCGGACGTTTCACCCGGAAGCTCCACAAACTGCGCGAGGGGACGGGCATTCTCTGTGAGGGTCCTTACGGGGTGTTCGTGCCGGATCTGGAACGGGAGCGGAATCTCGTTCTGATCGCAGGGGGGGTTGGAATCACCCCGTTTCTGAGCATGCTCCGGCACATTCAGCAGCAGAAGCTGGGTAACCGGGTGACTCTGATCTGGGCCAACAAGACGCGGAAAGATTGCATCGCGGGTGATGAGCTGACCGGGATGGCCGCCCAGGGCCTTCTCAAACTGGTCCACGTCTTCAGCCGCGAGGCCCGGGTGAAGGATGCCCCCGGGCAGGGCGCCGGATATCTTGAAAACGGCCACATCGACCGCGGCATCCTCAAGAAATACGTCGATCCTGCAGGCGCGTCCTATTACCTCTGCGGCCCACCGGCGATGCAGGACTTCGTCCTTCGAGAATTGAAGACGGGCCTTGGCGTGCAGCCAAAGCAGGTCAAGCGGGAGCTCTTCTTCTGGTAAGCGGCATCCGGCAGGCGCATGGGGCCGATGAACGCTGCCGCCTCCCGTTCGACTCGGCTGAATGGCATCCGGCAGGCGCATGGGGCCGATACTTTCCTGGAGGACGTATGATTTCTCTATGCCAAGGCATCGAAAGACGAAGCAAAAGGGAGGCTTGTCCCGGAGGTGCTGCAGGCTTTTTCAGCTACGCCCGGCCTCGATGCTGCGCTCCCAGTCCGCCCGGATCCGCCTGAGAATCTCTGCATAGTGGTCGTCGAGAACCTGAATCTCCTCCCAATTCGGGCGCTTCAGGATCTTCTGCATCAAAAGCCCGTCGCTGTCGAACCAGCGGGGAAGGGGGCCGCCGAGAAAATATCCGCGATCTCTAAGGATTTCAACCGCCTGTCCGGACCATGGGCAGGCCAGGTTCACCCAGATCTGGTTGACATGGATGCTCCGTCCCCGCAGCTCCTTTTCCAGGCGATCCAACGTGGGGGCGAAATCTTCCCCCACCTCGTGAACCGCCACTCTTGCGACCTGGGCGAAATCGAAGATTTGCGGCCTGATTTCGGAAACCGAGCGCGCCGGGATGCCCTGTTCGGAGATGCGGAAGTCGCGGCTGTCGTCGAGCCCTTGATACAAGAAATCGAGTTCATCCCGGTAGACCGCCGGGAGATAGACCGTATGGGGCCTCGGGCGGAATGTCCGGAATACGAGGAATGCCGCAACCCGGCCGGCCCGGCCGTCCTGCTCCTGGTGGATCGAAGGCGGGATGAGGTCGACCTCCAGCGCCCGCGGCGGAAAGCCGGCTTTATCTGTCAATTTCTGACTGAAAAGGTGATTGCAGACGGGCTCGCAAAAAACGGCATTCAGATGGGGAAACTGCCTGGCGACCTCGATGCCGTGATCCACCATGCGGGTGAAGATCCCTTTTCCGCCCCGATAAGCTTGATGCACGACGCCGGCGCCTGATTCATAGGTTCCGGGATGGGCCGCGCTGTTGAAAAGGGCGTTATGTCCGACGACTTCCCCCCCGGGGGTCTTGGCGACGCTGGATATGACCCGGTGCGCCGCATTTTCGGCAATGAGCATAGCGGGTTCCACATAGGTCCTGACGGCGTACCCTTCGCCGTAAACCGATCGAAAGAGGCGTGAAACCCCTTCGGCATCTTCCGGTTGAAACAGGAACACGTCCCAGTCCTGTCCAGGTTCGATATCCCATGCATCGTTGCTGTCGGTGCTCATCCCATCCTCCTTGATCGAGCGGTTGGACGCCGAGGGCTGTTTCAAGGTCGAAAATGCGATTCGGCTGCGGATTCCTTAAACCGGATCTGCCTGAGTCGCTTTGGTTCGAGTGGGCCTCTTTATGCGCCTCGCCGGGGAAAAACCATAGTTGTTTGGCTGCGGATGGCAGGAGGATGGTTTCGATAGACCCGCCGGAGCGCAGGATCTTATAAGATAAGCGTCTGATAATGTCAAGCCGTCGAACCGGCGCGGCCTGCTCACGCGCGAGATCGGCCGGGCGCAGAGGCCTGGCGACCTTCGAAAGGGCCCTCGTATTTTCGGCAGGAGAACACGCTGTGAAAGGTTGCCTTTTGGAAAACAAAATGCAAGGTTTATAGGGATGGCCGGTAAAGGCCGGTTTGCCTGATTTGACAATTCATGAGGAGCGTTTTTGTCCCGCCGGGAGGAACATGACGATGAAGCGACGTGATTTCCTGAAGAGCATGGTCGTGGGGGGGACGGCGGCCGCACTGGCAGGCGGGGGCGGCGTTGCATCCGCCTTCTGGCCTTCGTCCAAGGTCCGCGTTGCCGGAAAGACCACGCTGGTTTTCATCAGTGATCTCCATTTGAACGTCGATGCGCCCTATGCCTGGTTTTCCAAACACGCCCCGCTCTTGGTGCAGTTTTTCGAGGATTTGAATGACCGGGAAGATGTATCCGAACTGGTGATCTTGGGTGATATGCTCGACGACTGGGTTTCACCTGTGGAAGGACCTCCCCGCAGCCTTGCCGATGTCCTCGAGGACAACTACGCGAATGGTGTGGTGCCAGCCCTGCAGGCGCTTTGTCTGAATCCGGCCCTCGATGTTGTCTATGTGACGGGCAACCACGACCTGCTCTCATATGACCCGGACAACAAGACCCTCATCGGCGGGGTTTTTCCAGGAATGAGGATCGAGTCGGATGCACCCGGGCTGGGCGCTTACACCCGCGACCAGGTGATCTGGGCCGAGCACGGCCACCGCTATTCCCTCTTCAACGCCCCGGACATCTGGAGCCGGCCGGACGGTCACCTGCCCTTGGGATACTTTATCTCCAGACTGGCTGCCTCCGAATCCTTCGGTACGGGGAGACGCGTCACCACGCCCGAGCTGCTCCGGCGGTTCTTAAAAGCGCCTGGTCATGCGCTCGAAAGCATGCAAGAGCACTCGATCCGTGCGGGTTTTCGCCAGCAGGAAAGCGGTCCGATCGACGACGCCTTCATCCAGGCGCTCTATACGGGGATCTACCGGTTGATGGGATACCGGGCCTGGGACCGGTACCGTATGGAAGGGGTGGACGGATTTTCGAGAGACCCTCTGGTAGCGGCTGTCAAATGGATTTACGGCGGCATTTTCAGCGGCTGGCCTTCACGTCAAAACATCATCAGCAGCGATGAGGCCGTCATGAGCGATCTTTACCTGAATCACGTGGCCCGGCTCCTGTTCGAGATGCCCGACTCCATCAAGGATTTGTATCCCTTCGCTCCGAGGATCATCCTGTTCGGGCATACCCACCGGGCTGCCTTCGAATACCGTGCCGGAGAATTCGACACCCTTTACATCAACACCGGCACATGGATCGATTCGCAGCCCATTACCTGGGTCGAGGTGGAGATTCAAGATGCCGACCCGGGATTTAGATCGTACACCGCGTCTTTGTGGTTTCAGGGAGAGACGTCCCCGAGGCATTCGGGCACGTTGCATGCGGCGTATGCCTGAGAGAGGAACAGCCGGAAACGGACACGCAGGTGAAGAGGAAACACCCTATGAATACGGCTTGCTGTCGATGGCGCTCCTTGACTGATTTCAAATTTCTTGCAGCCTGCGCGGGATGGCGGTTGATGCATCGGGTGTTGGCCTCGCTCTTGGCTTTTTCATTCCTGTCCGTGTCGGCACAGGGTTTAGAGGCCTCGGAATGGCACCCTCCCTTGGCTGCGGATGAGACCGGGTCCTTTCAGGGTTGGTATACGCGCGTCGTGGAGCGGGGCGGGCTGTCTTCGCTCGCTGTCATCGGAGCGACGCAGGTTGTCGGCGAATGCATCGGGCGACCGGCGGAGGGTCCAGGATATCTGGCTGTCATCATCCAGGATGAGGATGGTACGCGGATTTTTGAGGCTTACCCCCCGAAATCCGGGTTTTGGTCTCTCCGGGAGAGGGTCCTCGAGGATCCATTGAGCGAGGAGTGGGCAGCATTCGAGTGGCAGGCGGAGGGTTTCGGGGTTATTTCCAACAAGTGGATCGACATACGCATCCCTGAACGGGTTGAGGTGCAGGTTGCTCTGGATGGTGAACGTTTGCCATGGAATCGGTGTTTGCCTTGGGCCGGGCCTGAAGGCTGGGTGGAATTCGTGCGGTTCGTGCCGTTGCACTGGTTGGTGTACACCCTTGGGACCCCGGCGGATTACCATTGTTCCGTCTGGGACGGAGAGGTTCGGCAAGACATGTCGGGAACGGGTTATGCCCATCAGGAATCCAATTGGGGCGAAATTTTTCCACCAGCCTGGGTTTGGGCCCAGGGCATCGGTCCGGACAACCATTGCCGCTTCGCTGTTGCCGGCGGGAAGGTGATGATCGAGGGGCGGCCCTTGAAGGCTTGGTTTCTGGCCTACCAGTCCGAGTTTCTTTCATGGGAGTTCAGTTCTGCCAGGCCGGGGGTCCTATTCAGTGCATTTATCCGGCCGGAAGCCGGCAGGTTCCGAATCACGGCCCAGGATCGGATGAGAAGGCTTGTGCTGAACGCGGTCGCTCCCCGGGAAAGCTTCGTCACGGTGTCGGTGCCGACCTGGTCTGGTTTTGAACCTGGGGGGATCGAATCGTTTTCGGCCTCCATAAAGGTGCAGGCCTACCGGCGAACTCCGAGAGGGTTCCGTCTTGTCGATGGGCAACAGTTCCGGAACGCGGCCCTTGAATTCGGCGATGTTGGAGACCCCCAAACAGAGGGCGGTTCTCCTGAAGATCCTGTTTCTCCCTTCCCGGAGGCTGCTTCCGAGGTCCTCGAGCGCGATCGCTAGGGCGTGATGCGTCTGATCCCTTGCGTTGCATCCCCGTCGAATCCACAGACGACTTTCTCCGGCTGAGGCAGGCGGCTGCTCGAGGGGCACGAGGCACAGGGCCTTCTCGAACGGAAGAGCGGCCGCGGTATTCCGATTCAGGAGCAGGACGATTTTTTTGATATCACGCGAAAAACGTGGCTTGACAGATATATCGTTTTTGACATATATCAGCGCTGATATATGTTGCTGCTGACCGGATCCTTTTCCAGGCAGCGAAGGGTCTCTCCGGCTGAGGGGGCTCATCGTCCGCATTTCCGCTGACAGGTATCGAATTGGAGGCGTTTCATGGTTTCGGAATTTCTTACATTGAACGGCAAAGAGGTCCCTTTCAAGCCGGGGGCGACCATCCTCGAAGTCGCGAGGGAAAACGGCGTGGAGATCCCGACGCTGTGCTATCTCGAGGAGACCACGCCGACCGGGGCATGCCGGATCTGCCTGGTGGAGGTGGAGGGGGCTCCCGCCCTTGTGACGGCCTGTTCGACCCCGGCAGCGCCGGGCATGGTTGTCAGGACCCATACGCCGCGCGTGATCGAGGCGCGGCGTCTCAATATCGAGCTCCTGTTGTCTTCCGGGAACCACAACTGTCTGGTCCTGGACCAACCGTTGGACAACTGGACCGACTTTCAGCTGCAGGCCATGGAGCCAAATGAACATAAAGACTTGTGCCCCGCCTATGGAAACTGCCGGCTGCAGGAGTTGGCGATCGAGTACCGTGCACGACCCGGCGCCTTCGAACCTCCCGAAAATCCCTATCCGATCGAGACAGTAAACCCTTTGATTATAAGGGATTTTTCCCGTTGCATCCTGTGCGGCCGGTGCGTTGCGGCCTGTAACGAGCTCGTCGTGAACCGCGCCATCAGCTTCGGTTACCGGGGTGCGGCTACCAAGATCGTCACAAAAGGCGACCGGCCTTACCACCAAAGCGATTGCGTCTTCTGCGGACAGTGTGTGCAGGTGTGTCCGACCGGTGCTCTTGTGGAGAAAAAGTCCCTGGGACTCGGGCTTCCGCTGGAGCAGACCAAGGTCCGGACGACCTGTCCCTATTGCGGTGTCGGGTGCCAGCTGTGGCTGCATGTGAAGGATGGCCGCATCCTCAAGGTGACGGCTGTCGAGGAGGGCGCGCCCAACAAGGGACGCCTGTGCGTCAAGGGGCGTTTCGGGTACGATTTCATCTACTCGGAGGACCGGTTGAAGACGCCGCTGATCCGGGAAGGAGACCGGTTCAGGGAGGCCGGCTGGGACGAGGCCCTGGATCTGGTGGCCGGGAAATTCAAGCAGATCATCGCTGAGAGCGGTCCGGACGCCATTGCCGGGGTCAGCTGCGCGCGCAGCATCAACGAAGATTCCTATCAGATGCAGAAACTCTTTCGCGCAGTGATCGGCACCAACAATATCGACCACTGCGCGCGGACCTGACACGCCCCGACCGTCGCCGGGCTGGCGACATCCTTCGGATCGGGCGCTATGACCAACTCCTTCGAAGAGTTCAAGCGTGCGAAGTGTTTCCTCGTCATCGGATCCAACATGAACGAGGCCCATCCCGTGGCCGCCACCTTCGTCAAGAACGCGGTGAACCGGGGGGCCAAGCTGATCGTCGTGGACCCGCGCAGGCACTCCCTGGTGGATTTTGCAGACCTCCACGTCCCCATCCGCGTCGGCACGGACATCGCGTTTCTGAACAGCCTCATGCATGTCCTCATACGGGACGAACGTTACGACAAGGCCTTTGTCCAAGGCTGCTGCGTGGGTTTCGAGGTCCTCAAGGAAAAGGTCCGGGAATATCCTCCCTCGCGCGCTGCGGAGATCTGCGGGGTTCCGGAGGGCATGATCGAAGAGACCGCCCGCATGCTATCCGAAGTCAAGCCCGCCATGCTCTGCTACACCCTCGGGATCACCGAGCACACCTGCGGCAAAAACAACGTCATGAGCTGCGCCAATCTCCAGATGCTGCTCGGAAACCTCGGGAAGGAGTGTGCGGGCGTGAACCCCCTGCGCGGGCAGAACAACGTCCAGGGGGCTTGCGACATGGGAGCGCTGCCCAATGTGTTCCCCGGCTACCAGAAGGTGGTCGACCTCGCGGCGCGGTCCAAGTTCGAAAAGGCCTGGGGCGTCCGGAAGCTCCCGGAAAAGGTCGGCCTGATGATCCCGCAAATGATGGACGGGCTGGTCGACAAGTCGGTGCGGGCCTTTTACATCTTCGGTGAAAATCTGGCCAACACGGAGCCGGACATCCGCCACGTCGAGCATTGTCTGGCCTCGGCGGAATTCCTGGTCTGCCAGGATATCTTCCCCACCGAGACCACGCGCTTCGCCCATGTGGTTTTCCCGGCCGCGGCGTGGAGTGAAGACGACGGGACCTTCACGAACAGCGAGCGTCGTGTGAGCCGCGTGCGCACGGTGAGTACGCCTCCCGGAATAGCGCGCCCCAACTGGTGGATCTTCCGCGAACTGGCGAAGCGCATGGGGCAGGAATGGGCGTCCGAGGGCGGCCGGGACCTGTGGGACAACGAGATCTCGCAGCTTGCTCCGTCTCTTGCGGGGATCAAATACGACCGGATCGAGCAGGACGGATTGCAGTGGCCGTGCCCGGACATCTCTCACGCCGGCACCTGTTTTCTGCATCGCGACGGGCAGTTTACCTGCGGCCTGGGGCAATTCATGCCGGTCGATTGGACGCCGCCCGCGGAGATCCCTGACGAGGACTACCCGTTCGTGCTCAGCACGGGCAGGCGCCTCTACCATTACCATACCCGCACCCAGACCGGACGCTCAGTCGGGCTGAACGACCTCCTCGGAGAGGAGACGGCCGACATCTCCCCCATCGACGCGGAGCGGCTCGGTGTGCGGCATGGAGACACGGTCCGTGTCCGATCGCGGCGGGGTCAGGTCCATGTCAAGGCCAAGGTCACCGACCAGGTGCCTCAGGGGCTTGTCTGGATGGCGTTTCATTTTCGGGACGGTTGCGCCAATTGGCTCACGAACCCGGTCTACGACCCCGAAACGCTCACTGCGGAGTACAAGGCCTGTGCCGTCCAGGTCGAGAAGATTTGAGCCGGCAGGGAAGGCAAAGGTGCACGGCATATTGCGCCCTCCAGGCGTGCAGCAAAGATTCCTTCCTGCAACCGTTTTCCACTGCGGTGGATGAGAAGAAGTGCATGGGGCGCGGGGCGTGCCTCAGGCGCTGCCCCGCCGAAGCTCGTCGGCGAACCGGTTCCGCCGCCGATCCCGGAGGAGAAGAGAAAAATCGTCAGAAAAGGCAAAAAGCTGACCGTTGGCCGATCTTTTCCCTGCCGCCCCGGGATTGAATCGGATAACCGCAAGAGAAGAGATTGCCATTGACCTCAACATATGGGAGTATTTCTCATGAATATCGGTTCCTACGCCTACGATGAATATCTCGAGGCGGTTCGCCGGTTCCATGGAACGGTCGCCCCGGGTGTCGTGCTGGGTGGTTTCATGGTCGACTTGGCGCTCGACAACCTCCCCGAAGGGGAATTTTTCGACGCCCTTTGTGAGACCCGTGCCTGCCTGCCGGATGCGATCCAGTTGCTGACGCCGTGCACGACGGGCAACGGATGGCTCAAGGTGATCGACCTGGGCCGCTATGCGCTGGTCCTTTATGACAAATCAAGCGGCAGAGGGGTGCGCGTCTATGTCGATGCGTCCAAAATGGAGGGCTGGCCGGGATTGAAAAGCTGGTACTTCAAGCTTAAACCGAAGAAACAGCAGGACTCCGTCCGCCTTCTGGAGGAGATCAAGACCGCCGGAGCCGGTGTCTGCAGCCTACAGGCCGTGCAGCTCGATCCGGAGTTTATCAAGGTGCGGCGCCGCAAGGGTTTCAAGATCTGCATGGTCTGCGGAGAGGCCTACCCTGTCACAGACGGCTCGATCTGTCGAGGGTGCCAGGGCGAGGCGCCCTATGTGGCTATGGAGGCATCCCTGCTCGCTCAAATGCCATGCGGTTTGAAGACGCCGCTGGCAGTGTTTTCAAAGACCCTCCCGCATGCCGGGGGTTGCTTTGAGGCTGTTGCCGCGCGCCGGGCGGCCTCTTTCCGGAGTGATAGGGCGGGGTCCCTTCCGTGAATGCTCAAGCCTTGGAATGAAAAGCCAATGGTCCCAGTACTCGGCATTACGACGCAAATTGTCCAGGAGGCCAAATGGTATAAACACATTGCCGGGCTGGGATTCGACGCCGTCGAGATCAATCGGCGGAACTCCAAACTGCATTTCAATCTCTATTTCCTGGAAAAGGTCAAGCGGTACCTGGAGGGGTTCGAATTGAGCATCCACTCCGGTACGGCCGGCATTTTCCAGCCCTACCCATCTTTCACCAAGGCCAACCTGGCTGTATTGAGCGCGGAACTCGATGTGTGCCGTTTTCTTGAGGCGCCGCAGCTTGTGTTCCATTTGAACGATGGGATTCTATCTCGAGAGGACAAGCGGCGCCTCAAAGAAGTCCTTTTGTATGCTACGGATCTTGGCGTGGACATGCTGTACGAATCGAACAGCACCCTGGTCGCCGATTATGCGTACGACATCCTTGAAAGCTTTCCGGAACTCGGATATGTGCTTGATCTCGGGCATCTCAACAACGGCTGCGGACGCGGCGAACTCGGCTGCGAGATCGACGTTTTCCTGCGTGAAGTGAGAAGCAGGGTGGTCTATGTGCATGCCAGCAACAATTCGGGTCAACACGACGAGCACAACGGCCTCGAAGAAGGGACGCTCGATTGGCGTCATGTCTTGGATATGCTCGATTTTTCGATCATCATGAAGATCATCCTGGAGGTCAGATCCCTGGAGATGGTGGAGACCTCCCGGGCGGCCCTCATGCATTATCTAAAACTAAAATTGGGGTCGGACCAAGATAACATGTTGACAATGCTTAATTATCGTGGTTAAACAGCGCATTTTCCGTGCTTAAACGCTTCATTTCGGTGTCAAAAAGAGGGGTTTAGCCGGCAAGATGGCGTTCCAGGAAAGAATTGACGATTCCGCTTTCTTCTGGAACACTTTCCAGACCCTATAAGCGTGGTCCCTTTCGCGCGTGGTTCCTGTTCTGTCTGGTTTCCGTCCGGAAATGGCCTTTTTGCTCAATCTCGGCGTCGATCCGCGCGCGTGCTTGTACAGTGCGAAATCCGTACGCCTCAGTGCAATCATTCGATTCCCTTTATATTTGCAAAAAATCCTCCTTTCTGGATTGGAAACCGGGTCATACAGGAAAATCATTTCCGGATGGTTACGAACGATGAAAATCGAATAGGAAAGAGCACCGGCATATGCCAGATTCATTGAAAAGAAAAGAAATCCTCAAGGAATTCAAGGAATTTTTTGCATTTCTACAAAATTTGTGGGGGATTCTTGCGGGAATTTCTGTATTCTTTCCTCTTTCCAACACCATGATGAAAGTGATACCGATTGGTCAATTCTATGATGAACCCCCCGGATCGGGTGCATTCCAGTATTTGTCTTCTGAACTGGTCACTTCGATTACGACACTGATCACGGTGTTTGTCGTGTTTTCGGCTTTCAGCAGACGCCATAGGTACCAGGTTCAGGAATATCAGACAATCAGACGTCAAGCCTGGGTTTCTTTCCTGGCAGGGATTGCCTCGCTCGTCGCCTATTTGGTGGCAAATTTCGGGTTATACGAACTGATCTATGGACCTTTGGAAATATGGGGTGGAGACCCTCGGCGGTTGATCGGTGATGTTTTCCTTCTGTTTACATATGCGATTTTTTTTGCCTTGATCACACGGGCCTTTATGCTTTTGGGAATGGCGGAATTCTACAGGTGAATCTATAAACGTTTGCGGGAAGGTTGTTTCCTCCTGGATAAGCGCGACGATCCCCAGTGGCTTGAAGAAGGGATCTGATCACTTCAAAGGACGCTTTCTTTAAGACGGTAGAACTCTCTTGAGCGTTGCTGATGCCTTATCTTGCGGAAGGTGCTTATGAATAATAAGGATCGCTGGCAAGACAGCATCGGAATGAATAAGCCGCTCGTTTTCTTTGGGTGTGCACCCATCTTGCTGAAATTCCTGTCTCCGCACCCACGACCCGGCCACCCGAACTTAGGGCCACGGTCCGTGTTCCGGCTTGAATCGATCCAGCATTCCTTTTAGGAAGGGTGGAGAATCCACAGGCTTTAATCTCGAGGGCTGTAGCTTGAATCCACACATGGTTTCCACTGTCGTTCTGGTGGTTCACTGGGTCGTCATTGTGATCCTGTCGATCCGTGTGGTCATGCGTCGGCCGCCTGTGGGTGTTGCGATGGCCTGGCTGGTGGTGGTGTTCAGTGTGCCATTCGCAGGCGCGGCAGTCTATTTGCTCTTCGGCGAAAAGCGGCTTGGCCGGAGCCGTGCCGTGCGGATTCAGAGTGGTGTCCCCAGGCTGACCCGGTGGCAGGCGTCCCTCGGGGCGCAAGCGGTAACGGTGCCTTTGCCAATCGGTCCTCCGGGCGAACCGCTTCGACGCCACGCCGAGCGCCTCCAGGGTTTCCCCGCCCTGCCGGGGAATGAAACGCTGCTCCTCAGTGATTTCGAGTCGGTCTTCGACCATATGATCCGCGACATCGGCGCGGCGGAGCAAACGGTTCATCTTTGCTTCTACATTTGGGAGGAGAAAGGCCGCACAGGAGAGATCGTGGACGCCCTGACCCGCGCGGCCCAGCGTGGGGTGCAGTGCCGGGCGATCGCGGATGCGCTCGGAAGCAAAACATTTCTCAAAGGGCTTCAGGCCGGGAGGCTGCGTCGTGCAGGCGTCGACCTCAGGGCTGCCTGGCCGACCGGACTCGCACGTGCGCTTGCCACGCGCACCGACCTGCGCAATCATCGGAAGATCGCCGTGATCGACGGGCGGGTGGCCTACACGGGCAGCCAGAACCTGGTCGACCCCCGCTTCTTCAAACAAAAGGCGGGTGTCGGGGAATGGGTGGACGCCATGGTGCGTATTAAAGGGCCGGCCGCTGCCTCACTCGACGGTGTATTCCTTTTCGATTGGTCGGTCGAAACGGGCGCCACCTTCGAGCCGCCGACGGTGTGGACAGCATCGGGATCGGCCATGCCGGGCGGTTCGGTGGTGCAGGTCGTGCCTTCCGGTCCGGACCTCCAGGCGGAGTCGATTCACCAAGTGCTGCTCAAGGCCATCTATGGCGCCGAGTGCGAACTCGTCATGACCACGCCTTATTTCGTCCCCGACGATGCGCTGCTGACAGCGCTCACGACGGCCGCGCTCTGCGGTGTGGCGGTGACCCTGATCATTCCGGCCCGGAACGATTCACTGCTCGTCCGCCACGCAAGTGCAGCCCACTTCGACGATCTGATGTCGGCAGGGGTTCGGATCGCGCTTTTCAACGGCGGACTCCTCCACACCAAGAGTCTCACCATCGACGGGGCGGTCAGCGTCTTCGGGTCGGTCAATCTCGACATGCGCAGCTTCTGGCTGGATTCGGAGATCTCCCTCCTGGTGTACGACCGCGATTTCACCGGTCGTCTCCGTGATCTTCAGGAACGCTACCTTCGGGACTCCGAGCGGCTGGACCCGGATGTCTGGAACTCCCGCCCCTCCCGGCGCCGTTTTGTAGACAACGCCTGCAGGCTGCTGGGCCCCCTGCTCTGAAACGCGTGAGGCCTTGCACTGGTCGTCTTCATCGCTGTGGAAGAGCCGCAGCGCCTTACAGTCTTCCCGGAATGTCCGACACCAGATTCACCCTGGAATAGGAGGGTCCTATTTTCATCTTCGGAATAGGTTTGATCACGGTCATAACGCTGCTCCAAATCTACGTTTTTGTTCGCCTGGATTCATTGACCGTGTTCAATCGACGCATGAAGCGCTCAGGGTTGATCGGCGTCGGTGTTGCGTGCTGGATCGTTTTTTTTCTGGGCCGCATCTATAGGGGGCATGGGGCCGGCGTAGTGTCCGATACGCTCCAGGTGGTCGGAATGCAGTGGGTGGGATGCGTTTTTCTCGCTGCGGTCGGCTTCTTCATCGCCGATCTGGTTTCCGGGTTCGGACTGCTGTTCAGGAGGTCGCTGAACCGCTTACGCTTGATGGGTGCGGTCTTCGGGGTGATGTCGATCACCCTTGGGCATGTGCAGGGCCTGCGGCCTCCGATCGTCGAGACCTATGAAGTGGCCGTTGACGCCCTGCCCGACACCCTGGATGGTCTGACTATCGCGGCCCTGGCCGATCTGCATGTCGGTGAGGCGCTGCTGGGGTCCAGCTGGTTGAGCGCCCGCATCGATCAGGCCTTGGACCTCCGGCCGGATGTGATCGTTCTGGTCGGGGACTTGTTCGAGCGCAGGGTCGACCCGGGGGAGATGGTGCCGGTGATGCAGCGGCTTTCGGCGCCGTTGGGCGTGTGGGCTGTGCGGGGAAACCACGATGCGGTGCGCCCCAATCGCCGGGATGTCACCGGCGAGATCCTTGCGGGCGCCGGAATCCGGCTCCTCGCCAACGAGTGGGCGCAGCCGGCGGACGGTCTGGTGCTTGCGGGGGTCGATGATTTGACAGTTGCCCGACGGCGCCCAGGGGAGGGGGAGGTCAACCTGGATCGAGCATTGCGGGGCAGGCCGGAGGGGGCGACCATCCTCCTTTCGCACACGCCCTGGCTGACCGGTCGTGCAGCGGAGGCGGGCGTGGATCTCATGCTTTCAGGTCATACCCATAACGGCCAGATATGGCCGTTCAAGTACCTGGTGCGGGTCCTCTACCCCCGGGTCGAGGGGAGATACGATCGCGAAGGAATGGATTTGATCGTTTCCCGCGGCACCGGGACCTGGGGACCGCGGATGCGGCTGTGGGTGCCCGGTGAAATCAGCCGCGTCATCCTCCGCCAAAAAGGGCCTTGGAATGCCGATGGTTCTGTACCCAATCATGGGGCCACTGCATGTAGCCTGAAAAATGGACATGGCACGGCCGGGAGTTGAATTCGGGCCCAATAGTGGCGGATGCGTCTATCCGACTGAGTCGTGCATGTCTGACTTGGTCATCGGGTCGATCATTTTCGGGGTTGCCGTCCGCTGAGGCATCAAGATCACCGTGGAAACGGTAGGGGCATGGCAATCTTCGACGGGAGCCTGAGATAGGAGATGGGAAGAGATCTTTCACGGGGTACGAATCTCTGAAGGGCATGGAAGGGCCTTTTTTCCAAGTATTATTCTCGTGAAATCGATGGTTTGACAACTTGTACAGATGGACGTCATCCACAAACAAACTTTTCAGGAGGAGCGGACAATGCCTGATCCGGATTTGAAAAGAGGAGACAAGGGCGAAGCGGTTTACAGGCTGCAGTCTTTTCTCAACCGCGTCGGAGCGATGCTGATTGCGGACGGGGATTTCGGCCTCGCGACTCAGAGGGGCGTCCGGTACGCGCAGGATTATGCCCATCAGCCCGTGACGGGGATCGCTGGTTTAACGCTCTGGACATGGCTGGAATCCAGGCCGGAGCCGTTTCCAAAGCTTGACACCAATGGGTTGGCATTCATCGCCCTCGAGGAGACGGGCGGCCTCGCGTATTACGATCTCTACACGCGGTGGCCTCATTATCCCGGCGAGCAGAGCGGCATCACCATCGGCGTCGGATATGATCTGAAGTGGAATACCGAGGCGGATTTCATTGCGTCTTGGGGGCCCCATCTATCCGATGCCGTTCTGGCTGAACTGGCCAGAGACATCGGTAAACGCGGGACGAAAACTCGTGCTCGGGAGCTTCGGCAGCTCGGGGTGGAGATTCCTTTCAAGTATGCCTGGTCGGTTTTTATAGAAAAAACCCTGCCGCGGTTCTACGCCGATTGCGAGGGGATCTATCCCTCGCTCGAGCGTCTGCCTGCTCTGTGCCGTTCGGTTCTGGTCAGCCTCGTCTTCAACCGTGGAAGCGATCTGCGCGGAGCTCGACGAAGGGAAATGAAGGAGATTCAGACGATCCTCGCGCGGGCGGACGAGGCCGCAGCAGGCACAGAACACGTCAAATCGATTCTCGGCGAGGTCGAGGATCAGATCGTGTCCATGAAGCGGCTGTGGGATCCCTCGTCCGGTCTGATCAAGCGCCGGCAGGCCGAGGCGAACCTGTGGCGCAAAGGTCTGGAACTGCTGTAGAAGAACAAGCGCCGCTGAAAAAGGCACGAAGCCTGTGCCGTTCGCCTCGAACTGATAAAGCCATCGAGGTTCATGCCCCCTCCCTCTCGACCTCAGGATTCAGGCATCGCCGCCTGCTTCCTGTGCCGACCCGATAAAAACAGCGCTCCTGTGACCGGATCTGTCAATCGGCTGTGCTAGGGTGCTGCTCAGTTATGGTGAGGGGGGATGAAAGTGTTGCCCCCTTTGACATGGACGGGTCGAAGAGAAGGAGGGGTACCCATGAGCAACGATGGCCTGCCGGTATATCTTTTTGAAATGAGGCAATTCATGGGCGGGACAGAGCTTGTTTTTACGACGCTTGTGCGAAGCCGGGAAGAGGCTGCCGCAGCGGCGTTCGAACATCTGGTCGACGGTGAGCTCAACGTCGTCTGGAAACTCTTGCCGGTGGATTCCGTGAAGGTGGATGGGCAAAAAGCACGACAGTGCGAAACCCTGGGACCTGACACTATGTGATGATCTCCAATAACGGGATGTACGGGGCCCGGTGCCGCCGCCAATCAGCGGGCTGTCACGAAAGCGATTCTTGTTCAGGTTCGAGGTGCGAGGGTGCTTGCGCGCTTCCATCGTAACGCTCGGCGATGAGGCGCGCCTCGGCCTGGATTTCCTCCCGTACAGACTGCGGTTCGAGCACGAGGGCATCCGCCCCCCAGCCCATGATCCACGCCCTGATCTCCACGCTCCACGGCACCTCGGCTTCAAAGAGGACGGATCCATCTCTCTGAATCAGGATGCTTTGACTCGGGTGCCAGATCTTCTCCCGGATGTAGCCTCCGACCTCCCGGGAGAACCAGACCTTGATCCGGACCATCTCCCCCTGGAAGACGCCGAAGCTCGACTGCGTGAAGGCGTCGAAGCGAAAGCCTTCCTGAACCGTGAAGGGTTCATTGGTCAGATGGAGCATCTTGATGCGGTTGACGGCGAAGATCCGGACGGCGCAGCGGGTGTGACAATAAGCGATCAGGTAGAAAGTCCCGTTGAAAAACCAGATACGGTAAGGGTCGACCTTGCGCCGGCTTTCCTTCCTGCGGCTCATGGTGAAGTAGACCATCTCGATGGACCTCCTTCGGAGTGCCGCATCGTGGACCCGGTTCAGGATTTCACGAAACCTCGAGTACTCGCAGTAGGGCTTGATGCCGACTTCGATGGTCTGCTCCAGTCCTTTGACGTAGCGTAGAGAATCGGGCGGTAGAGTGGCTTTGATCTTCTGCGAGAGGCTTTCGAGGGAATCATAAAAAGCGGTTTCTCTGAAGACTTTCAACATGTCGGTGCTGAAATAGAGGGCCATCAACTCTGTCAGCGTGAACGGCACGGGGATCTGATGCTTTACGGTGTCCAGGACGGACCAGAGGTTTTTTCCGTCGACCCGTTCGGTATAAATGGGAAAACCGGCGATCTGCAGCGCTTCGAGATCGCGATAAACGGTCCTTGGATGGCATTCGAGTTCACTGGCCAGATCTGCGGCGGATCGCCCCTGCCGGGAGGTAATCAAGGTCTGGATGATTTTCCATTGCCTTCCGAGCTGCTCCCCTCTCGCCATACCCTATAACCTCGCCATTCGTTCATTTCTGCGTTTCAAGTGAAGGATATCTTGCCCCGCCCGAGTTCCGCGTGGTCTTCCAGCAACTGGTCTGCCATATTCTGCCCGAGCTTGCGGTAGGCCTCGAACTGTTCTTCGCTGAAAAATTGATCGGAGGTGGGCTCCTGAGGAAAGACGGGGTGGGTCTGGCGGTACTTTCGCACCGTTTCGTCGTCGTCCTTGTGCACCGACGATTTCAGGATGACCAAATGCCCTTGCGTGCTCGGTTCCGAGTCGGTGGCGGGATAGAGGATGGTTCCGATGGCGTAATGTTTAGCGGCAAATCCGATTTTGTCAGGCTTCAAATCGTCCAAACGGAGTTCGATCCGGATTCCCATGTCGGCTTCTGCATACTGGATGGCGTTCATGAGGGACCCGAAGCTCCAATCGGTGTCGCATTCGGCATCCACCACCAGGACGAGACGGCACCGGCGCTGCAAGAGCGATATGAGGCCGAGGTTGTCGCCGGTGTGCCCCCCATCGGAGAGGTGCACGAGGCGCCGGCGTGAATCGCTCATGCCGAGGACTTCCATCAGCAGGTACTTGGGCCAGAAGATGATGGTTTCCCTCCTTCCGATGTGTTTGCCGCCGTGATAACCCGGGTTCTCCATCCACTGCCCCAGCCGGATGTTGAAGAGCGTGGCGCCGAAGGCCTGTGCAAAGAATGTCTGACGTCCGAGGGCCGAGTTGATCGCCGCGCCCGATATGGTCAAGACCCGGGCGACCTTCGTGGCGCCGGAGCGATAGACCCCAGTGTCTGTAAAGCCGGTCGCGGGAGCGCCGCAATAGAGTTTGGAGAAGATGAAGATGTCCGATTTCCGGCTGCGATAGGCCGCGTCGCGGTCGGTGGAGAGGTTCAGACAGGCGTTGTAGATGTGATAGGGTGCGGTGGTGGCCGCGCCCGTGAAAGGCTCGGGCTCAGGCTCGAGCGGCTTCCAGATCTGCACCCGATCGAGTGCACGGGATTGCAGCCGGTACTGTACAAAGGAAGACTTGGTCGGAATCCCGTCCGGTGGTTTTGTCGAAGTCGCCGCGTTCGCCTGCGCCTTGGCCCTGGATGTATTTCCAGGACGCCCGTGCAGATCCAGAAGCCGCATCTGACTGTGCTCACGCCTGATTTCAGGGCCGCCGTGCAGAACCGGGTCGAGCGGCCGAGCCAACGTGCTTAAATAAGCCTCGGCCAGCCGGTCCCGGTAAAAATAATGCATGGAGATCTTGTTGAAGTCGACCAGACAGCCGGGGATCAGCAGAAAGGCGGCCGCCGCGCTGAAGATGAGATAATGCAGCGCGCCGGGATCGGCTTCGCCGACCCAGCGAAGGAGCTGCTCCACCAGCACCATGCACAGCATGAGGCCCGCCGCCAGAACGAGCCCCGCCGCTGCGCCGAGCACGATTTTCTGGATGACCTCCGAAGAAGTCTTCAGCCAACTGAACGCTCCTTTGATCTTTTCTCCGCTATCCTCTTTGTTTTCCTGTCTGCGGTTCTGCCTCCACGCCATCAGGCCCAGGACAAGCGCTCCGATGAGACCTGCGCCGCCCCCGCCGGCGATGGTCTCGGAGCTTGGAAGACTTTGCCCTCTGGCGATCGCTGCGCCGAGAAGAGCGCTGATCAGCACCAGACAGGCGGCGGCCAGAAAAAGGTAGAAGAGCAAACCGATGATGGAGCTCAAATAGGAGCGGCTGTTCCGGTTGGACCGGCGCTCCCCTCTTCCTGGAAAGAGGCATACCAGCAGAATATAGGCGAAAACGAGGGAGAGGAAACCGCCGGCGAAGAAACAGAGGGGCACGAGGACTCCATCCTGCATCTCCGGCACGAAACTCCCCAATGCCGCAGGAGCGGCGAAGGCGGCTGGAAGGGCGAGCCCCCCCAGCACCCAAAGGGCCCGGCGCTGCCTTGCGTCTTCGTAAGTGTCTCCGCTTCGCTCGAACCAGGACCTTGGCGCACGGTCCGCGCATGCCCCGCAGACGACGCCCGCGCCGATGGCGAAAAGGCCGCCGGCACCGGCCGCCCACAAAAGCCCGGCCGCCCCGCCGGCGCCCGCCAGGAGGGTGCCGGCGTACCCGCCGGAGGGGTCGGGAAAGGGTTCGCTCCCGCACAGAGCCAAGGCCAGGAGGGCGAGGGCCGCACCGATGATCACGAGGTTGAAGAAAAGCCCCAGGGTGCAGAAAATGCCGGTCAGCAAGGTGCCGAGCGCACGAAGGACATCGCGGTCGAAGACTCGGTGTTTTCGGACCAGATAGTCCCCGAATGCCCTCAGGTGCTGTACGACGATACGGCCGCTGAGCCACTGCCGGTGAGGGGTGCGGGGGGTGCGGCAGTCGTCCCGAAAAGGGCTGTCCACCGGGTTCTTGACATCGAAATGCGCTTCGTCCTCGGCTTCGAATTCAAACTGGGTCGGCTCGTCAGGGCCGAGATACGTATTCAATTTCCTGCAGGAGAGGAGACTCGAGAGAGCGGAGCCGATATACCCGCCTCCCGAGACCGTGCTGAGATAATCGATGCGTTTGAAGAGGGGGCAGGCTGAGAGCGACTGAAGTACACCGAGTGAAAGCGTCGCAGAGCGGATGCCGCCCCCCGAAAGCGCCATTCCGACAGGTGCGGGGTCTTCGGTATCCGGTACTCCGGCCTTGCGCCGCCGGCTCTGGATGTAGATCCTTTCGCGCCGGACGACTTCTTTCAGCGTTACCAGGTGCTTGGATTCCCGGGCAGCGGGTTTGGTAGCCTGATGGAACAACCCGAAACACAGGACGGCGATGCCCGCGATCACGCTCAGTCCGAGCAGACAGAATTTGGTCAGGGCGAAAAGGCTCGCGCCTATGACCAGGGACGTCTGCGGTGACGTGGCGGCAAGGATTCGCCCCAGGAAATGATTTTCGAGGAGGTCAGCCAGGCCGGCTGCAAGAGGCAAGGCAACCAGGCACAGCCAGAAACGATCGATCGGCACCCGCAGGACCTTCAGAAGCAGCAGAAGCAGCGCGGCGCCGAACACCGCGTACCCGGGAATGAGCTGGCGGTCGAGTTGAAGGCTTCGCTCGGCATGCACAAAAACCGGCGTTCCGTCTTCTATCCTCTGTCGCCATTCATCCAGAAGGGCAGCCGCGCGCTCAGCGCTCAAAGCCAACTCCAGCCCGACGATTCCCGCCGATGCGTTTTCCCCCTTTAGCTTCGCGTCATGGTCCCAAGAGTTGCTGAGAGCGCAAAGCAGCAGCGCCAGGGATAGACCCATGACTACAACCAGCGCGATGAGAGATAGCCATCGCGTTCCAACCCCCTGCCGTAATGTCGCATCGCCGCTCATGTCGTTCTCCGAGTAGGAAGCACAGCATGGAAGCCTTGGCCATCAAAAATCGATCTTAGCACAGATGAAGGGAATCGGGTAATAAAGTAGAAACATGAACGAGGTATTTGCTTTTATGGTATGATCCGCTTTCAGAAAAGTGCATGCATTGGAGCCCCGAACTGGATAGGGCGCTCAAATCAGCTCGATTCTAGCTTTATCCTTCCGTGTGACGGCGCCGTGAGGCGAATCGGACGGAGGCCGGAAAGGGGTGCGGATCATGAACGATCTAAAAAGCTTATGTCTTTCTTCTTTGGCTTGGTGCATTCTAGGTGCGTTTGTTCTTGTCACCTTTTCTGCGTTGGCAGGGGCTGCAGACCCGGATTTTTCCAATGTCGATGATATCCTGTCCAATCAGCGTCAGCTTCTGCGTGACGATGACATCATCGTGAGCGCGCCGTCCCCGGCGGGTGGGGTGGTCACCGCCGTTCTCGAGACAACCGATTCGAAGGTAACTCAATCGATTCCGGGCCAGCATCCCGACACGCTTGCCTGGGGGTTTAGAACGGCTGCCGGGCGCATGTTCAACCTGCCGAATGACGTTCTGATCACGGTGGGCCCCGACGCTCAGTATCCTACCAGCACGATCGTCACGGTCCAGGATACTCTGGGCCCTTTCAGACATTCCGACCTACTCCCGGGCGGGGCTAAGAGTTCGGTGGATGCCCTGGCGGTTGGCGACCTCGATCAGGATGGATTCGCCGAGATGGTCATCGGCCGAACGAACTGGACGGACGGGTATCAGACCGGTTCCTCCATCGAGATAGTCACAGCGGCCGATGTCAATGATCCTTCCGCCGGCCTCGTGTATTCGGGCGCCATGGTTACCTGTCCCGATGGGGTTCTGCAGGCCCTGGGGATCGGCGATTTCAACGGGGATGGAGTGGGGGAGATCGCGGTCCTGTGTTTCAAAGACGATCTGCTGCTGACCTTTGTGGTCGTTCGGGTGGATCCTGCAACCTTGAGCGTCATCGACACGATAGGGACGGATCTGCCTGGATCCAATTATGGCATCGCGGCTATGGCCGTAGGGAACCTGCTGAATTCGGGCCTGCCGACAAAGGTTCCGGACGACGAGGTCATGGTCATCGGGGATCACTTCACCTATACCCTTCAACTGACTCCAAGAGCGATGCTCCTCGATGTCGACGGCAGTTTTCACGCGACGATGAGCGACAGCATGGAGCTGAATTATCTGGGAAATACAGGGGTCTACACGGCAGTTGGGAAGATCGACTGGTTCGGGGATACGGAGCAGGTGGCCGTGGGGATAAACAACTTCAACGATTACACCTCTTATCTCTATCTATTGAGTGTCGGACCGGACCTGAAGATCAAGCTCAACAGCAAAACGCAGGTGGACAGTTGCCTCGAGGATATCGCATTCGGGAATTTCGACCGCAAAGACTCGGAAGGCAAGACGAATCCCGATCTTCAATTGGCCATCCTTTCCTCACCCAAATGTCTCGAACCGGCCGATCCTCCAAATGTCACGATTTACAACATGGATCAAAACAATGGCTACAAACTCGAACACGTGCAGACGGTGAAGGTCTCCGATGCGGCGCCGGCAAAGGATCGGAATTTGAATCTTGCCGCCGGTGACACACAAGGCCGTTCGATGTTGCTCGGCCCACCGGCCAAGGTGACGGTCACCGGTCATATCCAGCCCCACGTCATCCTGGGAATGCCTCCAATGCACATCGATTACGTAAAAGGGAAGGGCGATGCCGCGCCCAGGATCCTGAACCTGACGAGTTTCCCAACCCACTTCTATTCACAATATCAGATGGAGGAGACCTCTTCGAACCAATCGGTGACACGGAGTACGACCAGTTATGCCTTTTCAACGAAAGAGTCGTTCGCTCAAAAATTCTCCTTCGGAGTTCCGATTCTCGATTCCATCTCGGCGACATTCAAGGAATCTATTGAACAGGCGCATTCCGAGACCGTATCCGATCAATATGACACGTATATCTCTACGGAATTCGACGCCTCTTATCAGACAGGTTTCAGTGATCTCGTCTGGTTTACCGCAGACAGGTTCAATGTGTATATCTATCCTGTTCTCGGGCAATACGCCCTGGATCAGAACGGCACGGCCCAGCCCCTTTATGTCCAATTGTCCGGACCGGATATGGTACAGCGGGGCATGATCGACGGCTCCCTGCTCGAGTGGTATCAGCCGCCCCAGGAACCGGGAAACATCTTTTCCTATCCCGGCAGCTACAAACTGCTCGAGGACCTGCAGCCCGATCTGGATCCGCTGATCACCCTCCCGGCGACGACCTGGGCCACCGACAGCTCCGGCGGAAACGTCAGCGTCAGCTGGGGTCAGACCTCGGGCTCCGAGGCGACGACCGGCTCCAAGCAAACGCATTCCTTCGACGGGTCTGTGTCGGTCTCCGCGAAAGGCGTGATGAAGTTCATCAGCGGTAAGCTCGACAATTCGTTTGAGTACCAGGGAAGCAAATCGTTCGAAAGCATGAACAGCGCCATACAGAAAGTGGGGGCCTCGACCGGAATCAAGGTTTATAAGCCTGCTTTCAACGATCCGGCACAGTACGCCTATGCAGCCCAGACCTATATTCTGGGGCGGAAACCGGCTCCGGGAAGTGTTCATGAAATCCCGCTGGATACGGATATTCAGTTCGACGGCATCCTGTCGGTGGCCTTTGTTGCAGATCCGACCGATCCGGCGGCCGGCGGCTGGTGGTCGAAGACCTATGCCGTTCCCGACGTGGCGCTGAATCACCCTTCCCGCTGGGACTGGGATCCAGACCCTAACACCCTCGACAAACTCACCTTCAATGAACCCGATCCGGAGCATCCCGCCAACAGTGATTTCTATTTCATGAAGGGGCTATTCATATTTCCGGAAGACGCGAAAGGCGGCCCCCAGACGACAATCACCACCGCTGGGGAAAAGTTGTCGCTTCGCGCCCGGGTCTACAACTACAGCCTGGCGGATATGGATCCTGGGTCCAGGGTCAAGGTCGTCTTCTTCGGCCAGGAATGGGACAATACGAAGCACGATCTCTCCGGATCGGCTTTCCTGATCGGAGAAGCCGTTCTGCCGCCGCTTCCAGGGTTGAATTCCCCGTCGTTTCAGGAGGAGGTCTTCAACTGGGACTACGCGGAGACGACGTTTGATACGGCGGGATATGCAAACAAATACCTGGTCTTCTGGGTGGTTGTCTGGACTGAGAAGGACGGTGCGCTGGCAGCGGAGATCGAGGGGCACGGATTGAAGGCCATCCCCGACGTGAACCAGGTCAATTCCTTGTCGGATATCCTTATCGAAGATTACAGCAACAATGTTGGGTTATATAGACAACCCATCTTCGTAGCGCCGGTTTCGGCTGCCGCGCAGGAGCCTGTCGTCATGCACCGGGATCCGTCGGGGGAATCCCTTTGCCTGCTGCCGGTTCGGGTGGAGGAGGTGTCCGTTTCACCCGGTTACGTCGGCGTGAACAAGAAAACGACGGTCGATGTCCGATTGCGGGGAGGCTTGACATGCCAGGATTCGGTGATGCTCTTCTTCTACGAGGGCGATCCGCAGAGCGGCGGCAAGGTATTTGATGCCGAGCTGATACCCCATCTGAGGGCGAACGACATCTATTTGGCTAAAGGAAGGTATACCCCGAAGACCTGCGGGATCAAGAGCATCTACGTAACGGCCGCCTCGGGGAAGGGCGGCTTCCTCTCAGCCGGAAAGGGGACGCTGCGGGTGGGTTGTCGGGAAACTGTCTGTGCGACCCTTGGCAATGGGTTTGGAGCCCTCTTCGATGCCGATCGCTTCACCTTTGAAGGCATGGAAGGCGAGCACGTCGAAATAGCCGTGAGACCGGTCGACTCGGCGGTTGCAGGCGGCATCGCCTTCTTCAGGCTTGTCGGACCCGGTTGGACCTTCGTCAGGAAGGTCGAGCAGCTGCCCTGTGAAGTCTGTTTCGATCTTGCGGCCACCGGTCGATACTCCATCCAGGTGGCAGTCGAAAAGGCCAATGAAAATCACTTCAACGGACCGTACTGCTTGACGATCCAATCATCTGGAGAGGCTTTCAGCACGATTGCGAGAAGGCCGTCGGCTGAATGAATTCAGCGATAACTCATTCCGTCCGCTTTTACCCTTTTTTGAAGCCTTGAGAAGCCGGGGAGGCTGTTGCGGTGTCTGCCGCTGCGTTGTGCCATGATCCCGATCTGGGTGCCGAACCGTTCTTTGAGAACGCTCTGCTCTTTTCGAGACAGCTGAAGCCTCCTCTCCGCTCGCCGGTCTTGCAGGCGGAGCGTTTGATCTCGTCAAGGCGTTGTCAGCATCTTTGGCAGGTCATTGGATACTCCGGAATGCAGCATATGTCCCGGCGTTTTTGCGGATTTCTCCAGCCTTTCTTCCGGGTTGACTTGTTATGCCTAAAGGTCTTACATATCGCGGCGATATTGCTCAAAAGGTGTGCTTATCGATCGAGGGCCCATCGCGGGTGAAGACAGGGGGTTGAAGGGGGGTCTGTGCCGGCAGCCTGGTATTTTTCACAACTGGACTATATCTGTTTCGTGGACGGCCTTGTATTTCTTCTGCTGGCCTTTGCGTGCATCAGGGCGGATTGGCAGTGGGGCGAAAAGCCCGGGCTTCCCTGGCGATGGCTGGTGCTCTACGGCTTGCTGCAAGCTGCAGCGTCCTGGATCAAGATGTCGGCGCTCAGCCTTTCAGAGGCCGGAGGTTTCGAAGCGCTTCATACCGGACTCACACTGATTTCGTTCATAGCCCTGGCGGAGTTCGGCAGGCGCTCTTGGAGCGGTCTCGGTGCCCGGAAATTCATGGCGCTGGCTTTTACGTCCTTGTTGCTGACGACGGGTGGAGTGTCCGCGGCCGGGTGGATCGAGCTCGAGGCTTCAGCGCGTTATTTTCTCGGTGCTCCAGGCTCCGCGCTGAGCGGGCTTGTGTTGTGGCGCGCATCGAGGTCTTTGCCCGGCGCCCATGGCATCGCATTGAAGGTGGCGGCCATGGGGATGGCGGGCGCCGGCCTCGCCTTCGGCATTGCCGTCAATGAACGGGTATCGGACCTGACCGCCTGGCCGTCTTTCGAGATCCGCCCGGCGATCGCCGGTTTGCCGGCCGAACTCTTCCGGGGGTTGGGCACCTTTCTGGGAGGCATTGGAATATGGCATTGCGGCTCGACCGGTTTTTTCTCGAAAGACGGGCGCGCCTGGCACATCAGGTTGGCGCTTCCGTTTTTCCTGCTGGTATCGATCTCTCTCAGCTGGTACGCCACTGACCTGAGGGGACGTGCTTGGGACGGCCGGATGCGGGAGGATATTCTGCGTCAGGCCAGAGGCATCGCAGCCGCTATCCCCCAGGAAGAGGTCAAAGCCCTTACGTTTACGCTCGATGACCTCGATCGACCCCAATTCAAGCGCATCTGCAATCATATGATCGCTTACGGGCGTTTGCTCGAAAATGTTCGGGGTATTTACAGCCTGGCCGTCCGCAGGGGAGAAATGGTCTTCGGACCTGAGAACTACGATCCGCAAGACCCTATGGCCTCACCACCCGGTACGGTTTATCGAGAACCGGGCCCTGAGGACTGGGAGGTTTTCCGGACGGGCCTTCCCTATACCATCGGCCCCTTCTGGGACGAATACGGTGCTTTCGTAGCCGCGCTTGCGCCGGTGCTGGACCCCTGCAGCGGCGAGGTGCTGATGCTGGCCGGGATCGATGTGACGGCGGACAGGTGGCGGGCGATAGTCGGCGATGCCCGACGTCAGGTGATCCTGGCGGCAATGGCGCTTGCCTGTTTTTTCCTTGGGGGGTTGGCGCTTTTGCAGTGGCGGCGTTTTCACCCGGACTGGGCGATGACGGTCTGGCTCAGACACGGTGAGACCATCCTGGCGGGGGTCCTTGGGACCGGCATCGCGCTCATTTTAGGAGCGGCGGTCCAAGAACTGGAACTCAACAGGTTCCGGGATGAATTCGTCGTAAAGGCAGAGCTTCGGGCCCATTGGGTGACGGACGTCTTCAGGGGGATTCAGCGCGATCTGGCAAAAATGAAGCGTTTCTTCGAAGTAAGCCAATATGTGGATGCACAGGAATTTTCAGCCTATGTGGGGCCGCTGGTAACGGTATCCAACGTGCAGGCCTGGCAATGGATACCCATTGTGCCGGCGACAAGCATCCTGGCTTTCGAGACGCACATGCGCTTAGGAGGCAACCCCGATTTCCAGGTGAGGGAGAAGAACGCGACCGGGTCAATGGTGCCGGCAGGCAAACGAGAAACCTACTATCCTCTCGCTTACATCGCCCCTTCTGCCGACCATGCATCTCTGCTGGGGTTTGATTTCGGAAGCGAACCGGAACGAATGGCGGCGATCGAAAAGGCGCTCGAAACCGGGTTGCCTGTGGCTACGTCTGCAGTCGAGCCCCTGCAGTTGATGGGAGACGAGCTTTGTATCGAAGCATTCGAACGGGTCCAGAAAACCGGGTATCAGCGTCCGTCCGGGCTGGTTGCCTGTTTGCTGCGTCCACAGGGAACGGTGAATACGGTTTTCGGAACCGGTGAAAAAAGCCGCTCGCACGTCGATTTCGATCTTGTCGAGATCAGGAGCGGCGAGTCGCGGACAACGATGGTTTATCCCTCCGAGTGGGTTTCTGGAACCCCCGCAGCAACGACTTCGGACCTCTCTGCCCTTAACGGACTGTTCCATCCCCTCTTTCTTTTTGATCGCACTTGGGCCGTTGTCACTCGACCGACGGAGGCCTTTTTGTCCGGAAAACGAACCTGGGCAGGGGCTGCGGCCTTCGGGTCGGGGCTCCTGTTGACGGCCGCGGTGACGATGTTGATCGGCTTCTCTCGCTCCCGCGAGACGACCCTCGAACGACAGGTGGCGGAACGAACCTCTGCGCTGCATGAGAGCCGTGAGCGCCTGTCTTTGGCCACCCGGGGCACCGGGCTGGGGGTCTGGGATTACCGGGTGAGGGAGGATCGCCTGGAGTGGGACGAGAATATGTTCGCGCTCTTCGGAACAGACCGGGAAAATTTTGGGGGGCGTCTCACCGACTGGATGAATCTCCTGCCTCCAGAGCTGCGTTCCGAGGCGGTCGCCACATTCGATAGCGCTCTTGCGGGTGGCAGGGATTTTAATCTTGAGTTCCCCGTCCGGAAATCCTCCGGGGAGATGCGCCATCTGGTCTGCACTGCCACGGTGGTGGCGGATGCATCCGGCCGGCCCTCGCGTGTCGTAGGTATCCATTACGATATCACCGAGCGCAGGCGTGCAGAAGACGCCTTGAGAGAGAGTGAAGAGACCTTCAGGCTGGTCTTCGAAAACGCGCCGCTCGGACTGTTTCATTACGACGTCGCCGGCGTGATTACGGACTGCAACGATGTCTTCGTCGGCATCATCGGATCGAGCCGCGAAGCATTGACGGGTCTCGATATGACCCGGCTGCCCGATACCCGGATTACAGCTGCGCTCTTAGAGGCCCTGGAGGGCCGTTTGACCATCTTCGAGGGGGATTATCGATCCTACACGGCTGATAAGGTGACACCGGTGCGGGTCTTTTTCGCGCCGATACGGGATCAGGCGGGCAAGGTCAAGGGCGGGGTGGGCATCGTGGAGGATGTTTCGCCTCGCAAAAAGGCCGAGGATGCCTTGCGTGAGAGTGAATCCCGGTTTCGCTCATCTCTCCGACCGGTCGTTATGAATATGTGAATCCGATGTTCGTAAAGGTTTTCGGTTACACTCTGGAGGATGTGCCTACCGGGAAAGACTGGCTCATCAGGGCCTATCCGGATGAGGGGGCAAGAAAAAGCGCCCTCGAGATTTGGCTGCAGGATATTCGCCAGATGGGGGAGTATCAGGTGCGGCCCAGGACGTTCAATGTCTTCTGCAAGGATGGTTCGAGCAAGAAGATTCTTTTTCGGCCCATGACCATAAAAGGAGGTATGCAGTTCATTGTCTATGAAGATATCACGGAGCGTGAACGGGCCGAGGCCGCCCTGCGTGAGAGCGAGGAGCGGTACCGGACCCTGTTCGAGAACTCACTCGATGCCATTGTGGTGATGGAGCCGCCGGACTGGAATTGCAGTTCGGCGAACCGCGCGGCCCTCGATATGTTTAGGATAGAGGGTCTGCAGCAGCTGGTTTCCAGACCCCTTTGGGATTTGTCTCCGCCTACGCAGCCCGATGGACGTGAATCCTCGGCGGTGGCGGAGGAGATCGTCAAACAGGTCCTGGAGGAGGGGGGACGCCTCTTTGAATGGACGCATCGACGGGATGATGGCGATCTGTTTCCTGCCACGGTCTTGCTTACGAGGATGGAACAGGACGGAGAGGTTTTTCTGCAGGCGACGGTCAGGGATGTCTCCGATTACTTGCGCGGAGAGGAGGAGCGGCGTCTGCTCGAGGCGCAGATCCAGCAGACGCAGAAACTGGAAAGCCTCGGCGTTCTGGCCGGCGGCGTTGCCCACGACTTCAACAACATCTTGATGGCGGTGATGGGGTATGCGGAACTCGCGATGGAGATGGTTTCCCCGCAGTCGGCCGCGCGCAGCAGCCTGCGTGAGATTATCACCGCCGCACGCCGGGCTGCCGAGCTTTGCCGTCAGATGCTGGCCTATTCGGGGCAGGCCTCTTTCAGCCTCGAACCAACGGACCTGAAGGAGTTGGTCGAGGAAATGGCTCACCTCCTGAAGACCTCCATCTCCAAGAAGGCGATATTGAACCTGAACATCGAAAGAGGCCTGCCGCCGGTCATGGCCGATCCAACCCAGATCCGTCAGATCGTAATGAACCTGATCATCAATGCATCGGATGCCATTGGCGATCGGAGCGGGGTCATCCATGTCGCTGTCGGTGCCTCGCGCTGCGATGAAAGGTACCTCAAAAGGACTGAGCTGCACGAAACGCTGATGCCCGGACTCTATGTGCACATCGAGGTTTCGGATACCGGGTGCGGTATGGATGCCCAAACCCGCTCCAGGATCTTCGAACCGTTCTTCAGCACCAAATTCACCGGCCGCGGACTGGGGTTGGCCGCCGTGCTCGGGATCGTCCGCGCCCACAAGGGGGCTGTCAAAGTTTACAGTGAACCCGGTAAAGGCACGCGTTTCAGGGTGCTTCTGCCGTCCATAGATGGCTCGGAGGCGGGAGAGGCTTCTTCAGCAGTGGAGCACGGGCGGATGGGATGGATGGGAGAAGGGACGGTTCTCCTGGTGGATGACGAGGAATCGCTGCGGGCGCTTGGGGCCAGGATGTTCGAGCGCCTCGGGTACTCGGTGCTCACTGCTGCGGACGCTCGTGAGGCGCTGGATATTTACAGGGAGAGGGGAACTGAGATCGATTTTGTCTTTCTGGACCTGACCATGCCCCACATGGATGGTGCCGAGGCCTTTGCTGAACTGCGGCGTTTGAATCCGGATGTCCGCGTCATGATAGCCAGCGGGTACAGCGAAGAGGATGTGGCGGCGCGCTTCGCAGGCAAGGGGCTTGCTGGGGTGCTTCAAAAGCCTTTCACCCTGGAGAGGCTCGAGGAGATCCTGCGGGGGCTGGCGCCTTCGAAGGTTGTATGATGGTCTACCCCTGCACCCATTCGAGCAGCTTTTTTTCGCCCTCGTGGGTTCCGATGAACAGCAGCTCCGAGTCTTCCTGGATGGGGGTCAGCGGATCCGGGTTGATGGTCATGACGCCGTTGGCCTTGATGGCTACGAGCGAACAGCCTGTTTTCTCACGGATCTTCGACTCGGCGAGGTTCTTGCCGATCAGGATGTGCGGCGTCTGCAGACGGAACACATTCAGCCCCTCGACCAGCATCAGGGTGTCTTCATTCTTGAGATAGTTGAAGATGGCGGTGGAGCCCAGGGAGGCGTAGGACATGACGAAATCCGCGCCTGCACGGTGAAGGGTGGACACATTGCGATCCAGGCTTGCACGACTGAGAATGCGCATATCCGGCCGAAGGCTTCGTAGGTATTTCGTCAAATAGATGTTTGTTGCGTCATCGTGGGTGGTCAACAGGGCTGCGGGCGCCTTTTCGATCCAAGCCCTCTCCAAGGTGCGGATATCCGCCGCGTCTCCCAGGACATAAAACTCCCCCTCCTGCACCCTGCGCGGATTCTTTTCGATGATCAGGTATTGCATTTCCCTTTCCTTGAACCGTTCTGCAACGGTCTGCCCCACGCGTCCTCCGCCGATGATCAGGACCGGATTCGCGGTGAGGCGGCAGACGTGGTAGAAGGAATAGACATCGTCGAAGGCGGCCAGGTTCTTTTCCGAACCGGCCAGGACCAGAACGGAGTTCGGGTCGATCTGGCTCTGGGCGTTCGGGATGCTGAAATGCCCTCGCTCCCAGATTCCCGCCACGCTCACCCCGAACTCCTCTCTGATGCGGCTTTCTATAAGGGTTTTTCCGGCAAGGGGGGTTGCGAAGGGTGAGAATTCGGCCAGGATGAGTTCACCGAATCGGCCGATGACGGTCGACCGGCAGTCTCCGCCGATCGTCCAGGCAGCAAGGGAGCGGCCCAGCATGTCATGGAGTTTGAAGACCCTCGAACTGCCGGCCATCTGCAGGATGTCCTCCGAGTGGGGTGAATCGGCGGTGGTGATGATGGGGACATGTTCGTTCAATTCCCTGACAGTAAAAGCGATGTTCGTATTGATTTCATCCTGATGGGTTGCGACGACGAGTGCGGCATGGTTTACGCGCATCCTGCGGTAGGTTTCCGGGTCGTCGATATTGCCGACCCCCACGCGGATGCCCTCGTCATAGAGTTCCAGGGCGCGGCGCAGATCGTCCACGATCAGCACATACTCCTGTCGGTGGTTTTTCAGCTTTTCGATGAGAGCCATCGTCACCGGTTCATACGCGGTGAGGATCACGTGATGCCAGGTCTCCGGCGGGAGTTCCTTGGGGGCGCGGTTTCGTGATTCAGCTTCTATCCAGGGGGCGTAGAAAAACTTGATGAAGGTGAAGGGCAGGAGGGTCAAAAGGAAGATCACTCCCGAAAGAAGGACCATGATCGAAAAGGCGCGGCCCAGATCCGTCTGAAACGTGATGTCGCCGAAACCGAGGGTGGTCATCACGGTGAGCGTCCAGTAGATGCCGGTGATCCATGAATAATCCTTTCCTTCGTAGGACATCAGAAAGTGGAACAAAATGCTGTAGACGAGGACGAGACCCGTCAGGACGAGCAGAAATTTGATCAACTGGCGGAGGTCGCGCTTGGCGCCCTCACGCTGGACGAAGTAGCTCAGCATGGACGGAAAGAACTTCACGGCCTTCTCCCTTTGGTCCTCTTTTGACTATCGCTACGCGCGTGTGAAGTAAAGGCGCGGGGCGCCAAACAACTATTTATTCTAGGCTCCCACTCCCCAGTAAGTCAAATGTCTCAAGCCATGGTCCCCGAATCCGGCGATGTTCAGGAGAATGGGGCGAAGTCCTGCGATTAGCATAGCGGGTCCGACCCCTTTTCGTTCGCAGGAGAGCCGGGTGCGGCGTCGATCTTTCGCCTCCGCGATGCACATGCCGGCCCGCGGCGGCCTTGCACCACGGTGCACGTTATTTCTGGCCTTTTCGAAGGATCCTGTAATAAACTTAAAGTTTAGGTGCCCAGGTTTTCACGGTTTGTCAACGTTCGAAGTACGGGAAGGAGGGCCTCATTCTTGGTGGATCCCGACGAAAGGCTCCAGCAGATCATCCAAAGTCTCCGCGAACACGGGCACAAGATTACACCGCAGCGGGTCGCTGTTGCCCGTATCCTGGCGGGCTGCGACAGGCATCCTTCGGTCGAGGAAATTTGTGAAGAACTGCAGCATGATTTCCCGGGCGTGAGCCAGGCGACGGTCTATCGGGCGATCATGCTGATCAAGTCCCTTGGCGAGGCTCTCGAACTGGCGTTTCCCGATGGGGGCAGCCACTATGACGGGAGGCGCCCCTATCCCCATCCCCACCTCATCTGCACGCGGTGCAAAAAAATCCTCGATCCGGACCTGGATACGCTGAGCGGTCTGACCCAGGAACTGGCGGCCGAGAGCGGGTTTCGAATCTCCTCCTATCGGCTGGATTTTTTTGGTCTCTGTCCGGATTGCCAGAAAAAGGATTGACAGGATCCAGGGTTTGTGTGTTTAATTGCGAATAGTTCTCATTTGTAAATCCATTGCAACTTCTTTGATCGTCAACCCCAGAACCTTTTCCTTATTCTTATTCCCAGTCCGTTTTCTATTGTCAGGGGCGATGCAAGCCTCCACAGCACGATTGATGAATGCAAAAACGCAGGCCTGAAAAAAAGGAGGACAACGATGAATGAAGAGAGCAAACAGCCGGCAACGGGCAGGGCGGGCAAATTCTTTGCCGGCGGCGGGATGTCGAACCGGGACTGGTGGCCGAACCAACCGAATCTCAAGATTCTCCATCAGCACTCCAACCTGAGCAATCCGATGGGTGAGGCGTTCAACTACGCTGAGGAGTTCAATAAACTCGACCTCCAGGCTGTGAAGAAGGACCTCTATGCGCTGATGACCGACTCGCAGGACTGGTGGCCGGCGGATTGGGGCCACTACGGGGGGCTCTTCATCCGGATGGCCTGGCACAGCGCCGGCACCTACCGCATGGGCGACGGCCGCGGGGGCGCGGGGTCCGGCTCCCAACGGTTGGCCCCCCTCAGCAGCTGGCCCGACAACGTGAATCTCGACAAGGCGCGCCGCCTGCTCTGGCCGATCAAGCAGAAGTACGGCAGGAAAATCTCCTGGGCCGATTTGATGGTCCTGGCCGGCAACTGTGCCATCGAGTCGATGGGGCTGCCGACCTTCGGTTTCGCAGGAGGACGCGAGGACGTCTGGGAGCCGGAGGAAGATATCTACTGGGGCGCCGAAGAGGAATGGCTGGCTACGAGCGACAAGCCCAAGAGCCGTTATTCCGGTGAGCGCGACCTGGAAAACCCCCTGGCGGCTGTTCAGATGGGGCTGATCTATGTGAACCCGGAGGGCCCGGACGGCAACCCGGATCCGGTCGCCTCAGGCCGTGACGTTCGAGAGACCTTCGCGCGCATGGCCATGAACGACGAAGAAACCGTCGCGCTCGTCGCCGGCGGCCACACCTTCGGCAAGTGCCACGGCGCCGGTCCTGCGTCCCATGTGGGGCCTGAGCCAGAAGCTGCCCCCATCGAACAGCAAGGGCTCGGATGGAAGAGCAGCTTCCGCAGCGGCAAGGGCGGCGATACGATCAGCAGCGGCATCGAAGGCGCCTGGAAGCCGCACCCGACCCGCTGGGACATGGGCTATCTGAAGGTGCTGTTCAAATACGAGTGGGAACTGGTCAAGAGCCCGGCGGGCGCGAATCAGTGGCTGGCCAAGGATGTGGACGAAGAGGATATGGTGCTGGACGCGCACGACCCGTCGAAAAAACACCGGCCGATGATGACCACGGCGGACCTCTCTTTGCGCTACGATGCCATCTACGAGCCGATCGCGCGGCGCTACTTGCAGAACCCGGAGGCATTCGCCGACGCCTTCGCCCGGGCCTGGTTCAAGCTGACGCACCGCGACATGGGCCCGCGCTCACGCTATCTCGGTCCGGAGGTCCCGGCGGAGGAACTGATCTGGCAGGATCCGGTGCCCGCAGTCGATCACGAACTGATCGACGAAAAGGATGCGGCTGGCCTCAAATCCAAGATCCTCGCCTCGGGATTGACGGTCTCCCAACTGGTCGCGACCGCCTGGGCGTCGGCATCGACGTTCCGTGGCTCCGACAAACGCGGCGGCGCGAATGGGGCGCGCATCCGCCTCGCCCCGCAGAAGGATTGGGAAGTCAACCAGCCGGCCCAACTGAAGAAGGTCTTGCAGACCCTCGAGGAGATCCAAAAGGCGTTCAACAGCGCGCAGCCCGGCGGGAAAAAGGTTTCACTCGCTGACCTGATTGTCCTGGGTGGGTGCGCGGGTGTCGAGCAGGCGGCGAAGAATGCCGGCTCCGACGTGACCGTTCCTTTCACGCCGGGACGTACGGATGCATCGGAGGCGCAGACCGACGCGGCGTCGTTCTCCGTGCTGGAACCAATTGCGGACGGGTTCCGCAACTATCAAAAAGCCAAATACGCGGTATCGGCGGAGGAACTTCTGGTCGACCGGGCGCAGCTGTTGACGTTGACCGCCCCCGAGATGACGGTCCTCCTCGGCGGCATGCGCGTCTTGAATGCCAACTTCGGACAATCTCAGCATGGCGTCTTCACCAAGCGGCCGGAGACGCTCACGAATGATTTCTTCGTGAATCTGCTCGACATGCGCACGACGTGGAAGGCCGTCTCGGAAGACGAAGACGTGTTCGAGGGCCGTGATCGAGCAAGCGGCGATCTCAAGTGGACCGGCACCCGTGTCGACCTCCTTTTCGGTGCGAACTCCCAACTTCGGGCCGTGGCGGAAGTCTACGCCTGTCAGGATTCCCAGGAAAAGTTCCTGCAGGATTTTGCAGCCGCGTGGAGCAAGGTCATGAACCTCGATCGCTTCGACCTCGCCTGATCGCAGCCTGAGCGCGCTCTGCAGGTTTTCACAGGGCGGCGAATGAATCCGTTTGATCCTGCCTGTAGCGTCCGCAGGGTGCAAAGGTTGAAGCTCGACGTTCACAAGGTCAAGCGCCTCGAGGGCATGACACAAAATGACATTCCAAGACCACGGGGAAAAACGCCCATACCTGAGCAGTAGATCAAAAACCAAACAAAAAGGGGCAGGTCTAATCAGCCTGTCCCCTTTTTATTGTTATCAGATCGGTTGATGGTGCTTTCTATGACGATCTGCGCTGGCGCTTTCGATATAAAAATCCGGCAACAGCGAACATCAAAAGAGACATGATAACGATGCCCCAGAGGGTCTAAAGGTCCTACCTCCCGCGGCCCGCGGATTCACCGCTCAGGCAATGGCCCTGTTCGTTTCTCAGCGATATCGAAAGGCGGTTGTCCTTGCATTGGAGGGACTTTCTTCCGAAGCAACCAGAAGGGCTGCGAGTCAAACCAAGGCGAATTGACCTGAGGGGCTCAGGCCGATTATGATGGGTTTTTGCCTTCGAAGAAGCGGTCTTGGGCCTGGGAAGTCTTCGTTGCAGTCTGATTTTCAGCGGAGGGGCCTGGCAAAATGGCAAGGAGCGTGAATTGATCGAAGCGGAATTCGCTCATGGGTGTGGAGGCATTGGACGGGATGAGTGATTTTTTCGAAGAGGCGGACAGGACGCTGGTCGAGGGGCGTGCGCCGGATCTCGAGGTGCCGAGGGAGATGTGTGTATTGGAGGGGCCGGGCGAGCCGTGCGTGCTGGTGATCTTCGGCGCTTCGGGGGACCTCGCGGGGCGCAAGCTGTTGCCTGCGCTTTGGAACCTCTATCTGCAGGGCGGCCTGCCGCAGGCCTTCGCGATCCTGGGCTGCGCCAGGACCCCGATGACGGATGAGACGTTCCGGGCTTACACGCGCGAACTGCTCGAGTCCGCCGGGATGCTGAAGGGATCGCGATGGGAGGGGTTTTCGCGTCTGCTCCATTATCGTGTCCTCGACTACGGGGATCCTGCAGCCTTCAAGACCCTCGGATCGGACCTCGACGCGCTCGATCGAGAGGCGCGCACTGCGGGAAACCGCATTTTCTACCTGGCCGTCCCGCCGGGGATCTATGCTTGGACGGCCGAACTGCTAGGCAGCTCCGGCCTTTCGGGAGAGGATTCGAACGGGGTCGGCTGGTCCCGCATCGTCGTTGAAAAACCGTTCGGGCACGATCTGGAGTCGGCCGAGCAGTTGGATGGAATCCTCCACCGCTATTTCAGGGAGCATCAGATCTTCCGGATCGACCACTACCTCGCCAAGGAGACGGTCCAGAACATCTTGATGTTCAGGTTTGCGAATGCGATCTTCGAGCCGTTGTGGAACCGCCGCTACATCGACTACGTCGCTGTCACCGCCGCCGAGACCCTCGGTGTCGAGCACAGGGCGGACTACTACGAAGAGGCCGGCGTCCTGCGGGACATGTTCCAGAATCATATGATGCAGCTCCTAACCCTGACGGCCATGGAGCCGCCTTCGATCTTCGAGGCCGAGCGTGTTCGGGACGAAAAGGCGAAGGTCTACCGCGCCCTGAGGCCCTTTCCGGTGGACAGGCTCGATGAGTACCTGGTCCTTGGCCAGTACGGACCGGGGGTGCTCGACGGGCGGGAGGTTCCGGGGTACCGGGAAGAGACGGGGGTGAGCCCCGATTCGCTGACCCCCACCTTCGCCATGATGCGGGTTTTTCTCGACAACTGGCGGTGGCAGGGGGTCCCGTTTTATCTGACATCCGGCAAGCGTCTCCAGGCCAAGCGGACGGAGATCGCCATCGCCTTCAAACAGGTGCCTCATTCCATGTTCCGCCAGGTCCTGGGGGAGCATATTTCCGCCAACCGGCTGGTCCTCGGGATCCACCCGGAGGAGCGGATCACCCTCACATTTCAGACCAAGAACCCCGGCGCCAAGGTGTGCCTCCGCACGGTGACCATGGATTTCAATTATCACCAGAATTACACGGGCCCGGTCCTCGAGGCCTATGAAAAGGTCCTCATCGACTGCATCCTGGGGGATCAGATGCTCTTCTGGCGTCAGGACGGCGTGGAACTCTGCTGGTCCTTCCTGACGCCCATCCTGCATCGGTGCGAGACCTGCGGCAATCGGGCGGAGAGGCTCCTGCGGTACCCGGCGGGAAGCTGGGGGCCCGACCAGGCCCATCAGCTCGGGCCGGTGCTCGCCTCGCTCGGCGATGGGCACTGACCTTGGCCCAGCCCGGCAGGGGTACCCGCCCCGAATTGACCCTTGAGTTTTGCTCTTTGCGGCTATAAAGTAGCGCTGCTTTGTTCCGAAGGAAGCGGCCGGGTCCGCCGTTGCGCGGAGGCGGGGAAGACCGCTTCCCCTGAAAATGCCGGAGGGGTGCGGAGGTTTGCGCTTCGGCCGGCTCGGCGGGGGCCGCGGATGTCCGTGGACCCGGAAAGGAAGAATCATGTCATTGACGTATTCAGCGTCCAGGGATGAGCTGGTCGAGTACGACAAGCAGCACCTCTGGCATCCATTCACCCAGATGAAGGAGTGGACGGATGGGACCCCTTTACTGATCGCCCGTGGCGAAGGCAACTATCTCGTCGATGTGGACGGAAAGCGTTATCTGGACGGTGTGTCGTCGCTGTGGGCGAACATTCACGGCCACGGACGAACCGAGATCAACGAGGCTATTGCGTCACAACTCCAGGAACTGGCCCATTCGACGCTGCTCGGTTTGAGCCACCCGTCGGCGGCCCTGCTCGCGCATCGCCTAGCCCAGCTGACGCCGGGGGATCTCCGGTGGGCCTTCTATTCGGAGAGCGGTTCGACGGCCGTGGAGATCGCTATCAAAATGGCCTTTCAATACTGGCAGAACCTGGGGCGTAAAAAGAAGACCCGTTTCATGAGCCTCAGGGAGGGCTACCACGGGGATACCATCGGGGCCGTCAGCGTGGGGGGGATCGATCTTTTTCACCAGGTCTACGGTCCGCTGCTCTTCAACGGCGTCAAAGCCCCATGCCCTTACCGCTATTGCCAGGAAAACGATATTCCCCTCGAAAGGGGCACAGAGCGGTTGGCGGCGGAGGTTGACGCCCTCATGACGGCCTACGCCGACGAAACCGCCGCCTTCATCCTGGAGCCTCTGGTGCAGGGGGCGGGCGGGATCCTCCCCTTCCCGCCGGGCTTGCTGAAGCGGATCGAGGAGCTTTGCCGCCGGTATGATGTCCTGCTGATCGCGGACGAGGTGGCGGTCGGGTTCGGCCGCACCGGGACGATGTTCGCCTGCGAACAGGAGTCGGTTGTGCCGGATTTCATGTGCCTGGGCAAGGGGATCACAGGAGGCTACCTGCCCCTGGCGGCCACTATGACCACCCAGCGGATCTATGACGGGTTCTGGGGGGATTACCAGGAGCTCAAGACCTTTTTCCACGGCCACACCTACACGGGAAATCCGCTCGCCTGTGCGGCGGCGCTCGCATCGCTGGATTTGTTCCAAACGGACAAGACCATCGAAAACCTGCCGCCCAAGATCGCCCGGATCGAGGCCGGCCTGGACCGCCTGGCCGAAGGCGAGCAGGTCGGTGACGTCCGGCAGCGGGGAATGATGGCCGGGGTTGAACTGGTGCGGGACCGAGCCGGAAACTCCGCGTATCCGGTTGAGGAGCGGATCGGGCACAAGGTCTGCATGGCCGTCCGCAAACATGGGGTGATTCTTCGGAATCTGGGGGACACGGTTGTTCTGATGCCGCTGCTTTCCCTGACGATCGAGGAATTGGACCGGATCTTCGACGCACTGGAGAACGCGATTCGTGAAGTCTGCGGATGATCCCCGTGGCCCGCTCCCGTGGCCGGACTATATCGTCCACACGATTAGAGAACTAAAGGAGAGGGGGCTTTACCGCCAACTGAAGATCCTGGACTCCGCGCCGGGTGCCGCCGTCAAGGTCGGCAGACGGTCGGTGCTGCTCTTCTGCTCCAACGACTATCTGGGGCTTGCGGCCGATCCCCGCATGAAGACGGCCGCCGTTCGGGCCGTCCGGGCCTGGGGGACCGGCGTCGGGGCCTCCCGCCTGATCAGCGGCAACATCGCCTTGTACCGCACCCTCGAGCAGGCTGTATCGAAGTTGAAGCGGGTCGAGGCGGCGCTGGTCTTCGCGAGCGGCTATGCCACCAATGTAGGCGTGATTACGAGCCTGGCGGGACCGGGCGATCTCATCCTGAGCGATGCCCTCAACCACGCCAGCATCGTCGACGCCTGCCGCCTTTCGAAGGCCGAAATCGCCGTCTATCCGCACCGGGATGTCCATGCCCTCGAGGTGCTGCTCCGGGGCAGATCCACCCGAGGGCGGGTCATGATCGTGACGGACGGGGTCTTCAGCATGGATGGGGATCTGGCGCCTCTGCCCGAGCTCACTGCCCTCAGCCGGGAGTCCGGGGCGCTCCTCGTGGTGGACGATGCCCATGGCACCGGTGTGATCGGGCCGAACGGCGGGGGGGTGTTCGATTACTTCGGCCTGAAGGATCCGTCGGCGTTGCAGGTGGGGACCTTCAGCAAGGCCTTGGGAAGCCTCGGCGGCTTTGCCGCGGCATCGGCCCAGATGGTGGATTTTCTGGTGAACCACGCCCGCTCCCTCATCTATTCGACGGGCCTGCCTCCGTCCGTCCTGGCGGCCAACGCGGAGGCCATCCGGATCATTATCGAAGAGCCGAACCGGCGTAAACACTTGCATCGATTGTCTTCTCATCTCCGCGATGCCCTGGGTCCGCTTGGATTTTCTCTTGCCGAGGGTCCGACGCCGATCATCCCGCTGGTGGTCGGGGATGCGGAAGAGGCCGTCCGGCTCTCAGCCTACCTCTGGGACGAGGGGATCTTCGTGCCCCCTATCCGGCCGCCCACCGTGCCGGAGGGTCAGAGCCGCCTGCGGGTGAGCCTGAGCGCGCTCCATCGCCAGGAAGATGTCGACCGTCTGGTTTACGCCATCAAGGACTACTTTCGTCAGGGGAGCTGATCGAGCGTGTTTCACCCAGGAAGACGTCCGTCCGCCGCACGGGCGGACGGCGAGGTCATTACCGGTGATTTTTTGCAGTCGGTTCGAGATGTGAAGATGAAAGCAAACGGAATTTTTGTGACGGCCACGGACACGGAAGTCGGCAAGACTTTCGTCTCGGGGCTTCTGATGCAGCATCTGGCCTGGAAGGGATTGAACCCGGGGTATTTCAAGCCGGTCGCAAGCGGCTGTTATATGGAAAACGGACGGCTCGTGTCGGAGGATCTGGCCTGGATCGCCCGCTTTCTGGGCGAAGAGATGCCGCCGGAACTCCACTGTCCTCTTCGCTTCGAAAAGCCGCTCGCCCCTTTGGCGGCATCCCGCCTGGAGGGTCGCGAGGTCGATCTCGGGATGGTCCGGGAGGCCTTCGGGAGGCTGCGCGGGCGGTATTCGACCATCGTCGTCGAAGGGATCGGGGGTGTCATGGTCCCGCTCAGGCAGGATTACCTCGTCCTCGATCTGATCGAGGAGACGGCGCTGCCCGCGCTCATCGTCGCGCGGCCCGTCTTGGGGACGATCAACCACACCCTTTTGACCCTGGAGGCCCTTCGGGCGCGGGGGCTGCCTGTGCTGGGCTTTGTTACGAACGGGGCGCGGGACGAGACCGATGAAGCGGCCGGAACGAGCCCTGGTATCATCGCCGAACTGGGGGGGATTCCTTATCTGGGGCACATCCCCTTCCATGATCCCGGCCGCGATGAGCCCGAGTCCTTCCGTGTGCAGGTCGCCCCGCTGCTGGAGGCCATATGGTCCATCTGCTCAGGGAAAGAGGGCGTCGCCCCTCCCGCCCCGGGAAGCGCGCCGGCCTTGACAGGCTGTTGAAAAACGCCCATCTGCTGCGATCAGTTTATCCCGTGCCGCTGCGGCGCACTGTTCTATGCGCTTCATTCCACGGGTTGTCGCATGCCTTGCATCCGGCGGTTTTTCAATAGCCTGCGCAAACCGGATGTTCCAGCACGCTGTTCAGCCGGACGGGTCATTCAGCGAACAGATGTGCCGGAATGCGTTGTGGGCATCGAATAAGGAAGCCTTTCTTCATCGCACAGGGTGAGGGCGCAAGCCCGGTTGATTCCGGCTGGGATTCGTTCAGTTCAGGCGAAATAGCGGCGGACTTCCTGGAGTGAGACCCGACCGATCGTTTTGATGTAGCGCTCTTTCGCAGCCTTGATCCGCCGGTTGCTTGCGTGGAGCCGCTCCATGGAGAGCCTGCCTTCGAGGAGGGCCGACTGCACGGCGTCGATGGCCTGAAGGACCCGCTGCTGGTTCCGGCAGATGAGCAGGATATCCGCCCCGGCTGCAAAGGCGCGTTCGGCCGCCGCATCGACCCCCCAGGAGCCGGTGATGGCCCCCATTTCGAGATCATCGGTGATGATCAGGCCGTCGAACCCCATGCGTTCCCGCAAAAGCCCGGTCAGAACGGCCGGGGAGAGGGTGGCGGGTGTGCCGTCATCGAGCGCCGGATAGACGGCATGGGAACTCATGATGCCGCTTACCCCCGCAGCGATGCCGGCGGCGAACGGCGGCAGGCTGACGGTCTCCATCTCGGCGAGGGAAAGGGGGATGGTGGGAAGTTGCAGATGCGGGTCGCGGCCGGTCCGTCCGAGGCCGGGAAAGTGCTTGGCCACAGCCATGACGCCGTTGGCCTGAAGATCGCGGATGATCAGGCTCCCGAGCCGCCCAACCTGGTCCGGATCTTCCCCGAACGTCCGCCCGGCGAGGTGCTTCTCGGCCTCTCCGCGCCGGACGTCCACAACGGGGGCGAGGTCCATGTTGAGCCCGACGAGGCGCATTTCACGCGCGGTGGTGCGGGCGAAGGCGCGGGCGGCCTCCTCCGGCTGAGGGCTTCGGCCGATGGCCTCGTTTCCCGGGAACATACTAAAGGGCGCCTGAAGGCGGGCGACGCGGCCCCCTTCCTGGTCGACGGCGATGAAGAGCGGGGTGCCCTGGCTTTCCAGCGCGGCTGTTTGGAGATCGTTCGTCAGGGCGGCCAGTTGCTCCGGGCCCTCGATATTGCGGGCGAACAGGATGACCCCTCCCAGGCCTGCCTTCCGGATGAGCGCCTCCGTGTCCGAATCGAGGGTGGTGCCGGGCATCCCCGCCATGAACAGGCGGCCAATGCGAAGGGTGATCTCGTTCAATTCCAGGGTGGAATGATTCATGGAAGGTCCCTTTGATGGGGTTGGATGAAGGCGGTCCGTCTCTTTGGTCCGGTTGCCGCCGCAGGGAAAGGGTCGGTTCGGTCATCGACCGGCAAATGCCTGGGGATGCCTTCCGTAAAGCCGGCAAGCCTTGGCCTGCCGGACGGATCGCGCATCTGTGTCTGGGAACCGGTTCGGAATGAATCAGTCCGCGTTGCCCAAGGCTGATTTTTTTCCGTGGAAGGATATTTTGCAACAGAAAAAACACCCATGAAAGCGATGATTCTTGCCGCCGGGTTCGGCACGAGGCTGCGCCCCCTGACCGATCACCGTCCGAAGGCCCTCGTACCGGTCGGAGACCGGCCTCTTCTGGATTACAATGTGGATTATCTCAGGCGGTACGGCGCTGAGGCCGTGGTGATCAACGCCCACCACAAGGCTGCGCAGCTCGAGGCCTATGTGAGCGCGAAAGAGTGGGGGATCCCCGTCTCTGTACGGATCGAGAAGGAGATCCTCGGGACGGGGGGCGGCATCCGAAACATTGCGGACTTCTGGGATGACGAGCCCTTCATCGTCCTGAACGGCGACATCCTGACGGACATCGACCTCCGGGCCGCCTACCGCGCCCATTGTGAGGCCGGGAGGTTGGCATCCCTGGTCCTGCATGCGTGCGAGTCCTATAGCCAGGTGGCTGTTGACGCCGAAGGCAACATTGTCGATATCGCGGCGGCTCCCCGTCCGGGGCGGCTGGCCTTCACGGGTATTCACGTGCTCGATCCGCGCTTGATCGAAAGGATTCCGGGCCCCGGCTTCGCGGACATCGTCGCCTGCTACCGCCGCCTGATCATGAAGGGGGGCGGAGTGGGCGCATTTTTGAGCACGGGCCACCGCTGGCGGGACCTCGGGAGCATCCCGGAGTATCTGGCGGCCAACCGCGATTGGGTCGGATTGCGGCGGGTATTCGTGGGGCCGGGTGCGCAGGTGCATCCTACGGTGCGATTCGAGGACTGGGCGGTGGTGGGCGCCGGGGCCCTTTTGGAGGCGGAGGCGGTGGTTGGCCGCAGCGTGTTGTGGGAAGGGGTCAGCGTCGCTGCCGGCATCGAAGTCCTGGACAGCATCGTGACGGCGGGAAGGCGCATCGACCAGCCGGTGTGCGGAGCAATCCGGTAGAGCGGCTATGGAAATGTTTGTTGAATCGGCCGTCATGGCCTTTTTGGACCGGCAGGGGGGCGGCGTTGATACGGATCGTTTCGTCTTGTTGAAAGGCGACGGTTCCGACCGCCGGTTCTGCCGCCTGAGGTCTCTGGCTGCAGGCGGGCGCGGGTGCGTCATTATGGTAAACCCGCCGGCGGATGAAGCGGCCCGGATCGAAAACCGAGCCTACGTCGAGATCGGGCGCCACCTCTATGCGCAAGGAGCCCCCGTGCCGGAGATCTTCGATTTCGATCTCGAGGCGGGGTGGGTTGCCCTGGAGGATTTGGGGGATGCCTCTTTGCACGGAATGGTCCTTGGCGGAGCTGCACCGCTGCCGCTGTACTGCGAGGTTGCGGAACGGCTTCTGGACATGCAGCTGAACGGTGCGAAAGGGTTTCAGACAGCATGGTGCTGTCAGACGCCTTATTATGATGCGCATGTGGCATCCTTTTACGAGGCGGAATACTTCGCGCGCGCGTTTCTTCAGGGATACCTCGGATTGAGCCTTGATCTCCCCGGCTTGAAGGGCGCCTTCGACCGGATCGCGTCGGGGGCCTTGCAGTCGGGCGACCGGTTTTTCCTGCACCGCGATTTCCAGTCCCGCAACATCATGTGGTCAGGGGATCGGCCGAGATTCATCGATTGGCAGGGGGGGCGGATCGGCCCCCTGGGGTACGATCTCGCTTCGCTCTTGATCGACCCTTATGCGGCCCTGTCAGAAGCGGTGCAGCTCGGCGTTTATGCGCACTATCTGAAGCGGCTCGATCACCTCCGCCCGGAAGCCGTTGCAGGGGTGGCCGCGGCCTATCCCTGGCTAGCCCTGCAGCGGAACCTGCAGATCTTGGGGGCTTTCGCCTTTCTCAGCAAGATCAAAGGCAAGCGTTTCTTCGAGGCCTATATCCCCGCTGCGCTGACATCCCTCCAGCAGCGGCTCGCCGCCCAGGACGACCCCTCCCTGCAGCCTTTGCAGGACTGCCTGAAAGAGATCACATTCTAACCTCCCCTTTCGGAAGCGCTTTTTCACGGAACAGCGGCTGCAGGGGGGTGACCCAGGGGGCGAAACGGATCCGCTTCACGCTTATCGTTCATCGACCGAAGCGAATATCGTTATAAGGGTCTCCACGGGTCGCTCGTCTGCAATCCATCAAAAATCCATTCGAGCGTTTCTTTCCCCAAGAATCGAAGCCTGGCAGCCGGGCATCCGTCGCACAATTCCCGCTGCCTTGCGCACAGTTTGCTATGCATTTGCCCGTCTGCCAGACCTTCTGCCGCACGTTCAGGGATGCCGCATGGCAGCCCGCGGGGCACCGGTTGTTTGCAGTCAAAAACGGCGTTATGTGACAGGGATCACTCCGGTTCTCGTTTTTTAGCAAATTTGTGTCCTGTTTGACCGCGTGATGGCTTCAAGTTTGCAAAACCCCCAGTTACTCGGCACCGGTGGCTCCCCGAGAAACATTCAGACATCGGACGGACCTGAAGGGGGCCATCCAAGGCATGCACACACCCGGGGTTGATGTCATGCATCCAAGCGTGCAGGGCGTGGCTTCGGAATTGGCGTGCGTATTCCGCCTATCTCCTGGGCGGCGTCGGTGTCTTGTGTATCGGTACTTTACGTGAAGAGTGGTGTAGTTCAAGATTTCAACGGCCTGAAGAAAAGGCCTGACACAGCGCTGGCAAAGGGCGGAAAAGGTTTCGGAGGCCATGTTCGAACAAGTCGATGGGACTCATAGCATGCAAGGGGTGCCGGCGCGGGAGGCTGCCCCGGAGCCCCCGAGGTCCGTAGAGGGTTACCATGCGGGCCGTGTCGTCCAGGTTAAAGATTTCCAGTCCCTGATTGCCGAGGCCGCAGAGGAGGTCTCGTTCGCTTTCAGCGAACGGGTCGAAAAGCGCCTCGCCGAGCGTAAATCGGTGCGGTTGGCAAGCGGCCAAACAGAACTCCTGCAAGGGGCGGAGGACTGCTTCGCAAGGCTGCCGGATTTCAAAAAGGGCAGGCTGCTTGAGGCATTCATGGCGCACTTCGGGTCGCTGCGGGATGTGAGTGCAGGGCAGATCCTTGCGGCTGTAAGGCTCTATTTCACGGATGTTTCCATTCAATACGCTGTGTTGCTGCATGCTCTGGAGTCGACCGCTGTGGCAGGAGAGTCATCGAGCGGTCTGCGCAACGCCTTGGACGGAGCGCTGGAAAACCTGGTGCGGCAGCAGGGACCGGCTGTCCGGGCCGGGCTGAACACGAGCATAACCGCCTTCGAGGTTTCGGGGCAGGGATTGGCCGGTGTACAGCGCCTGCGGGATTTTTATCGCAGCACGGTGCTCAGCTTCACAGGTCTCGACTCGGCCTACCGCGAAGTGATGGAAGCCTATGGAGAAGAAGGTTTTCAGCGGGCTACGGATTTCCTCATCAAGGCAGCCGGTGCCGAGCTGATGTCTCGGGGACCTTCGATAGATCGAGCAGAGCTCAGGTCGATCATTGACCAACTTTATTATCTCGAGGTCCTCGGGAATACGCAAAGGGCCTGCACAGTCCTGATGAAAAGGATGCAGACTCAATTCCATGAGCCGGCAGCCGGTTCGGGGCGGGCCTTGATGGGCAAATTGATGGGGTTGACGATGGATCCATTGGTCGGGAGCCAGGAGGTTTTGGCTATCCTGAATGACCTCGGGATTGGTGGCGCGGCAGCGAGGATCGATTTATTGAGGGAATTGCGTTACCTGGCCTGGGAGATTCCCCTCAAGGCCTGCAAGGATATGCAAGGCCGGCAAGAATTATTAAAGGGACTGCAGCAGGCGCTTGATTCGGAGATTGCAAAGGAGCAGGCGCTTCAACTACGCCGCTGCCGATAAGGGGAGTCGACCGTCCTGTTGGAATGTCTACCCTGTGCAGGGACCTCGGTTTACGATGGCCTTTTCAGCCGGGCACGCACAGGGAGCATAATTTCGTTTAAGTGACCACCAGGGTCATCGAGCAGGGGAGAGAAACGGATGCCTCGAATTCCAGACCATTCAGATGTCGTTCAAAACGTCTTTCAGCAAAGGATCTACGGCGGGCCCATCGCCGGAAAGGTCCGCTTCGATCCGGCGGCTGCGCGGCCTGTTCCGAGTGAAGATCCGCCGCTCGGCCGCCTGGAAGGCATTTCCCCGGACCATTCGCTGGATTCCCGCCTCCTGACATCGATGAAACCCGTGACCCTGGAACCGGATATCTTGAGGTCGGAATGTTACCGCGAGGCGATTGCAGGCGCCGCCCGCGCCCTGCGGGAAATGTCCGTCAGGGAGCTTCGGCAGCTGTCCCGAAAAAGTGTACGCGAGGCGATAGCCGTGATGGAGGAGCATTTGATGCTCGACGAGTACCTTGTTGCCTGCCGGAACATCCTGCTGAAGGGGTGAAACGCCCGGGATCGATCGATGAATCCAAGAGAAAAAGAAGCATTGGCTGTGCTCGGTTATTTTTTTCTTTCCCATCGAAAGGCAGAAAAGGCCCGCACCCTTTTCAAAGCACTGGTGGCACTGTTTCCCGAGGAGGCTCGCTTCGCGGAGTCCCTGAGTTATGCGTATCTTATGACCGGCGAATATGAACGGTCCCTTGCAGCCGCAGAGGACTATCTCCTCCTGGAAAAGGAGCGAAAGCGCCAAGCCTTGGGCTACCTGCTGAAGACCTTGGCCTACCGCAGTCTCGGAGAGGAGGAAAATGCCTGCGAATGCCTGAATGCCTATCTGGTGTCCATCCGGAAGTGATCATCCGGCATGTCCCGGCTCTTATTCGGAAATCAGGATTGCTTTGTGAATTCCAGTGAAATCCGTTGGTTGCGATGAAGGTGAACTGCAGGCCTTTGCCCAATCAAACGTCCAGACGGCGGCAGTGACCGGGCGAGCCCGGACTCGCTGCGAAGGGGCGGGACTGAGCGGGTGAAACCTGGGATGAAACCGGCCATCACCAGGTGGGAACCGCCTGTTGAGGAGAAGCTCCGAACATGCACGTGAAACTGAATAGCCTCCAACACATTCTTGTAAAGGCATCGCGGTACAACGATATCGTCCTCGCGACCCTCGTGGTGGCGATTATCGCACTGATGATCCTTCCCATGCCGACCCCTTTGCTCGATGGTCTGATCGCCGCGAATCTCGGTCTGGCGGTGACCCTGATCATGGTCGCCATGTACATCCCCTCGGCACTTTCCCTGTCCACCTTTCCGAGTATACTTCTGTTTACGACCCTTTTCAGACTTTCCCTCAACATCACATCCACCCGCTTGATCCTCCTGAACGCCGATGCCGGTGAGATCATTTCTACATTCGGGAATTTTGTCGTGGCCGGAAATTTTGTCGTCGGAGGGGCCATTTTTCTGATTATCACCATTGTCCAGTTTCTGGTTATCGCCAAAGGGTCGGAAAGGGTCGCTGAGGTCTCGGCCCGTTTCACGCTCGACGCTATGCCGGGCAAGCAGATGAGCATCGATGCGGATCTGCGGGCCGGCGTCATCGATATGGTCGATGCCAGGCGAAGACGGCGAGGCGTGGAGAGGGAGAGTCAGCTGTATGGCGCCATGGACGGCGCCATGAAATTTGTCAAGGGGGATGCCATCGCCGGCATCATCATCATTGTGGTGAACATCCTGGGAGGGATGGCGATCGGTGTTCTGCAAAAGGGGATGGACCTCGGGAGGGCGATGCAGACCTACTCGATCCTTACGATCGGGGACGGGTTGGTCAGTCAGATTCCAGCCCTCTTTATTTCCGTTACGGCCGGGATCATTGTGACGCGTGTTTCTTCGGAAAAATCGGATAGCCTCGGAGGCGAGATCGGGACCCAGTTTCTGGGACAGCCGAAGGCCTTGCTGCTAGGGGGAGTGCTGCTTTGCTGCTTTGCCCTGGTCCCCGGTTTTCCCAAGTGGCAGTTCATTGCGCTCGGCCTGTTGATCGGCCTCGTGGGGTTTGTTTTTGGACGTGTTCCATCCGGACCGCTTCAGGAGGCGGAGTTCGAAGATGACGGAATCTCAGACGCAGAAGATGAGATTGAGGAACGTACCGACAGGGTAGCGGCGTTTTCTCTTACAGCCCCCCTTTCGGTTGCGGTGGCCTCTTCACTGAGGACGGTGATTCAGCCTCAAGCGCTGCAAGGCAATCTGAAAGAGGTTCGCAGAGCCCTTTACCTCGACCTTGGTGTCCCTTTTCCCGATATCGCCCTTCGATTCAGCCATACGATCGAAAAGGACCGTTACGTGGTTCTCCTGCAAGAGATCCCTGTTTCAGAGGGGCTGCTGCTTTGGGACAGACTTCTGGTAAGGGAGACGGAGGAGCATCTTCGGGTTTTGGGGATCGCTTGTGAGGCAGGCAAGACCTTCCTGCCGGGTATGCCCCATATATGGGTCGAGGAGCGTTTTCGTGCTCGGCTTGACCAGGCGGGGGTGGCCTGGATGGACCCGGTCGGGGTGCTGACTTATCACGTGATGCTGGTGCTCAAGCGATATGCCTCCGAATTCATCGGCCTCCAGGAGACGCGTTATTTAATGGAGCGGATGGAGGAGCGATTTCCGGAGTTGGTTCGGGAAAGCCAGCGCATTCTGCCCCTGCCGAAAATCACAGAGGTCCTGCAGCGTCTTGTTCAGGAAGGCCTATCCATCCGCAATCTGCGGAGTATCCTTCAAAGCTTGATTGAATGGGGGCAAAAGGAAAAAGATGTGATCCTCCTGACGGAGTATGTCCGGATGAGTCTGAACCGCTATATCAGCTACAAATACAGCATGGGGCAGAATCTCTTAGCGGTTTACCTCTTTGATGCAGACACCGAAGAAACGATACGCAAAGCCATTCGGCAGACATCGGGAGGCAGTTACCTGGCCCTTGACCCACGCGCTGCAAGAGCGCTTGTCGATGCAATCAAGGCGGAGGTAGGAGATATCAGCAGGAGGGCTCAGAAACCCGTTCTTTTGGTTTCCATGGATATCAGACGTTATGTCAAGAAAATGGTGGAACTGGATCTGCCGGATCTGCCCGTGCTCTCACATCAGGAGTTGACCCAGGAGATCATCGTCCAGCCTTTGGGTCGCATTGCCCTTCCTGCTCACTGAGTCCGGGATCCGAGGGTGAACCGCTGCGGATCGGGCAGGAGGTGCATGCGACCAAGGTATGTAAGGCATGTCAACCACTGACCGCCAGGTTGCCTCGAAGTCCCTGGAGCCATTTTTGGATATCGGACGTGTACATCTGCACCAGGGTCTGTTTGTCGTTGTTGTGCTGATTGAGCAGAATCGTGTCCTCCTCGTTCTGCATGTTGAATTCATTGATTTTGCCCTCGATGCTCAGTTTGAACCCTTCCAGCCTCCCTTCCCACCAGTTTACCGTGTTCACGGAATCGTCCCAGACCTCCATTTCACCGTTTTTCAGGGCCTGGGACAAACCGAGTTCTCCAAGCCAATCATGGAAATTAAGGGTCACTTCTTCGCCTTGACTGTTCAGGCCCGTTACCCATCCCTCTTCGCCAAGACATGTTCGCCTGCCTTTCATATCCGGATCTATGGCGCGCAGCATTTCCATGTATTCGTTCAGCACACGAATATGATCGTTTGTCATGCGGACCTTATCGTAATACTGCATGAATGCTTCGTTGGCTTCCTGAATCGCGTCCATGCGGAAGAGCAGGAGCATTTCAAGGAGGCTCACCATTCGGCCGTTGTAGACATACCGATCGTCGGGTACGAACGTGCCGTCGGCAAGGTACATGCGCCCCTCGACATCGCGTTTGCCGGCGGTTGGGGGTACGGAGTTGGGGAGGGTGCATTTATACGTTCCATCGGAGAGGGCCAGGCCATCGGGAATCGACGCCAATTCGACTCCTTCTCCGTGATAGACGAACTTGCCGTTGTCGAGAATCGCCCCGTCAGGGATTTCCCAAAGATGCATCAGGCATGGCTGTCCCGCCTTATCCGCCCAAACACAGGTTCCATTGTAAAAGACCGCGCCTTTCGGAAGTTCATCGAGGCAATATTCCCCCCCTTTGTAAAAATATTTTCCGTTTGACAGAAGACAGCCGTCCGGTGGGTTCTGCGTCAAGGTGTTGCCCCATTTGTACCAGTGGCCCTCGTACCCGTAGCCTTCTACAATCTGGCCTTGGGGAAGCGGCCCCAGTCCGAGATATCCGTCCCCCCATTTGAATGCCAGTCCCTGAATGTAGCGATTGAGGGCATATCCGTCAGGGAAAAACGACCGGTCTTTTTCTTCGCCTCGATACACGTACAGGCCATTGGAAAGGCCCAGGCCGTCGGGCAGTTTGTCGATGGTCAGGCGCATGCCGTTATACCAGTAGGTCCCGTCTCCGAAGGCATAGCCGGGGGGATAAACGACAGGTTTGCCCTCAACGGCACAGTGCATTTGGACCCGGTAAGGATCAGCCAGGGTGCAGAGATTGATTCCCATTGCTTTGTCCTCCTGTTGGTTTATCGGAGTCGAGGGTCTGCAGGATCAGAGCGGCCCGTTGCTTCAGAAGACCGTTCTTGTCGTTTCGAGCCAAGTCGGCGGCTGTCCGGATGCTTTCCCGGGCGGCATCTCGATCGCCCAGTTCCAGGAGGCACAGGCCCAGGTGCAGATGGGCATCCGGTTTCCCGGGTTCCGCATGAGTGGCGAACAAAAACGCGGCTGTAGCCAATCCTGGATGTCCGGCCATTTGGTTGCAGGAAGCGAGGCCGAACCAGTATTTATAAACATGGGGGCTCATGAGGACGAGCAGCGCGAAGATCTTTTGTGCGTCGGGATACCTTGCTTGGGCATAAAGGCTGTAGGCCAAAGCGTAAATGGTTTCGAGGACGCTTTCCTCGATGCTGTTGTCCGAGCGGGCCGTGCCTTCCGGCTTTGATCCGGGGTAAGCGCTGTGCACCGCGGCGTTTTGGGCTTTAACTGCGATGGGTTCTCCGCTCTGATGGAGTGGCTGTTCGCATACGTCACCGGATGTATTCCGTTTAACCGGTTCGACTCCGCCGCGTAAGTGTGCGGTCTCCGCCAGCCGTCCTTGGATGCCCCGGAACTCTGCCTGACTCATATCCTTGTGCCCCGAAAAAATCCGCCCCGCAGCTCCCATCCGGACTGGGGATACGCAGTGCCGTTTTCGCCAGTTGATGATTCAACGGGAGGGGCGAATCCATAAAGGGTCAGCTCTTTCAAAGCGCTTTCCGGCAGATCCTTCCACGGGATGTCCGGGTCCAGGCTGAGGACCGTCTTGATTGCCCGCTTCCTGATTTCACAGAAGCGGCGATCGATTTTGTCCCGCTCCCGCATGATCCGCTCCAATGCGGCTGTTCGGTCTCTATAAAAGGGATGGAGCGTCATAACGGCCTTCAAGAAAAAAAGTTGTCAAAATCGGCTGACCGTCATCTTGGACGGTCTGTCAGATTGAAGCTCAATCATCTTAGCCCTAATTGGTTTGTCGCTTGGAATCCAGTACATCAGCGTTATAAGGCTGTATCGGATCTTCGCTGAAGGGAGTAAGCGTCTTTCGTTCATGATCATCTGGTGGAAGGCCGGTTTGATGTGAGTGATCGAAGTCCTCCAAATCTCCAAAGAAACTCGGTTCCTCATCTATCTCGTTGGAACGGTCCACCTCCCCATCCGGGCCATCAGCCCCGTGAGCCTGGGTGGGAACGCTTTCGCTCCTTGGGTGGCCGGTCTCCCGTAACGAATCGATATCCTCCAAATCCTCAGACAAATCCAATTCATCACCCGTTTGTGAGAGGTTGGGCGTCTCCGAGAAATCGACCTCGTTCCACCTGTTGTCCGCAATAGGTTCTCTATAACGCGGGTGGTTCAGAGCGCCCCAATCTTGCCCGCCAGGGTAGGCATCGTTCGGCTGCAAGGGACAGAAAGCGGGCAAAGAGGTTAGGTTCAGGAGGAAGGAGGCCGAGGCGTATTCGGAATGAATCCCAACGTTTCGCCACTTCCATGTATCATCGGAAGGCTTGCTTTTGTAGCCTCGATCCGGATTTACGGGAAGTCCCGTGTGATCCAAGAGCACTCTGAACAGGACACCTTTCCAGGCGGGAAGCTCTTTGTGGGATAGCCTGCGAACGTCGTAATTCTTCCACTTGGAACCCATCCGGTCTGTGGAATCGGCCGGTTCTTTCAAACAATTTTCCTGGCTTTTGATTTGCGAATTCCCGGTGTTGTCGATCGGTGACGTCATAATCCCTTACCCCCTTTGAGTCATGGCCGGCTCTCTCCGCTATTCATTCGGAGGCGGCCTGCTTCAGATCTTTCCTACGGCCTGTTTGGCGGCCAGTTCGGCCTGGAGCATTTCCCCGAGAGACCGTCTGATGGACTGCGCCGTTTGGCTGAAGGACTGGAAGAAGGCGTTCGACATGTCCTGTTGCGCACGCGTGTACTCAGCCTGGGCTGTTTGTTTGTCGCCTTTGGCCAGCTCGGTCTGATTTTTCGCCTGCCCGATGCTGGAGACCGCCTGGGATGTGGCCCCAAGGCTTTGAGACAGACCGGCCGTTTTCTCTCCTCCCAGGGAGCAAGATGCCCCTGCGATGCTGACGGCCAAGGCTTCGGTGGCATAATTTTGAAGGATGTCCGCGCCGTCTTCCTTCTTTTGAGCTGCTTCGGTCAGCAGGGTCCTCCTTTGGATGGCTGCGTCCACGACCTTCTGAATATCCTGAGGCGTCATTTCTCTCGCCATCTGGTGAAACAGGAGTGCCAGATCGAAAAAGTGATGCAGGGTGTTGCTCAATGCCTGAGGATCGGTTGGTTGACCTGCATCAGGGCTGGGGAGGTTTGGATCCAGAGAGCCGTGTCCCGGCCTTTCGGCTGCAGGGTTGGGTGCGAGCGGACCAGCCGCCACCGGGGAGCACAAATATCCGGTGATGTCCTTTTTGCATAGATTTTCGACAGGTCTAGCCGGGGGAATATTCATCGAGTGCTTTTCCAGCGGTCCGATCATACCTTTGGCTCCTTTCCATGCCGAAGCAATGGTTGTTATATTCTTTTCGCAGCCCCGATGGCCTGATTGACTTTCTGGGCGGTTTCGGCTTCGAGTTGGATGATTTCCATCGTTGTGCGCAGGTTACGCGACAGGCTTTCGATGATCGCTTTCATAAGTTCCAAATGGGTTTCCGCGAGGGATTGAGTGAACTCTTGATCAGCGTTTGTCTGATCCAGCGCGGCTTCCTTTTTCTGCGCATCTGCTTGTGCGCTGTCAGCTTCATATTTCTTGTAGGCTGCCTCACCCTGGAAGGCCCCAACGATCGTGCCTCGGACCACCGGCGAGGATGCACTGGCCACCGCCCAGAGGGCGCCTACGGCCGTGGTGAAGATGGCGATGGCCTTTCCAGCGTCCTCGCGGCTCATATTGAAGGTCTTGGCGTAGCTTTCTATCATGGCTTTCTGGACCGCGGGGTCGTTCATGATTTCCGGTGCAAACAGGGCCGCGGCAGTGACGAGCCCTAACGGCCCGCCCCCGATAAGGAGCGGTATGGCGGTGGCGCTGAATAATCCGCCGGTAACGGGGTTTTCTTTGAAGGCCTCCTCCAGGTTTTTGCCTGCTTCCTCGAAATCACCCTCGAAAAAGGCCTTGACCACCATGCCCAGGCGCCCGAAGAAGCCCGCTGATTGAATCTTGCGTTGCGCTTCTTCGAGCTTCTCCATCCACTCATTGAATTTATCTACGCGCTCCGCCTGCCTGCGCTCCATCTCTTTGCGATGATGGTCGGCCATGATCCGGCCGGTTTCGAAGGTTTGTTTGGCCAGGGAGTCCTGAAGCAACAGAAGAGCGAGGGTCATGTCCGCCATATCGACAGCCGGATTCTCGATTACCGGCGGCGTAGGGCCGTCGGGGACGGAGGGGGGATAATCTAAATCCGGGGGATGGGGATGATTCGCTGTTCTGAAACATGATTTTGGACTTGCCTGTGCCGGCGCTGCCGGCTCATAGGCGCTGTTTGGCGATCTGCTGCTCAAAGGGATGGCATGAGCGTCGCTGCATGGTGTCATTCTTGACCTCCGCAAAGATGGATCGTCGATCTCAGAAGGTGAAGCGGGACTGTGCTTCCAATAAAAATCGAGCAAGAAATATGCCATTTTGAGTATGTGCGGTTTGATGCTTTTTGAGAAAACGAGGGTCGGAATTTGCACAGCAATAAGGGCATAAGGCATCGGCGATTGGGCGGATAAGGCCTGTTACGCTTGACTTGAACTTGCCCCGAGGATGTCTCGACCGGCCTCAAACGCAATCCCAAGCCCCTGCCGCCGTCGAGATCGAGGAGGCGCTCCAGGTGTCGGGCACGGGCGGATTGGAAGGGAAGAGAAGGGGATCTATGGAGTGTACCGCTCTTTTTTGAGCTTCTGGACCCATCGCAAGACCTCGGCCACGGGTTGAATCAACGACTGGGGGATATATTGATCGAGGCGCCCCTGCTCGAAAAGATCCCGGGCCAGCGGTATGTTCTCCATAATAGGAACGCCCTCCTTCCGGGCGACCTCGATCATGCGCTTGGCGAGGAGGTCTTCGCCTTTGGCTGTAACGATAGGCAGTCGGGTCTTTTCCGGATCGTAAAAAAGAGCGATCGCCCGTCGCGTCGGGTTGGTGATGAGCACGGTCGCCTTTCTGACCTTTTCGAGGGTGTCGGCCATGGCCAACTCGCGATGAAGTTCTCTCCGGCGACCTTTCAGAATCGGCTCTCCTTCCATTTCCCGGTACTCGCGCTTGACCTCTTCCCGGGTCATCATCAGCTTCTTGATATGCCTGGATCGCTGGAAAAAGTAGTCCAGGAGCGCGACGGTCAGAAAGGCAGCGATGGTGAAGGCCGCCAGCTGTTTGAGAGCATCGTTCAGGACGGCCGTTAGGCCGGTCAGCCCGAAACGGGGCGCCAGCATCAGGGGGTTCACGGATTCCTTGATCACCACGCTGAACAGCAGGGTCAGGATCAAGACCTTGCCCGTTGATTTCAATAGCTCGACGAAATTTTCGATTGAGAAGAGCCGCTTGAATCCATCCACCGGGTTGATTTTCGCCAGGTTCGGTTTGACAGGCTCCATCGCAAATAGCCCCCCCACTTGAATGAAGTGACTCAGAACGAGGAGACCGAAAACCGCTCCAAGGATCGGCAGGGAAAGGCTGATAAAGGCTTGGAGGGTCCCGTCGAGCGTCCGTTTCAGGGCTTCGGTGAATGTCAGTTCATAAAAGCGGGGCGGCAGCAGGACCATTTCTTTTGCCTGTTCCAAGAAGGTGTCATAGCCGGCCCAGAGGACACAGAAGGCGGCTGTTATGGCTGCTGCGGATCCGATCTCCCTGCTTTTTGCGACCTGGCCCTTCTTCCTGGCGTCTCGCAGCCTTTTTGGGGTAGGCTGTTCCGTTTTCGTTTGCATTTCAGGCTAGATACCTCCCTCGCTCGGCAAGAAAGACAGCCTCAGGGTGATGGGATAGGCCTCCAAGGGGAGACCGTTTGTCTTCGAGATGAGGATGGACGCCCCTCGATTTCATCGCGGTTCTCCGCAAAAGTGCCCCGTCGGGCCGAAGCGATCACTGGGGGGGCGGCGCACGCTAAGCTGGCCCTTCTATACAGGTCGACAACTCCTCGAGCAGGTGTTTGAATCCAAGGAATTCCTCCTCGAAATATACCTCGATAAACCTCACATAAAGGATCAAAAGAAAAACGGCTATCCCGCTTTTGATGGGCATGGATATGAAAAAGACATTGAGTTGGGGTGCAAAACGGTTGATGAGCCCCAGTCCGATTTCGCTGATGAACATGACGATCACGATCGGCCCGCCCAAGAGGACGATTAGGCGCATGATGCGATCCGCCTGCGCCAGAAAAAAATCCGAGAAGCCCGGCGTCAAATGCGGAAAAAATGAAAAGACAGGCCACACGCGGTAACTTTCGAAGATCACGCCGAGGAGCAATAAGAATCCTCCTCCTGAAAAGAAAAGGACCGTGATCAGTTGGAGCAGGAGTGTTCCCAGTGAGGAGGTCTGGGATCCGGAAATAGGGTCGAAAAACCCCCCCATGCCGGCCCCGCGTTGATTGTCGATGAAGATCCCCATCCCTTCGGCGGCCCAGAAGAGGCCTCCGGCGAGGAACCCCAACAGGCAACCGAGAAACACCTCTTTGGCAACCAGTGCGACCAGCAAGGGATACGCCGGCAGGCTCCCTGCCGTAAGAGGCGCCCCCATCGGATACAGGATCAGGACGAACACCAGGGCGACGCTGTTGCGGACCAGTCCCGGCATCACCTCCCGGTTCAGAAAAGGCAGGATGGAAATAGCTGCCAAAAGCCTCGGGGTAAAAACCATGAAGGTCAGCAGGATCTGTTTTAGGGGAGTTATATCCATCAGCCGGTAATGGTCGGAAAGAGGGTGAAGAGGTTCTCCGAGAAGTGCAGGAGTTCCCAGCCGACCCACCGGGCCGTTACGATTAGGGTGACAATGATGGCAACGAGCTTGACGGCGAAAGACAGGGTCTGATCCTGGATTTGCGTGACCGCCTGAAGCAGACTCACGATGATGCCCACGACAGCGGCCACAGCGATGGCCGGCATGGACAGGAGCAGCACCAGTATCAAGGCTTGAATCGTACAATCGAGGATCGTCATGGAGTCCGGAACCTCATTCTATTATATCCTATAGATGGTTTTCCCCATCCTGACTCGAAGACAGAGGCGGTCCACTCTCGGCTCCCCCCACCCGGAGCGCTCAACGGTCCGATAAAGGTCCATCCGGTGCGATACCGCAAACAATTGCGTTGTCCATCAGCGATAAGTCAGAATAAGCCCGTGGATCAGCTTCCCCCACCCGTCCAGCAGGACGAAAAGCAGGAGTTTGAACGGCAGCGAAATCGTCATGGGGGAGACCATCATCATACCCATGGCCAGGAGAATATTGGAGATGATGAGGTCTATCGCGACAAAAGGCAGATAGAGCAGAAAGCCGATCTGGAAGGCCGATGTCAATTCACTGACGGTAAAAGCCGGTATCAGCACCATCAGGTCGTCGGATTTGAGTGCTTCCGCCTTGTCCTTGGGCCAGATCGCCTTGGCCGATTCCACAAAAAACAGCCGTTCCTTTTCTTTTGCATGTTTCAGCAGAAAGCGACGCAAGACCTCTTTGCCTTCCACCACCGCCTGAATGCAGTTTTTAAAATCTTTTTGGATCGCGTCTTGACGCTGCATCGCCGTCCAGCATTCATCCGCAACCGGTGCCATGATGTAAAAAGAAAGGATGATAGCCAGTCCGTTGATGACCATATTGGGAGGAATCTGTTGGATGCCGAGGGCGTTTCTGAGAAGTCCGAATACGACCACCAGTTTGACGAAAGAAGTCACCATCACCGCCAGGAAAGGGGCCAGGCCCAGAAAGGCGAGTGCGGCAATGACATACAGAATGTCAGGAAGTTCATTCATCGCCGTTCCGCAGAAATGTCAATACTCGAACGCCGATCCGATTGGCCACGCCTACCAGTTCCCCCCAGCCGATCCGCTTCCCGTTCGCACGGATGGCAACCGGTTTTTCCAGAGGGTTCTCCAACTCGAAGGTGTAGCCCGGGTGCAGATGCATCAGTTCCCCAAGAGACATGGTCTTGCGGCCGACCTCGAAAGTCAGCCCGATCATGATGTCATTCAGTTCTGCGGCAGGGACCTCATCGCTTTCCTCGTCTTTTTCGAAGTCTTGCTCTGCGGGATCCTCTTCGGATGCGGCGATTTCATCGAAATGGTCTTCTTCCATAAATCCTCTTGCGAGCCTCTGCACCGTGGCGGTGCGGCCGTTCAAATGAGCCTGAAAGGACAGACGGGGGGCAAGGCAGATCTCAACGCTTCCGTCGCCGCTCCGGGCATGTTCATCCAGTAACATGACATCTCCCGGTTCTATTTCACTGAGCGCGGAAAGTGCGAGGCGGGTACGGCCCACGAGGAGGGCCAACCTCAAGGGGATGGCGTCGCATGCCATGCCAACCGTCCGTGGAATGTATTCCAGCAGCGGATCGATCCACCGGGACGCGCCCGTTTCCAGATGCAGACGCCCCATGATGGTTTGGTGGTTTTCATTCGTGATGCCGCCACCTTCCGGCACGAATTCGAAATCCAGTTGTATAGGCCCTCGCGGAATACCTGCCGGCCTCCTTGTCTCGTTAAACCCCTGTTCCCTGAAGAGGACCTCACGAACTTCCACACGCAGGCCGCTCCATGTCTCGAAACCATCGAACAGATCTTCCAACGCAGCTTCGATCAACATCCCTCTCGTTTTTTCGGGCATCTCACGGAAAGTTTCCCAGTCGTAAAGAGTTTCCCGCCAGCCGGAAGGAAAGCAGGGGCCGAGGCCCATCAGTACAGTGGCTCTTCCTATCGAGAGTTTTAGGTATATCTCTTCCTGCAAGAGGGGATTATGAGCCTGAAAGCCAACACGACAGGGCTGATCCCCTATCCGGAAAAACAAATGGTCACACCTGCTGAAGATCTTGTTCAACAGAAGGATTGTTTCCTGAGAGAACATCTCCATGCGCAGCGCAGCTACGTCGTGTTTCATGTCTTTGTCACCGGACCTATCGTGATTGAACCCGGTCCGTTCGATAGGCCTCTTTCAATCTCCTTGTTGAGAAGGCGATCGCGCGACTGGCGCCGCATCGATCGGGTAGCTTTAGAACCTTTCATTCGTTTTCCTGCGGATCACGTTGCCGGTGCTGATGACTCGAGTGCCCACTCGGTCGATCCTCCGGTGTTTCGGAGTAGTGTAGGCTGACAGATGTATTTTCTCCGATGCGGTTTTTCAGTATATGCGCGAGTTCTCCTGCCGCTGCAGAAAGCAGCGCATGGGCATCTGAGGAGGTCGTCAGGAGATCCACCTGGAGGTTCCCCGCATCCATACGGATGCGGATCTCGGTGTCTACGATATAGGCATCTTTGAGCGTGATGCGCACCTCTTCTTGTCCATCCGGCCTGTCCCGGAGCACCCCGATCCGATCGGCGATCTGATGAACCAGAAGTTCCAAAGAGGGTTGCGCTTCGGTGGGAGGCAACTGCGACGGGACGGAGCCTCGGGTTGTCCCCAGGAATGATGAAAGAATGGCCATTGCGACTCCGCCCGGGTCCACAGACCTGTTTTCGGGCAGTGGGCTATCGATTGGCAGGGGCTGGCTTCTGCCAGCCCGGAAGAGGGGCTTTCGGATGATCGGTCCTGAAAGGTGGCCACGGTGCATGGTGCTATAATGAGAAAAGGGCGCCATTTTTTCTGTTCCTGGAAAAGGCTCTCGCCTCACGGGAGTGGAGGGCGTATCATTCGGTTTTCCTTTTTCAGGTCCGGGGAGGGGTCCTGATGAAGGTCTGTCGGAGTTCTCCATGGTGATCGGGTCCGCCCCTTCCTGAAAGGGAGGTCCGCCCGCGGGAGCGAGGAAAAGGCTTATCGAGGGCTTTGCATCACTGCCGGACGTGATAGGGGGCAGGGCTGCAAGCAGAGGGGTTGGTGCGACTGTCCCGTATCCATCCTGAAAACATGCGGCAAGGGAGGATCGGTGCATCGAGTAAAGCGGGGGTTGGCGATGCCTTGCCGCAGGCGGCGGATTTTGTCCTCGGCAGTTCCGGGAGCCGTGCCTGGGGTCCGCAGTAAAAGGCGTTTCCGGGCCTGGGGCTTGATTAGGCAAAAAACCGGAAGGCGCCGGTGAGGAGAGTTGAACAGGCGTATCCAGCAAATTTGGATGATGGTCAGAGGCCTTGGAGGAAGAAGCGGAGGAAGGCGGTTTCCGATCAGCGGCAAGCCCATCATCCGCGATGGGTTGACCGTGTGGTGCCGTATCCCGGTGGATTCGGGGTGGAGCCGTATGAGCCGATGGGACAGATTGGGGCGGGTGATCGGACATGGCGGTTTCGAACCGCTCGATATCCGCGGTATCGAGCGGGGCATCGCATATTGGTTTTGCATGGGGGATGCAGCGGGTGTTTGCGGGTTTGTCCCACTTACAGCATGTCAAACCGGATGTGTTATGCCAATTCATGGGGATCCTCCATAAGGATGCGAATTCTGGAGTGCTGGAAGATCTCCATCTCGACCTCTTCCAGCCGTTCACTCTCCCTTCGCATGGCTTCTCTCAAAATGGCTTCGTACCCGTCTAACTTTTTCCTTTGCCTGACGGAGACGAAGTAGGCCGTTTTTGCCTCATTCAGGGCCTCTTGGGCCGTCTGCCGATTGGTTTCCGCCTGTGCTGCAGATTCCTCCAGGATCATCTCCTTTTCACGAAGCGAGTGAAACTGTCCTTTAAGTTCGGCCAGTCCGCGGACCGTCACACGCCGGTTTGTTATCTGGCGGAATAGATTGGACTCCTCTTCTATCCGCCATGTGCGGTAGGTCTTCAGCCCTTCCTGTTTTCGCCGGACGTCCTCTTGGGTTTCCGCGTAAGCGGCTGCACGGTTTTTGAGCAGGTTAGCGGCAGAGCTCTCACGGAGATCTCGAACACGTAATAATACGTCGAATGAGGTAGTACTCATTGAAATGCGATTTCCTTCAGCCGGTTCGCGGTGTCTTCAAAAGAAATCCGTTCACTCGAATCCTGGCGCAGAAAACGGTTGATCGCTTCTATCTTGTGAATGGCCGTATCAGCCTCCGGGTCCGAGCCTTCTCTGTATTCACCGATTCTGACGAGAAGCTGGATTTCCTGGTATTTTGCCAACAGTTCCCGCAGCCGGGCGGCGGCCACCCTGTGATTTGCATCTACGATGCTGCTCATGACGCGGCTCAGGCTTCCCGGTATGTCGACGGCCGGGTAATGGCCGGCGGAGGCCAACTTCCGCGACAAGACGATATGTCCGTCCAGGATGGCCCGCATTTCATCGGCCACCGGTTCGTTTATGTCGTCGGCCTCGACAAGAATGGTGTACAATCCTGTGATGGAGCCTTTATCGGATTGCCCCGCGCGTTCGATGAGGCGCGGCAGAGTGGAGAATACGGAAGGGGGGAAGCCTCGCCGCGTCGGCGGCTCGCCTGAAGCGAGTCCTATTTCCCGCAGCGCGCGGGCAAACCGGGTCACGGAATCCATCAGCAAGAGTACGCTCTTGCCTTGATCGCGGAAATACTCCGCTATGGTCGTTGCCACGTAGGCGGCCTTAAGTCGTTCCATGGCGGGTCTGTCGGAGGTCGAAACCACCGCTACCGCTCGCCGCATACCTTCATCACCCAGGTCCTTCTCAAGAAATTCACGCACTTCACGGCCGCGTTCGCCTATGAGGGCCAGTACTTTGACATCCGCTTCAGCGCCTTTGGTCAGGATTGCCAGGAGACGACTTTTTCCCACTCCGGCGGCTGAGAAGATCCCCATACGCTGACCTTCACCGCAGGTGAGCAGTCCGTCGATCACCCTCAGCCCCAGCGGCATCGGTTTTGTGATGAATCGGCGAGTGAGCGGGGCCGGGGGCTCCGCGTAGACCGGGTAATGATCCTGGGCCTCAACCGGTCCAAGCCTCCCGGTGTCCATCGGATTTCCCAATCCGTCCAGGACCCTGCCAAGAAGGCTCGGTCCTACCGGGACCGTGTGGTACTTGCCGCTCGGGATGACCTCTGTTGAAGAGGAGATTCCTCCGATCTCTCCAAGGGGGGTCAGAAGGGCCGCCTGCTTGGAAAAGCCGACGACTTCCGCCTGTAGGCTCCTGTCTTCGAAAGGGTTTCGGAGAATGCAAATCTCCCCGATCCTCACGCTGGGGAGCACGGCTTTGATGATCGTTCCCAGGACTTGAGTGACGCGTCCCTTGATCTCGACGGAGACGGCCTCTTTCAAGGCGGCGGCAAGAATCTTGTCGACAGGTTCCAAAGAGCGCGCGACGGTTTCTTCGTGCTGCACGAAAAACTCCATTATTTCCGATTGAGGGCGTTTGTGAGGGCGCGCCGTATCGCTTCGATCTGGATGTCTACACCGGCGTCGACCACTCCCATCTCCGTTTCCAGGATGCAGCCGCCTTCTTTCAGACGGCCGTCCGGCACGACATCGATGAAGCGGATAGCCGGAAAATCCGTCATGATGGCGTTCAGCGAGGCGTTGAGGCTGTCCGCTTCGGCCGGGCAGACCCTCAAAGAGACCTGTGGCTGATTTTTTGCGAAGGCCAGTACGTTGCGCACGACCTGGACGATCCGCTCCGCGGGGTCCATTTCCCCAACGATCTTTCGAAGGGCCGATAGGACTAATTCGACGGCTTTTTCTTCAAATTCAGCGAGATAGCGTGCAGTGGCGGCGGCGGTTCCGACCATTTGCTCCGCCAACTGCATTTTCCCTTCTCTCAGAGCTTCCCGGTAGCCCCTGGCCTTTTCCTCCGCAAAGGCTGTCCGGCCCCGCGCAGTGATCTCTTCGGCGGCTTCGTTGGCTTTGCGGATGATCTCTTCGGCCTTCAGACAGGTTGTATATTGACGAGCCTTGAGGACCTTTGCGCTTCCGGCTGTCCGAAGCCCTTCATGGTAAACGAGAAACAGGGGGCCCACTGCGGTGCCACCTCTTTCAGCAGTATCTTTCGGAGTACCGACCATGCGATCTCCTTCTTCACGGGGTTTGTCCGATGTCCGAAATAGTTTGCATAGCTCCTGGGGAGTTTGAGCCGGAGCCGATCCTTCAAAGCCTGAGGGGCATCGGCCAGGCTGGCAGCAAGACAGATTGTTCCGCAAACCATCATGTGGGACCTGGGATCGGGGATTGAACAGGGACCATCCGAAAGAGGGATAACCGGTCCCAGCAAAAATGGCGCCCGCTTGACAGCGAACAGATATCCTTTTTCACCAAGGGCACTCTTGAGTTTGAGAACGGACTCTCTGTCGACGGTCTTCAGAATCCTTTGCGCATTGAGGGCGATCCCCGTGCGCCAGACCAGTTCTTCAAGCGTATACCCATCGATAAGGGCTAGACGCCGGGGCGGTTCCTCGAAATGGAAGCAGTAACGGTCGCCCAGGTTATGTTCGTCCAGCAGGATGCGTGAAATTCTTCTCGAGGCCCTTGGTTTGCATCGGATGGTTTCCAGGGTCCTTTGATCCAGGAGATGTGCCATCCAACTCCAATGAACGGTCCGCCCGGGCGACAGGTTGAATTCGAGGATGAGCGGGACCAGTGGATGCCGCTTTTGAACCAGATGTTCAAAAAAAACGTTGCTCATATCACTGATTCCCCCATTTTCAAGACGCCGTATAACCGGCATCCGGATGCAGAGAACGGTCGCCCTTTGGCCTTCCTTCCGACCGCGATGTTCGTTTGTAGCGGAGCACCCAAACGATTCCGATTGGGATCAACGCCGAGACGAACGCGAAGCCTCCGACCAGGATCCAGAAGGGGATGACCGAACCGGGTGAAAGATCGATCAAAAAAATCCGCCGGTAATGGGGAGGGTCCAGGGGAAGGAAGGTTGATTCCGATGGGAAAAGCACCACCGTGACATTTTCATAGGAGAGCCCTTCGATTCCGTCCACAACCAGTTGCTTGATTTTTGAGATGCTGGTCTGGAGGTCGGTCGCCTCGATATGTTTAACGAAAACCGAAGCGGAGGAAGGGCGGATCTTGTCCGAAAGGGGATTGTTTTCCGGGATGACCACCAGGACCCTTGCCGTCAGCACTCCGTCGATATGCGAAATGGTCTCGGAGATCTGCTGGGAGAGGGCGTATAGGTAAAGAATACGCTCCTGGAGAGGAGACGACACGAGCCCTTGTTTCTTGAAAACCTCTCCGATGCTTTCGAAACGATCTCGTGGAAGTCCTTCTTTTTCGAGAATTTGTATCGCTTGGGCCATGTCGGCCTTGTTGATTCTCAACCCCCAGGTTCGCTCCTTTCCAGCGATTTTTTGGACATCGATCCCCCTTCTGAGGAGGACCGAGAGGATCTGGTTCGCCTCCCGCTCCTCGAGGTTGGTGTAAAGTTCCATGCTGCAAGCCGGTAGCAGGAAGCAGAGGACAACCAAAAAAAACATGCGCCTGCAGCGTTTTTGGATCGGCATAACGCTCAATGGGTTGCCTCTATCCCTGATTCCTGAAAAGCGTTTGTACGCCTTGGCCGCATTTATCGACGACCTTGCCGGCCAACTCCTGCTCGATGGTCAATTGCAGGATTTCATACTGCAACCGTATGAGTTCACTTGGCGACAAGGCCGGTGCGGCCCCTCGGTCGACGGTATCGTGTATCCTGTGGATCCGTTCACGATGCGCTGCTGACATGTCCTCGATGCTTTGAAGGATGACGTCCCCAAGGCCCGTGGCACGCTGAGGCGATGAAGATGCCCCGGGCCAGGAAATGGTTGCCGCATCGGCGCGCCCGATCAAAGACTCCGAATCGGTAACGATGGCCTTTTCAAATCCCGAAACATCACCGGATGGGTAAAACCCCGACATGCCGGCTTCTTCGGTCGCCCCTGCATCGAGCGGTGTTCGATGGAGGATCGAATCGAGCGGGTTCGTTATCTGCACGATGCTTCTCCTTCCTGTTGAAGAGAGGTGAAAAGGTTGCTGCGAAAGGCAGGGGCTGTAAAATGTTTCGGGTTCATTTCGATGAGGATCGCCTCGGCTATCCGCCCCGCGAAGACGTCTTCGGTGGTGTTCAGGATGTCGTTGCAAAGCGTTTGGCCCCGGTCGTTAAGTCCTGCCTGCCTGAACGCCTGCGCTAAAAACGCCTTGGCCAAATCGCTTTCGGGGTTGATCTCGAGGGCTTCACTTGTAAGGATCTGAATCGCCGATTCAGGATCCATTTCGTTCAATTTGTTCACCGCTTTCCCGATCGATGGGAACTCGCTTTGGGGCGACATGGCCTGGATCCCTGAAAAGATGGTCTCCGCCTCCCTATAATATCCCGTTCCGCTGGCTATAAACCCAATCTGCATCAACAGTTTCAGTAGATCGGCAGGGAATTGCATCGGCATATGTTCTCCTCTTCATTTGGGGCATGGCGCCGCAACTGGCTGCTATTTGATATTCTGGTAGCAGTTGCGGATTCCGTCTGCCAGGGCTTTGACGGTGTTGGTCTGTGCTCCCATGTAAATCTGCCACTCATTGACAAGTTTTGAGAGTTCCATCTGCTGAGTGGTATCCGGGTCCTTACTTGCCTTTATTTCTTCGATCTTTGTTTTTATTTCTGTTTCTTTGCTCGTTCGTGCCAAATCAAGAGCATCAAAGATTGTACCTATATTCAGCGTTATGACATTGATATTATCAGCCATGATAATCTCCTTTTTCCTTTTGGTTTTCTTCATAAATTGTATAAATATTTATAAAGAACATGCTTGTAAACAACAAGAGTATATCTGGAATTTATGCTTCTTATTTGCATGAGTGTGTTTTATTGCAAAACATATAATTAAGCATGTATTTTGAGTCAGAGATATATAAAATATTGGAGGAGCTCTGCAAGAAATGAATATGACAAAATGTCTAAAATGACATGGTAAGTTCCAATACAGAAATTGACAGTAGTCGTTTGGTTTTATTTTAGATATACACATCATTCTGTTCTATATTGTTCAGATAGATACTTTAATGTTTGTTCTGCAAAACGTTTGGATGTCTCCAGGGATTCCTTTATTTTTTCCAGGTCGGCGAATCTTTCCGGTGTTGCTCCGGAATCGATGGCGCCTTTTACGGCAATGAGATGGTGAGAGAGAGTGCGGATAACCGCGTCCAGGCATGTTCCGCTCTTGTCCGTTTTCAGTTCTCTTTCCAAATCGATTTCCGGCAAATCCACTCTGTCCTCCATCAGTTTTCTCCAGGGTATATGTGCACGGTTTCAAATCCTTTAACGGCAATGATCCCGTCCGGGCCGATGCGTCTGATGGCATAGCCGTTGCCGATCATGGCGCCTTCGAAGAGCCTTTCTCCCTGTGCGAGCAAAACATGCGGAAACGGCCCGAGGCTGATCGATTTCATAGGGAGGGTGAATCGGTGGTCACCGGATGTGGTGATCTGTTCACTGTGCCAGGCTTCAGGCGTTTTCGAGCCGATTTCATCTTCTGGAAGGAAAGCGGCCTGGAAGCTTTCTCGGATAGCGATATGGTCTCCGTACTCCTCGGTTAGGGCTTTCTTGACGGCCGACCATAGTCTGAGATCGTCCTCATGCAGCAAGCCTGTGGCGAGGATGTGGTCGGGATGAAGGGCGAAGTCGATTTTTCCTTTGAAGCCGGCTTTCGCCAGGCGGGCGTAAATCTCCTGTACGAGGTTCTTGGGGGTCATGACGCGGTTGTCGATTTCTTCTATGAACGGGAGATCCTGTTTGATGACTTCGATACCCCGATCAAGGCGTTCTTCATCGAGTATGAAGCCGGTGAGGATGATCTTGCCCGGTCGTTCCGATGTCGCCTCCAGCGGGAGCCCCAAGGCCGCCAGTGTGTCTTTGCATATCCCTGCGACCTGTTCGTTGACGGTTATGCGGAAAGCAGGCAGGGGCCTATCATCCATCCTTCGCTGGATAGACTCCATCAGGGCCTGCTTTTCTTCCAACGTTTCCACAGAGCCTTTGAGCATGAGCCTGCCGTTTTCCAGGTGAAAGGCCTCCACTCCTGACAGCCCCAATTCGCCGATAACGGTTCGAGCCTCTTCAATGGGTGCCGTGGGGATCAAAGCGCTGAACGACTTGCCATGTGAGGGTTCTTTAGAAAAGGATACCAGAAAGATGCTAAGGGTAAGAACGCCTGCAAAGAAGACAGAGCTCGAGAGTAGCAGGCGGATGGATGCACGCTTTGGGCAGGTTTCTTTATCAGGTGAGACGTGAGCCGCATTTTTGGGAGGCGGCTCGGTCTTTTCCGGACCGGGGATTTCAGGCAGGTTCAGGGGGGGCCATCTTTCACCCGCAGGGCCGATGCTGAAATGGGTGGTGCCGATCGTGACAATCTGAAAGGGAAGGAGGGTGGTTACAGCCTGTTGAGGCCCTTCTCCGTCAATGTAGACAACGCCGTCCAGCGTTGAAAGCCCAAGGGTGCCGTCCGAGATGGAAAGGGATACGTGCCGGGATGCAACGCTTTCGTCGCTGAGCACGATATCGCATGCCTCCTGGCTTCCGATGACATAATGTCCCTCGCGGATCAGAACCTCGGCCCCAAGATGCGGCCCGGAGAGGATCTTCAGTACGTACGGCTTTTGCGGTTCTTGCGCGGGTTTCACGGTTCGACTCCAAAGATGCCCCCTTTTTCGGGGCGGTGAAAAGTGGCTCGTGACATCGATCCCCCGCCTTGTAAGGCGGTCAGATCGTTCTTGGGATCGGCTCCGGTGAAGGCCTCGTCCAGGATGATCCTCGGTGTGATCAAAAACATTCTCTCGGCCCGTTTGGAGACCCTCTGATCCTGTTTGAAGAAGATATTCAGGATCGGAACGTTCAGGAGACAGGGGATTCCGCTCGCGGTGGCAAAATGCGACTCGTGATAGTATCCGCCGATCAAAAGGCTCTGGTCCTCCTTGATGACGGCCTGGGTGTTCACGCTGCTCTTCTGGACGATCGGGATCTGGTCGACTTGCTGATCGGGGGATATGTTGCCGTCTTCGATGCTGACGGCGAGTTTGATTCGCGTTTCCGAACCATCCCGGATGATATGGGGAGTCACCTTCAGGACGATCCCTGCGGTTACGGAGAAGAGGTCCACTTCCTGGTCTCCGGGTATTCTCACATAAAATGTCTGACTGTGCTCGAGGAGGGCGGCAACGTTGTCGAGTGTTAGGACCGAGGGCTGCGACAAGACGCGGGCCTTCCCGTCTTGCTCGAGGGCGTGCACCTTGGCCAGGATATAGTTTGCGGCCGAGCCGATAACCGTAGCGAAGTTGAATCCCGGACCGACGATGAGGTCGGGATTGCCGGGTTTGAAATCCTCGTCGACATCGACTCCGGCATCGGTGAAGCGGGTTCCCTCGTTTGAACTTCCCCTGTGATGGAAACGCCAGTTGACACCCAGTTCGTGCAGGTAATCGGTGCTGATGTCCATGATAGTCGCCTGGATTTGCACCAATCCGACCGGGATATCCAATTGAGGAATCATCTCTTCATAAAAGCGCAGCCGCTCTTCGGTATCCCGGACGATAACCGCATTCAATCGGGTGTCCGCCATAATAAACGCACTGCCATATCTCCCGGTTCCCCTTTCACCCGGCGCATCCGATTCTCGATCGGCGGGTGGGCCCTCTTCAGCGGATTGAGCGGGTTGTTCTTCTTGAAGGGGGGCCCCACTCGATGCAAGCCCCTTTCCTTTGAGTTTGCCGATGGTCCTGGGCAGGATCTTGAGCCGGGCCTCCGCCATCTGCCCGCCGGTGCCGTAGTCGGCGAACAGCTGACGGAGGATCGTGGCCACCCCAAGCACCGTCAACTGGGTATCCATGAAGGTGAAGGTCAGGTCCGCAGCCCAGGCATGCTTGAGAGGGAAGATCTTGATGACTTCCCGCGCGGCCTTGGCTGCAACCTCCGTCGCGCGCGTGTCGTTCAACTTCGAAGCGACGTCCGATACGAGTTCTACGTAGCGGGGCGGGCCTGAAACATAAAGCGTTCCGTCCTCGTTCAGCATTTCCAGACGAAACCTTTCGTCGAGCGCTCCCATTCGTTCCAGGGTTTCCTCGAGCATTTGGAAGGATAGATTCTTCATGATGATGATCTTGGAGCCCCATTCGCCCGATCGATTGAAGTAGAGCGTCTGGCCACCTTCGCAGTACCAGAGGAGGCTGTAGGCCCGGCAGATGTGCTCCAGAAAAACCTCCGGCTCCATCTGAATAAAACGGCCTTTGACCGTCCCCTTGACCTGTTCGCTGACGACTGCGCTCAAATGCTGACTCGAGCAAAAATCACGAAGCAGGTCCGCGAGATCTTCCCCTTCCGAGACATGGGAATACAGGTATTTCCTCCAGGGCAGGCCCCCGGCCTGGCTTTCTACGGTGAAGAGGATCGCGAAGGTGATGCAGCTCAGCACCGTTGTCTGAATGATCCGGGAGAACATTTTGGGTTGCGGGGTAGACAGACCGGGGGTGCTGGTTGAACAGGCCGACCCTGATCGATCTCCTTGCGCGTTTTCCTCCCATGTCGGATTTCTTCCCGCTCCCGGATTTGCCGGCGGCGAGGAAAGGCAACCCGGTCATGGCGATTTTCCATGCTGGAAACATGCTACCCCTTTTAAATGCCCTTTGGAGGTCGGATGCGCTTCGATGTACGCCGGGCTTGTCCGTTCACAGGTTCGGCAGGGGCTCACAAGACCGATGAATCTCAGGCTGCGATGAAACGTATCAGCAATATCCATGCCGCAAGGTCCGAGTGTCTTTGCCTGCCTCGGTGTGTTTGGAGGTCCGGAGGGGTGGCCGATACAATTTATTGAAAACATAGGTTTTTGTGCAAAACTGTTCAGTCGTTTTACTCGGGTCGAGGCCTATGGGGCAGATCCCCGGGTGGCCGGGATGCTCCCTTCATCGACCGATTGTGCACAAAAGGTTGTGCTGTGGTGCCCAAATCAGGAGGCGTGTTTCTGATAGCGGTGTCCTTTTTATGTGGCTGCATTCATTCCAAGCTTGCAATGGAACGAGCGCTCGGTAAGCACTGCTGGGAGGTCTTTCGGTCCAACATGTGCGAGAGGGATTGCGCGCTGCGGCGGACCATGGCCCAGGGGCGCCCCTTCGTCGACACGACCACGTATATCGTCGACCGCCGGAAACGTCGGATCCCGGTGGTGGTCTGCACGGCGCTGCTGAAGGATGAGGCCGGGCAGGTGCTTGGCGGGGTCGAGATCTTCCGGGATATGAGCCAGGTCGAGGAACTGCGCAAGGAGCTGGAAGGCCGGTATCATGTCGGGGACATGGTCAGCCGGAGCGCCGCCATGGCCGAGATCTTCAGGATTCTGCCACAGGTGGCGGGAAGCGGAAGCACGGTGCTGATCCAGGGGGAGACGGGAACCGGTAAAGAGCTCCTGGCACGGGCGATCCACAATCTCAGCCCGAGGCGGAAGAAGCCGTTCGTGGCCGTCAACTGCGGCGCGCTGCCCGATTTCCTCCTCGAGTCGGAACTGTTCGGATACCGCGCCGGGGCGTTCACGGATGCCGTGAAGGACAAACCCGGGCGGCTCGCGCTTGCCGAGGGTGGGACGATCCTGCTGGACGAGATTGGCGATTTGAGCGCGGCATTCCAGGCCCGCCTTCTGCGTGTGCTCCAAGAGAGGACCTTCATGCCGCTGGGGGGCACACGTTCCATCAAGGCCGATGTCCGCGTGATCGCTGCGACCAACAAAGACCTGGCCTCGGAAGTGGAGGCTGGACGGTTCCGGCAGGATCTCTTTTACCGGGTCAATGTCTTGCGGCTGGATTTCCCGCCGCTGTGGGAGCGTAAAGAAAACATCCCCATGCTGGCCGAACGATTCATAGACCGGATGAACCGCCTGAGGGGATCGGCGATCACGGGGATCTGCCGGGAGGCCGTCTCACGCCTCATGTTCTACAACTATCCGGGCAACATCCGGGAACTCGAGAACATCATCGAACATGCCTGTGTGCTTTGCCCGGGTGGACAGCTTGAAATCACTTGTTTGCCGGAGCATCTCAGAACGGGCCCTTCCCCGGTGGCTGAACGGGGGGGCGATGCGCAGGCCTTGCTCGAATCGGCTGAAACCCGGGTGATCCTGGAAGTCCTCGAGTGCAACCGTTTCAACCGGGCGGCGGCTCGCGAACTCTGAATCCACAAGAGCACCCTCTACCGGAAGATTCGCCGACTTGGGATTGCGCTTCCCGCAGCCGATGGCCGGGCAGGCTCAGTTGAGCCCCGATAGCGTCGCATTCATGCGACGCTATCGGGGCTCAACATTGCAGATCTGCGATTTCATTCCATAGGAAGCCCTTTTGCCGCAGGCCCTTCTTTTTAAAAAACACTAAAATATAATATGCTTATGCTGCATGGTCATCTGTGCCATTCTGTGGCGCGGCTTTTGCTTTCTTAGGGGGAAAAGCCGGGAGTTTCTTCGATGAAGGTGGCCTTGACGGTATGGGAAGATCGTATTTCTCCCCTGTTCGATTCCGCAAGCATGCTCCTTGTCGCGGACATCGCCAGGGATGGGTTGAGCGGCAGGCGCCTCGTGCCTTTTGCCGGTGACTCCCCGCTGACGCGCGCCGCGCGGTTGGCTGATCTGGGAATCAAAGTTCTGATCTGCGGCGGGATATCCGGATCCTACGCGAATTTGATCGAGGTCCGCGGCATCCGGATCGTCCCTTTTGCAGCGGGCCCGGTGGAACGGGTCCTTGAAGCATATTTGACCGGCAAACTTGATCGGGAGGATTTTAAAATGCCCGGATGTGAGACTAGCGAGTGGGATGCCCCTTCGCAGGAAGAAGGATCTGTTTTGCCTGGAAGGCACCTTTTCGGGCCGGTTCCTTCCAGGCGTTTTGGGCGTTCTCTGGGTGTCGATTTGACGCCCTACAAGACCTGTACGCTCGACTGCGTGTTCTGTCAGCTCGGCCGGACGACGCATAAAACGGTGGCGCGGGAGGAATATGTGCCGACCGAGGCGGTGATTTCGGAGATCCGCGCCTGGCTCGATGCGGGCGGCGAGGCCGATTACATCACGCTTTCCGGTTCCGGTGAGCCTACACTCCATTCCCGTTTCGGCGAAGTGATCGAGTTTGTCCGCACCCACAGCCGGATTCCAACGGCGCTCCTGACGAACGGGACCCTGCTTCACCTTCCCGAGGTGCGTGAGGCGTCTGCGGCGGCCGATGTGGTGAAGATTTCCCTGAGCGCCTGGAACCAGGCCTCCTACGGATGGGTGAACCGGCCGCACCCCAACCTGGAGTTCTCACAGTTGATGGCCGGGGAAAAGGCCTTCCGCGACTGCTTCAAGGGCCGGCTTTGGCTGGAGGTTTTCCTGGTGGCCGGTATGAATGCCACAGCGGCCGATGTCTCACGGATCGCCGCCCTGGCAGGTGAGATCCGGCCCGATCGCATCCAGCTCAATTCGGCTGTGCGGCCGCCAGCCGAAGAATTTGCCGGAGCTGTGTCGGCGGAGCGTCTCCAGTCGTTCTGCCCGCTTTTTCGGCCCCAGGCTGAGATCATCGCGGAATTCCACGCCGAGAAAGAGGTTCCCGTGCATGCTACCCGGGAAACGATTTTCTCCATGCTGGAGCGCCGCCCCTGCACGGCGGACCAGATTGCCAGCGGATTCGGCATGCACCTGAACGAGGTTTCGAAGTATCTGGGAAATTTGCTGCGCGGCGGCCGCATCCGAATGGAGCGGAAAAACGGAACGGTCTATTATGCGCCGTCCGGAAGAGGGAAGGGGGCCGGCGGTAGTCGGAATACGCGATCGACCTCAGGGCCGTCGAAGGGGTGAACGGGCTGGCTCGTCTGATGGGAATCGAGGGAGGGACAGCCCCTTAGCGGGAGGATAGTTTCATTGGCATTCAAAGATTATTACCAGGTGCTGGAGATCGAGCCTGAAGCGTCGGGGGAGGAGATCAAGAAGGCCTGCCGACGTCAGGCGTTGGCCTACCATCCCGACAGGAACCAGGGCGACCCGGTCTGTGAAGAGCGGCTGAAGGAGATCAACGAGGGTTACCAGGTGCTGGGTGACGAAGCGAAGAGAAGCTGTTATGACGGCCTGTACCGGAGGGCGGAGGATGGGTTTGTGCCGCGCCGGACGGACTGGGACGACGTGTTGTTCGAAATGATGCGTGCCTTTGCGCGTGTGGGCTTCGGCCCGGGACGGCCCGGCGGATGCAGAGGCGGCAAATCCGGGAAGAGGGGCTGCCGGTGGAGAAACTGGAATTTATAGTCAAATGGCTTACAAACCTGAAGTGGATGCTGAAAAGTGTGTGGGATGCGGCGAATGTGTGGAGGTGTGTCCCGTTGATGTGTATGAAATAATCGATGAAAAATCGGTGCCGGTCAATGAGGAAGAATGCCTTGGCTGCGAAAGTTGCGTAGAGGTCTGCGAGCACGAGGCGATTACCGTCTCAGAGGTTTGATGATGCTCTGCCGGGCTCGCGCAATGGACAGGCCGTATCCGTTGGAGTGCGGGGATCTGCTGCGCTCAGTCCGGACGGTTCCATCGCCTGCCCAGAGGGAAGGTGTCTTGCATAGGCGGCATTCGGGAGGCTTATATGTGTTTGAGTACGGTTTACATGGATTCAGGAGAACAGCAAACGGAAATCATGAAGGATGTAGCTCGGATCCAGGCCGAGGGCCGCGGTTTTTGGCTCTACGACATGTTCGGCGACAAACAATATGTTGAAGGGACGATCGAGACAGTCAATCTGATGGATGGGTATTTCGTGCTGCACCGAGCAGGTGGATCGCACTGAAAGCGTCCGATACATGGAAGGATTTCAAGCCTATATCCGGCCGGGTGGCGGTGTGCCGCAGGACACGCCCGGCGGAAAACCGGTCGATCCCCGGGACCAGACCAGCCGGATCCAAAAAAAGGAGGTTTCAAAATCGAGACGGGCTGTTTAACCCTTGTTGCTCGCGGGGCTGAACGGCCTGTCTTCTTCGATTCCGATCGCGTCGAATTAGGCCGGCACGCGGTTGCCGTCGATCCCGTAAAGGAAGAAGTCGTATATCCGTTCGGCGAGGTCGTCCGGTTTGACATCGCCTCTTGCATTGTACCACTGATAGATCCAGTTGCAGATCCCGACCAGAAAGTTGACGTAGACCGACAAAAAATCGAGTTTGATCGACTCCTTCAGGCAAAGCCGTTCGAGCCCGTTGCGCCAGTAGGCGATGTATTCGCGCTGCTTGTCCTTCAGTCTCCGGTAGTAGGCGCCGCTCAGACAGTTTTCGTCATGGATGATCAGCTTGCTGCGGATGCTGTCGCGATGGTACATCCCGACCTGGAAACGGATCGCCTCCTTCAGGAATTCATGCGGATCCTCCACTCTTTCGTGGATCTCTCGGATGCCCTTGATCAGCTCATCCATATATCCATCCAGAAGCTGGTAGAGGAGATCCTCCTTGCTCTTGAAGTAGTAGTAGAGGCCGGCCTTGGTCATGTGGGTGGCCTCGGCGATGTCGCGCAGGGAGGCTTTCTCGTACCCGAGGTTGCACAGGACCCTCGCAGCTGTGCGAAAAATCCTTTCCTGGCGCCGCGACTTTTCCATTTCCCGTTCGGTGATTGCCATAAAGATGCCTCGCTGAAGATGGGTCTGAAGACACGGTCGAATCTTCAGGGCGAAGAGCCTTCCGCTCAACCGGAATCTATGCCCCGTACTTGATCATGTCCCAGATGTCCTTGTCGGCTTCCTTCCAGTCCGGACCGAACTTTCGGTCGTAGTAATCCCCGAGCCTGTCAAACCACCGCCACCAGAAGCTTTTGCCTTTTTCCTCGGCTTCCAGAATGTCGTTCAGGAAGGTCTCGAGGTTCAGCATTTCCTCCTTCGGCAGGTAGGAAGCCGCCCCCGACCTGAACGACTTTGCGGCGTCCTGGGGGGTCAGGGCATGGGCCGTCAGCATGACGGGGATTACGCCTCTCTTGTTGGCGATATCGAGCAGTTCGTAACCGTTCACGCCCATGATGTCAAGGATCGCGATGTCGAAGCGCTCGCTTTCGAGCAGGGCCTTGGCAGCCTCGAAATGGTCCGCCGATGTCACCTTGCAGTCCGAAAGCAGCTCTTCGAGCGATTCAAGCACGTCGGGCTCGTCATCGACGATCAGCACCTTCTTTCCTTCCAGCAGATTCCTCTTTTCCATGGCTCAATCCTCGCATAAAAAAAGATTCGAAATGGGTACGTGCAGGGAGCCGCTTCGAGGCGGGCCCCGGTGTCTCCGCTGCCGCATGTCGGAAAAATTCGATCTTTACTGCAAAAAAAATGGTTGACGGCCTAAAACCTTTATGGCTATATAGACACCAATTCTACCGGTCGTCAAGTAGAAAAGTTTACCGGCCGACAAGTAGATCCGGTTGATTTTGGCAGACTGCTTTTGGTGCCAACCGTTTGTTGTCCGATCTTTTTATCAATGGAAGGAAATGAGGAGGTCACAATGAGGAGAGCAGTTCGTTTTTTTGGAGTGGTCATGTGCGCGGTTTTGCTCGGGGCCTTTGGCGGCAACGCGCTGGCCGGCCCGGTATCCTTCAAGTTCGCCCACTTCATCCCGCCGAACGAACCCGGGGCCGAAGTCGGGTTGTGGATCGAAAAGGAGTTGAATGAAACGGCTGGAGACGTGGTCGAGGCGAAATATTTTCACAGCACCCAGATGGGCAGCACGATCGAGATCGTCAACAAGGTGCGGATGGGCACTTTGCAGGCCGGGTTTCTAACCAGTAACTACGCGCCGGACCTGGACCCGAAGTTCGGCATCGGCACGCTGGCCTATTGTATGGAATCTTACGCGAAGTGGGACGCGCTGCTGAAAAACGACGCGGTCCGTGAAGAGCTTTACACCTGCCTCCTCCCCAAAGGCCTGCGCGTTCTGGACACGGCGTATTTCGGCGTCTACGGGCTCGTCACCACCAAGCCCGTCAATTCCTTCGATGATTTGAAGGCCATGAAGATGCGCACTACAGAGGCCCGCTATCCGGTGGCCTTCTGGAAGGCCCTCGGCGTCAACCCCGTTCCCATGGCCTGGGGCGACGTCTTTCCGGCCCTGAAGCAAGGGGTCGTGGATGGCACGGACCAGACGATGAACGTCGCCCGCCTGCGGCTGACCGACGTGACCAAGTACTTTACGGAGACCAAGCACATGCTCGGGCTTTTTTTCCTGGTCGTGAATGAGAAGTGGTACCAGAAGCTGGATCCAAAGGAGCGCGAGGTCATTATGGGCAGCATCCATCGGAACTTCGTCAAGGCCCGGGAGGCCAGCATGCGCTTGACCGAGGAGGCGCCGGCGGCGCTGAAGGAGAAGGGCGTGACAGTGATTGCCCTGCCGGATGCCGAGATGGCCAAGTTCAAAGAGGCCCAGATGCAGGTCTGGAAGCAGTTCGAGCCTGAAATCGGCACCGAGTGGCTGAACAAGATCAAAGATCTGACCAAGGGAATGTAAGAGGTCCCGGCAAACCACGGGCCGCACCTTTCTGATCGGGTGCGGCTCGATTCCGCAGGGGTGTCTACCATGAAGAGACTCGGAACGTTTCTTGGCTGGCTCGAAAACGGGTGCATATTCCTCTGCTTTTCGGTCACCCTCACCATCCTGAGCATCAGCATCCTGAGCCGCTATGTCTTCCGGCGGCCCCTTTCCTGGCCTGACGAGCTGACCACCTACCTGTTCATCCTGATGACCTTCATGGGCGCGTGTGCGTCCGTGAAATGGGGTTCGGAGCTCAAGGTCAACGCCCTCTATGAACGATTCCCGCAATGGCGTTTCGGCCTGGATCTCATCCTGAACCTGGTCCGGCTCCTGGCCTGCATCCTCTTCGTCGTGCTCGGGATCAAGTTTGTCGCCATTGCTTTCGATATGCAGACTTTTTCACCCATTCTGCGGATCCCGGTCTATCTGATCTTCTGTATGCTCCCGTTTTTCGGTTTCGTCATGGGTCTTCGGACCGTGGAATGCCTGGTCAACCTTTTCAAAGGGAGATGACGCGTGGAAACGCTGATCATTCTGGCAATTCTGCTGTTTCTGCTGTTTATCCGGATCCCCGTCTACATCAGCCTTTTTCTGACAGGCCTGCTGGGGCTGGTCATCTTCACCGACCTGGAGTTGATCTTCGTCGCCCAGACCATGGTGAAGAAGCTGGACAACTTCTCTCTGCTGGCGATTCCGTTTTTCATCCTTCTGGGGGCGGTCATGGTCCACGGCCAGTCCGCCAACCGGATGATCCACCTGGCGAGGAAGTCCGTTTCGTTCATGCCCGGCGGGCTCGCCGTCACCGGCGTCATCAGTTCGGGCGTCTTCGGCGCCATCTCCGGGTCCAGCATTTCGACCCTGGTGACCATCGGCAGCGTCCTGTTCCCGCACCTGGACAAATATAAATACCCGAAGAACTTTTCGATCGGCCTTCTGACCAGCTCGGCCATTCTGGGGATCATCGTGCCGCCGAGCATCATCATGATCATCTGCGCCCTGACGGCCGGTCAGTCGGTGGTACGGCTCTTCGCGGCCGGCTATCTGCCTTCGCTCCTGATCGTCGGAGGGCTGTGCCTTTATGCCTATATTGTCTCCGCCTGGAAGGGGCTCGGGAAAACCGCTATGGAGCCCTTCGACGGCAAAGGGCTCATAAAGGCTTTCAAAGACGCTTTCTTCCCCTTCATGGTCATCGTCGTCCTCTTCGCCGGCATCTACACGGGCGCCTTCACGATCACCGAGGCATCGGTGGTCTCCTGTGTCATGGCCATATTCATCGAGGCCTTCATCTATCGGACCCTCAGCCCGGGTGCCTTTTACAAGATGCTCGTCAGCAGCGGCATCATCAGCGGTGCGCTGGTCATCACCGTTTCGGGGGCGGGGGTGCTGGCCGAGTACATCACGATCCAGGGCATCCCCCAGCGGATCCTGGATGTTTCACTCCAGTACATCCCGAATGTCTGGGTCTTTCTGATTTTCACCAACCTCCTGCTGCTCATGGTTGGGACGTTCCTGGACCCGATCGGCGCGATCATGATCCTGGTGCCGATTCTGATGCCCATCTCCGACTCGTTTGGAATCGATCCGATCCACCTCTGCCTGGTGATCAGCGTGGCGCTCGGCATCGGGTACATCACACCGCCGCTCGGGCTGCTGCTCTATACGGCCTCCGCCATCACCAAGACGGATTTCGTGTTCGTGTCGCGGGCGATCATGCCGACCTTGCTGGTCTATATCGCATTGTTGTTCTTGATATCCTTCTTCCCGGCCCTTTCGACCGCCGTTCCGAACCTGCTGCTGGGGAAGGTCTGAGGGGAGGGCCGATCGACCATGGTGTGCTGCAATGAAGAACCCAACCTGTAAAGGAGCCAGGCCGTGAATATCGCTCAAAATCTGGTAAGGATGGCCGCCCTTTTCCCCGAGGCGACCGCCGTCAACGAAAATGATCGTGATATCAGTTATCTGCAGTTTCACGAGGAATCGAACCGCATCGCCGCTGCGCTGACGAACCTGGGTATCCAGCGCGGGGAACACGTCGCGCTGTGCACGCCCAACACCTATGCCTGGCTCGCCATGTATTACGGGGTGCTGAAGGCGGGGGCGGTGGCGGTGACAATCTCGGCCGCCCTGAAGAAGGACGAGTTGACGGCTATTCTGGATGACTGCCGGCCGCGGCTCATCTATACGACCGATGACCGGTTGCAGGATCTGGCGGAGGCGCGGGACAGGGGCTATCTCGATTGGGTGGTGTCACCGTCCGGCGAGCACACCTTCGAGGGGTTGATCGAGAAAGGCAGCCCGGGGTTTCACTGGGTCAACCGTTTACGGGATGATGCCGCGGCGATCCTTTACACCGGCGGCACCACCGGGGTCCCTAAAGGGGTGATCCTGACCCACCAGAACCTCCAGACCTCGGTCCACAATGTGGCCTACAACGAGCGCTCCTCCCGGGCGGACCGGGCGCTCTGCTTCCTGCCCCTCAACCATGTCTTCGCGCAGGTGCATATCGCCGGGTCCACCGTTTACAGCGGCGGAACCCTGATCATGCAGCCGGCCTTCGAGATGGATCGTGCGCTCGATGCGATCAAACGGCTCGGCGTGACCAAATTCTACGCGGTGCCGACCATCTACGTGCGCCTCCTCGCGCTCAAGGATGTCACAGAGCGCTTCGCCTCGGTCCGCTACTGTTTTTCGGCGGCCGCCAGCATGGCCGCCGAACTGGTGCGGGAATGGAAGGGCCGGACCGGCCTCGATATCCATGAGGCTTACGGGATGACCGAGAGCGCCTCGATGGTGACCTTCAATCACTACCATCGGCATGTGGTAGGCTCGGTCGGCACGCCGGCCAACCTTGTCGAGGTGGAGATTCGCGATCTCGAGGGAAACCCCGTCGGGCCGGGCGTCGAAGGCGAGATCTGCATCCAGGGCCCGAATATCATGCGTGAGTACCTGGCCAAACCCTCCGAGACGGCCGCCGCCTTCTGGGATGACCGGTGGTTCCGGTCGGGGGACATCGGGCTCATCGATGAAACCGGGTATCTCTACATCGTGGACCGGCTGAAAGACCTCATCATCACGGGCGGTGAAAATGTCTACCCGCGTGAGATAGAAGAGTGGCTTTATATGCGGCCGGAGATCCAGGAGTGCGCCGTCATCGGGGTGCCCGACCACGAGTATGGCGAGCGGGTGGTGGCCGTCTTGACGACCCAAGAAGGGCGCACCGTCGACCCTGTCGAGCTGAAGGCCTTCCTGAAGTCGAAGCTGGCTCCCTATAAGGTGCCTAAGGAATATATCACCGTCGATGCGATACCGAAGAGCAGTGCGGGCAAGATGCTGAAGCGCGAAGTCAAAAAGAGCCTGCTCGATCAGATCAACCTTCAAAAGGCGTGAGGGGGAAGACTTCACGCAACGTCAAGGATCAGGGACGAAACCAGATGACCGATTCATTGTATACCGAAGAACATCAGATATTCCGCGACGCGTTCAGGAAGTTCGTCGCCAAGGAGATCACCCCCAACGTCGAACAGTGGGAGGCCGACCGGGCCGTGCCGAGGGACCTCTGGCTCAAGATGGGGGAGCAGGGCTATCTCTGCCCCTGGCTGCCCGAGGAATACGGCGGCCTGGGACTGGGCTTCGAGTACTCCGTGATCATCAATGAGGAACTGATCCGGGGAGACGGCTTTGGAGTGGGTGTGCCGCTCCACAGCGACGTGGCAACCCCCTACGTCCATTCGTACGCCACCCCGGAGATGAAGGAGCGGTGGCTGCCCGGCTGTGCGACCGGGGAGGTGATCACCTCCATCGGCCTGACGGAGCCGAACGCGGGCTCGGACCTGGCCGCGATCCGCACCACCGCCCGGCGCGATGGTGACAGCTACGTCCTGAACGGGCAGAAGACCTTCATCACCAATGGGTTTTTCGCGGATCTGGTCGTGGTGGCCGCCAAGACCGATCCCAAGGCGGGGCATCGCGGGGTCAGCCTGATTTTGGTCGACAAGGATGCGCCGGGGTTCCACCGCGGCCGAAGGCTCGAGAAGATGGGCTACCACATGCAGGATACGGCCGAGCTCTTCTTCGAGGACTGCCGCGTGCCGGCCTCCCACCTGCTGGGTGTCGAGGGCGCGGGCTTCAAGTACATGATGGAGAAGCTGCAGCGTGAGCGGCTCGAGGTCTGCATCAAGTGCCAGGTGAACGCCGAAGAGGCGCTGAAGGAGGCGCTCAGCTACGCCAAGGTGCGGGAGGCCTTCGGACGGCCGATCGGCAATTTCCAGTACACGGCCTTCAGACTGGCGGAAATGGCCACTGACGTGGAGTTGGGCCGCGTGTTTCTGGACCATCTCATCCGGCAGCACATCGAGGGAAACGACATCACCCAGCAGGTCTCCATGGCGAAATACTGGCTCGGCGAGATGGTCAACCGGGTGGCCTATCAGTCGCTCCAGATCCACGGGGGCTACGGCTACATGGAAGAGTACCGCATCTGCCGGATCTCCCGGGATGTCCGCTCGCTTTCGATTTTCGCCGGGACGAGCGAGATCATGAAGCTGATCGTGAGCCGCAATCTCGGGCTTACCCCCCAGTAGTTTCCGGCACTAAAACGGTCTTTTTGCCTCGTCTTTGTGTCAACCGGCTGAACCGTTGTTGATGCAGTTGCGGGGCGGTCTATTTACGGCCAAGCAGGCAGTCGGCGAGGGGTTTCCGGCTGCCGGGCCTCTTCTTTTCGGCGGGATGGCCCAGCGCGATGACCGCCATCAGTTCGCAGGTCTCAGGGACTTCGAGGACGGCCTCGACGGCAGCGCGGTTTTTCAGGATCTCCCCCAGCCAGACTGCGCCGAGACCCATTTCGTGGATGGCGAGGAGCATGTTTTGGATGCATGCGCCGACGGCCTGGATGTCCTTCACCCGGTCGTAGCTTTGCGCGTTGTCGAGGAAGACGGCAATGCAGACGGGGGCCCCGAGGATCACCCGGCTGTATCTGGTCTGTTCGGCCAACCGGCCTTTCAGTGCCGGGTCGCGCACCACCATGAATTTCCATGGCTGATTGTTGAGGCCCGAAGGTGCCCAGGTCCCGAGGGTCAGGATCCGGTCGACGGCTGGGTCCTCGACCGGATCAGGGGTGAAGCTGCGTATGCTGCGTCGCTCGACGATCGCTTCGATCATGGTCTTTCCCTTTTTGGTGATCCGCCGCCCGCCGAGCGGACGGTCTTGGTGCGAAAGTGGAGGCGCACCCAGTTCCGGGCTTCCGCCTCGCTGATCATCCTTCCCGTGAAGTCCGCCGCTGAAAAATCCGGACCGGCCACCCATACCCCTTCACGCCATACCTCGCAAAGCAGCCCGGCCGGGAGCTGTTCCCGAATGCGGCAAAGTTCCCCTTTGTAGAGGGCATACCAGAGGATGATCGCCTGGTTTTTGGTTGAGTCCGAGTTTGAGAACATGTTTGTAGTATAGCGGAAACGGCCAGGCTCCAAAAGAGCGGATTTGAAAAAGGTGCGGTCCGAGAAATGCTTTCACGGTTGGTGGTCGCAGCAGAAGCGAGCGTGCAGGTTGACGCCGCGATCGGAAAAAAACCGTTTCCGAAGCGATTCGATTACAGCGGGGGTGACCAGCGGTTGGTGGATCCGTCGTAGGACCAGCAGTCTTCGAGGGCCTTGCGCGATGTGTATTGGGGGTTTTCGGCCCAGATGAGCATCTGTTCGTGGGCCCGGCTGAGCTGTTTGAATTTCTCTGCGTCGCCGCCGACGTCCGGGTGGTATCGTTTGGCCATCTTCTTGTAGGCGTGCCTGATCTTGACCATGAGGGAATCGGAAGAAAGATCCTCGTTCTCCAGGTCCAGGATCTTCAGGCACGTCCTCTCGTCCTTCGAGAGCCGGGGCTTGCTGTTGCGATCGGGCATGATGCTTTGGGGATCGATGCGCCCCTGCTGGTTGCGCTCTAGCATATAGAACGATGCATAGCTCCTGGAGGTGCGGTTGTGGACCATATCGTGCCACTCCTCGCCGGAGCGGAGGATCAGATTCTTGAGATCCTGGGCGGGTTTGTTCCCGGGGGCGCGACGGGCGACGAAACGCGAGATGCGCTTCGAAAAGACCGGGAGGGTGTCGAGGATGACGTGGTTGCTGGTGAAAAAAAAGGCCGCATAGCGGGTGTTCAAAGCTTTGAGGAGCCCCTTGGACAAGGAAAGCACCCAATTCATCTGCTGCCGGCATTCCTTCGAGCAGTATCGGCGCCCCCCTTTGACCGGCATGATACCGCACGCAAGGCAACGCTTCACACGTTGGGCCTCGGGCTGGAGGGCGATTTCGAATGGCTCTATGGTTTGGGTGGCGGTGCGCATTTTCCGGGAAAGTCGGATCATTCCTGATTGAATATATTTTTGCAGACTCGCTTCCCTTATATACTGAAATGACGCGGGAAGCAAGCACTTCCTAAAGATCCTCGGGGGTGAAGGCGACGATGTCGTCTACGCAGATGCGACCGGTGAAGAGCATCACGAGGCGGTCGATGCCGAGGGCGATCCCGGCGGCTTCCCTGCCGGCCAGCTTTTCGAGATCACGCAGGAAACGCTCCGGTGCGGGATAGGCATCTTTGCCCGCCCGAAGCCGGACCGAGGCCTCTTCACGGAAGCGCCGGCACTGTTCTCCGGCGTCGGTCAGCTCCGAGAAGCCGTTGGCGAGCTCCAGCCCGCCGATGTAGAGCTCGACTCGCTCCGCCCATCGGGGGTCCGCAGGCTTCAGCCGGGACAGGGAGCCGAGCGCGGCAGGGTAATCGCAGAGAAAAACGGGACGGGCTACTCCGAGGCGGGGCTCGATGTGACAGACGAGGATCTCGTCAAAACGGTCCGCCGCGAGGGCTTCTTCGAGAGGCACGGGCGAGTGGCGTGTAAAGGCCTCCGCCACGGTCAGTCTTTCCCACGGCGGGGTGAGGTCGATCGACCACCCTTCGTAGCGGAGGACGGGTCCGGAATCGAAGGCCTCGGCAACCGCTCCGACGAGCTCTTCGCAGTCCGTCATCAGCCGCCGGTAGTCGGCGTCCAGCCGGTACCACTCCAGCATGGTAAACTCCGGCAGGTGGAGCCGGCCGCGCTCTCCCCTCCGGAAACATTTGCAGATCTGGAAGATGCGGTCGAAGCCATCGGCCAGCAGCCGTTTCATGCAGAGTTCAGGGGAGGTCTGCAGGAAGCCCCCGTCGGCCGGGACGGCGTCGATGTGGGTTTCCGGGGCAGGTCCAGGGATGAGGACGGGGGTTTCCACCTCCAGAAAGCCGTCTTCGAGAAAAAAACACCGCGCCGCCTGGATCAGGCGGGCACGCAGCCTGAGCAGGGCGGAGCGGTCGACGGCCGAGGAGGGTTGCTGCAGAAGGCTATTCTTTGACACGCGTAACGTATTCACCGGTGCGGGTGTCGATCTGAATCTTTTCCCCCTCCTGGATGAAGGGGGGAACCCGCAGAACATAACCGGTTTCGAGGGTGACAGGCTTCGAATCACCGGCCGCCGAATCCCCTTTGACCCAAGGGTCGGCCTTCGTAACGGTCAAATTGACGAAGTTGGGAAGGGTGATGCCGATCGCCTTTTCCCCGAAAAAGAGGATATCCACTTCCAGGTTGTCAATCAGGAAGTTCTTGGCGTCGCCGAGTTGATCTTCTTTGAGGAAGGCCTGTTCGTAGCTCTGGACGTCCATGAAGCAGAATTCGTTTTCCTGGTTGTAAAGGTACTGCATGCGGCGTTCCTCGAGGGCCGCCTGCTGAAACGTGTCACCGGAGCGGTAGGTCCGGTCGAGGATGACCTCAGTGATCATGTTCTTCAGTTTGCACCGGTAAAGGGCCTGCCCCTTCCCGGGTTTCGAGAACTGAAACTCGGTGACGACGTAGGGTTCACCGTCGATTTCCACCTTGAGGCCTTTTCGCAGGTCGCTTGCTGTGTACATAGGCTGCAATCCTTCATGGTGATGTGTGATGCCCCCGGAGGGGGGCCGGGTTTCCGATCGTTTTGCCGATGCCTTGATTTATATAGAAAAAGGGCTCGGGTCAAGAGAAAATCCTGTTGCCGCGGAGCGAAAAGACTTGAGCGCGGAGGCCGAAACAGATATAAAAATGCTAACATAATCAGGTGAATAACGTTCACAAGGAGGCAGGCTTGATGGAGAATCCCTTTTTTGTCCCGGAGTCGCGGCCCTGGTTTCGCCCCGAGGCGGGCTGGCCGGAGCAGGTCCCCAGGAATTTCGATTTCCCCCGCATCTCACTGTATCAGATGTTGGCCGAATCGGCGGCGAAGCATGCCGACCTGCAGGCGATGTGGTTCCTCGAAACCTTCATGAGTTATCGCGAACTCGACCGCCATGTCAACGCCCTCGCGACGAGCCTGCACGGTCTGGGGCTCAGGAAAGGGGACGTCGTGGCCCTGGTTCTGCCGAACTCCTTCCAATACGTTATTTCCTACTATGCCTGTGCGCGTCTCGGTCTGGTGGTGACCGGGGTCAATCCCACCTACAAACCGGCGGAGGTCCTCCATCAATTCAATGTGACGGGCGTGAAGGCGGCCATCGCCCTGGACGCTCTTTACGAGCCCTTGATCAAACCCATCGCGGAGGTCTACCCTCTCAAACCCGTGATTGTGACCGGCATCGTCGATCTGGTCCGGATGTCGGGGCTGAAGCGCTGGCTCGGGAAAAAACTCAAGAAGATCCCGACCGGGGAGGTCCCGGCCTCGGCCATCCGCTTCAATGATCTCCTTGCGGTGACGCCGGCCCCGCCGGATGTCTCTGTTCTCCCCGATGACCCGGCCACCTATATCATGACGGGCGGGACGACCGGCGTGCCCAAGGCGGCTGTACTCACGCATTTCAACTGCGTGTCGAACGCGGTGCAGTGCTCCCTATGGATGTGGATGGGGGGAAAGGGCTTTGCCGACGTCGGGGTTTTGCCGCTTTTCCACTCCTTTGCGATGACCACGGTCATGAATACCAGCGTCCGGGTCGGCATGTGGATGATGCTGTTCCCGAAGCCGCCCGAGACCGGTGAACTGATCAAGACGATCTGCCGGCTCGCGCCCGACAAACAGACCATCTACTGCGGGGCCGAGGTGCTTTTCCAGCGGATGGCGGATTACCCGGAGATCGGGAAATTTCCGATCGCCCGGAAGATGCGTGCCTGCATCTCGGGGGCGGGTCCTCTTCACCGTCCGGTTCAGGAGCGCTTCGAGAAGGCGACGAACGCAGTCATTGTCGAGGGTTATGGGCTTACGGAAAGCTCCCCGGTCATCTCCGCCGGGCCGCTCACGGATTTTCGCACGACGGGTACCATCGGCCTGCCCCTGCCGGGAACTGAATGGAAGATCATGGATATCGCCACGGGGACCGAGGAACTCCCTGTCGGCGAGCACGGCGAACTGGTGGCGAGCGGCCCCCAGGTTATGCTAGGATATTTGAATCAACCGAAGGAGACGGCGGACACGATCCGGGAGTGGGACGGTAAGCGCTGGCTTTTTACCGGTGATATCGGCTATGTGGATGAACATGGGCGGGTCACGATCAGCGACCGCAAGAAGCAGCTCATCAAGGTGCGGGGCTACTCGGTCTTCCCGAAAGAGGTGGAAGAACTCGTCGGGCGGCACGAGTCGGTGCTGGAGGTGGCTGCCTCGGGCCTGCCTGACCCCGAGACGGGCGAACTCATCAAGGTCTGGGTGGTTCTTAAGGACAACTGGAAAGGGAAGATCACCGAATCGGAGCTGAGGGAGTGGTGCAAGGAGAATATCACCCACTACAAGGTGCCGAAGTTGATCGAGTTGCGGGATGATCTTCCGAAGACACTGGTCGGCAAGGTGATGCGCCGGCAGCTCATGGAAGCCGATCCGGTCTACAGGGCGTTTCACGAAAAGCCCAAGGCGTGATCCGCGCAGCGTGCTGTTGCCGGATCCGGCAGGCGGTTCGGCGCTCCTCTCCTTCCAACATACAGAAAGGATGGTTTTGGCCCGTGACGCATCAGGAAGCCATTATGGCGTTTTCCCAAAGTGAAAAGATCAAAGCCGGCATCATCTGGGCGTCGACCGCCCTTCAGTCCACGGACGCCCTTCAGGGCATGGAAAAGCGCGGTGCAGAGGGGGTGATCAGGACCCTCGTGAACCTGATTGCCCATGATGTGCAGCTGTCCTCGCGGGTCGCCCCCGACGAGGGCTGGGGGGAGGTCCAGTCTTTTCTGGACCAGGCGCTGGTGATGGTTGCCTCCGGCGTGGGCTTCGATGCGGTGCACCACCTGACCAAGGCCCTCAGCCGTGTGACGACGATCGGCCAGCGGGCCATGACGGCTCTGAAAGAGGAACATCTGCTCGATTGAACCGCCTGTGCGGGCCTGGCCGGGATGGGGGTCCCGGCGGGTCGTTTTCAGCAGCCGCCTCCTCATGTCTGTTGGGTTGGTTCTTTTCTCCGGTCCTCGAGGTCGCCGTCTGTGGCGTCTTTTACAGGGAATACCCCTGCAGCTTGGTTTGACGTGCGGATCCTGCCGCGATGGATGGCGGTGGGTGTCCAAGGAATGAAGGCCCGGCCGGCCGGCGGCTGAAAGGCGCCCCTTCGGCCCGAAGCGGAAGGGATGTGCGTGAAAGAGCGTGAATAGAGACCAACTGGAAGGCATTCTGAGGGAGTTGAAGCGCGGAGAGACCACCGTCGAGGCGTGTCTCGAGCGCCTGAAATCGCTCCCGTTCGAAGACATGGGGTTTGCCTGCCTCGACCATCACCGCCCTCTGCGGCGCGGCGCGGCCGAAGTGATCTACGGCGAAGGGAAGGATGCCGCCGACATCCAGGCGATTATGGAGCGGATGATCGACGCGGGGGACAACGTCCTCGTGACCCGCCTCGCCCCCGAAAAGGCCGAGGTCCTCGAGCGGGCCTTCCCGGAGAGCGTCTATCACCCCCGCGGGCGCGTTCTCACCCTCATCCGCGAAAGCCCCGGGCCGGCAGGCCGGGGGACGATCCTCGTCGTGAGCGCCGGGACCTCCGATATTCCCGTGGCCGAGGAGGCGGCCGTCACGGCGCGCTTTCTCGGCCACACGGTGGAGACGCTCTATGACGTAGGCGTTGCCGGGCTGCACCGGCTGTTGCGGGCGCAGGAGCGCCTGCGGCAGGCCTCGGTCATCATCGTGGTCGCCGGTATGGAAGGGGCGCTTCCGAGTGTGGTGGGCGGGCTCGTAGACCGGCCGGTCATCGCAGTGCCCACGAGCATAGGGTACGGCGCGGGTTTTCAAGGCCTGGCGGCGCTTCTCGGCATGCTCAATTCCTGCGCGGCCGGGGTGACGGTGGTCAATATCGACAATGGCTTCGGCGCGGGCTATGCGGCGAGTCTGATCAACCGGGTCTGAAGTCGGCTTCGGCCGTGACGGCATGCGGCGGGTGGGCGCTGCGGTCTCGGACGGATTCGCGGATGGTGCGCAGCTTGCCCCTCAGTTCCGGCAGGCGGGCCCGTTCGTGCGCACCCCAGCAGGGGAGCAGGGTGTTGTTGTGAAACAAGGGCTCGCCGGCCAGGTCGTAGGCCGAGGCGGCCCGGGCCGCCTCCCAGAGGGCCGTGTGCGGGATCGGCGAATATTCGGAGATGAAGGGCATGACGCCCGCCTTTTCCACCAGGGAGAGGGCCGCGTGGACGGCCTCGGCGGATTGGCCCGGCAGGCCGGCCAGGAGGTAGGCCCCGATCTCCGTCCCCTGGAATCCGGCGTGCAGAAGGTTTTCCACCGCCCTTTCGAATTCCCCCTGCCGCACCTTTTCGTCCATGCGCCGGTCTGAGAAATCCGCCGATTCGAGCCCCAGGCGGATGGTCCGGAACCCCGCCTGACGCATGAGGAGGGCGGTTCCGCGTGAGATCTCCCGGACGTGGAGGGCGTTCGGCGTGTGGAAGCGGACGTCCGGCGCCTCGCGGGCGATCCCTTCGAGGAGGCCCCGGATCGAATCCCCGGGGCCGGCGAGGAGCGCGTCGTCGTAAAAGGCCATATCGGCGACGCCCATTTCATGCCTCCAATAGCGGATTTCGTCAACGACGTCTTGCGCTTCTCTCCGCGCCGTGTGCGGGTTCAGAAAGGGGCCTGCGCAGTAGCGGCAGCGGTAGGGGCAGCCCCGCGAGGCGAGCAGACAGATATAGTCTAGGCCGTGGAGGAGATCGAAGGCCGGGTAGGGGTGCAAGGGTTGTTTGCGTCCCGCCGCGGGCGGCGGGGGCAGCCCGAGGCAGGTCAGCAAGGCGATGAGCGCCTGCGGGTCGTCTTCGTAAACCACGTGATCGGCGCCGCTTGTTGCCGCGGCGTGCCGACGGCAGAGGCGCGCGTAGATCCCTCCGAGGATCACCGGCGCCTCAGGATGCACGGCGCGTGCAGCGGCGATGGCGGCCTGGACGCCCGGATACCAGTAGGTCATGAGAGAGGTCACCAGGATGGCGCCCGGTTCGGGGACGGCGGCCAGATCCGCCTGGAAGGCGGCCGGGCTGATGCCGTAGCGGCTGTAAGGGCGGGTGGCGAAGTTCAGGCAGGCAGGCTTCGGGATCTCGAGGCGCGGGTATTTACCCGTTCCGTAGAGACGCCGCCTGACGGCGAGGGGACCCTCGCCCTCGAGCAGGGACGGGTGGTGGACATCGAGGCAATCGATCAGATGGATGCGGTAGCCGCTGCGCCGCAGCGCTGCGGCCAGGGTGAGCAGGCCGAGCGGCTTGGCCCAGAGGTCATAGGCGGCGAAATCGTGGATCCAGGGGTTGATCAGGACCAGGGTCGGGCCCATCGAAGACGGTTCCTTTCGTTTAAATGTATCCCGCGCAGCCGGTGCGCCGGTGCGACCTTCCGTCCCCGCGCCCCGCAAATCTGTGGCGGAGCCGCTCGGCCCCGCCAGGTCCAGGTGCCGGCTGCAGTTCCTGCGCCCGGGCCGGTCGCCCGCATGGCCTCTTGCCCGTTCAAGGAAACTCGGTCTTTCAAGGGAGGCTTTCAGACGATGCGCGCCGTTATACAAAGGGTGAAAGAGTCGCGGGTGGATATCGACGGAACGGTCGTCGGACGGATCGGCCCCGGTCTCCTCGTGCTGCTGGGTGTCGGGGAGGCGGATACGGAGGCGGATGCGGCCTATCTGGCCCGGAAGATCGCCGAGATGCGGATTTTCGCGGATGCCGGCGGGGCCATGAACCTTTCCGTCCAGGATGTGCAGGGGGAGGTGCTGGTGGTTTCCCAGTTCACCCTCTGGGCCGACTGCCGCAAGGGGCGCCGCCCATCCTTCGTGCGCGCTGCCAGGCCGGAGAAGGCTCGCGAACTCTACGCCCGGTTCGTCGAGGAGATGAAGGGAACGGGCCTCACCGTGGCCACAGGCCGCTTTCAGGAAATGATGAAGGTCCACCTCGTCAATGATGGGCCTGTGACCATCCTCATCGACAGCGAAAAGACCTTCTGAAAACCCCTTCAGGCGAGATCCCTGCCGGCCGGCACCCGTTGGACTTTCCCGGGTCCGGCGGCCCCTCTCCGCACAACCCTGCCTCAGTCCATCTGCAGGTCGTGCTCCAGTTCTCGGATCCGCGCCTGAATGGCCTTCCGCGTTTCAGCGTCCATCTCCGATTCTTCGATTTGCAGCTTCAGACCAAGCAGTTCCATGGTCTTCCGATGTTGTTGACAGTTGACTTGCATATCCCCTTTGTTGACCTCGTTGAATCCAGTCCCTTTTTCGAAAATCCTTCAGAGCGGCGCCGGTGCCCCCGGTTCTGTCCGGGGCGCCGGCGCCGGCCCGGATTTCAAGCGCTCAGTCCACCGCGCCGTAAGTATACGCCTTTTCCCGACCGTGATCGCCCTGAAGAAGGCCCGGGTTTCAGCCGTTCAGTCCGCGGCGCCAGAGATACAGGGCGATGCCGGCGGCGAGCGCGGCGTTCAGCGATTCGACGCCGCGGGCCATAGGGATCGAAAGCGTCTCCGCCTTTGCCAGGGTATCGGTCAGCCCGGGGCCTTCAAGTCCCGGTATCAGGCAGAAGCGCTCAGGAAAGTGGAACCGCCCGATGTCGCGCCCTGCCGGTGAGAGGGCGATCAGCGGCAGCCGGTCCGGGTGGAGCGCTTCGATGGAGGGGCCCTCCAGCAGCGGCACCCGGAAAAGGGTGCTGCCTGCCGCCCGCACGGCCTTCGGGTGGAAGGGGTGCGAGGCTTCCTGCAGGAGCACGACGCGGTCCACTGCGAAGGCTGCGGACGAGCGGATGACGGCGCCGACGTTGGCCGGGTCCTGGAAGGGGACGAGCAGGGTGCAGCCCGGCGGCGCGCCGGCCGCGGACCACGTTTCCATCGAGGGCAGGCGCACGAGGAGGACCGGGTAGCGCGTATCGAAAAGGTCGATCTGGCGGAAGAGGTCCCGGGCGAGCACATAGGCCGGCAAGCCGTTTGGCAGGGGAAGGTCCGGCGGGTCTTCCCCCTGGCAATAGATGATGCCGGCGGCCTGCGCCGGAAAGTCCGCGAGGATCTCGGCGATATTTTTCGCCCCCCAGAAGAGGGCTGTTCCGAGCTTTTTGATCCCGCGCGCCCGGGTCATTTTCTGGAGGTCTTTGAAGAAGGGGTTGGCCGCGCTGGTGATCTCCGCGGCCTCCCGCTGCGGGGCGGCCGCCGCGAGCGGGGCGGCCCCGGCCGTCAGCGGTCTTCGCGCCCGCGGCCCGGCCCCCTCCCGGCGTTTGAAGACGATGAGGCGGCGGCGGTGCGGGGTCTGCGGGATGATGTAGGCGCTGTCCCCCTTCAGTTCATAGGTTTCCCCGAGCCGCCTCGATGCCTCTGCCAGTTCTTCGTCGCAGTGCGGCCCCTTCATGAAGATCACCTCTCCGCCCGGCGGCAGAAAGGGCTCCACCCTCGCAAGCGTCCTCCCGATGGTTTCCACCGCCCGGGTGATAACCCCCTGGACCGGGAGGTCGAAATCGGGTTTAATAGTGGCATGAAGGATGGTGACCCCCGACAGTCCCAGCAGATCGCAGACCTCCTGGAGGAAATCGACCCGTTTGCGGCGACCCTCGGCCAGGATCAGTTCGATCTCCGGCCGCCGGATCTTGATGGGGATGCCGGGGAACCCTGCGCCCGAGCCGATGTCCAGGAGCGGGGAGGGCAGGTCGATGAGTTGGGGCACCAGGGAGCAGTCTACATAGTGTTTGATGACCATGTTGTCGAAATGGGTGATCCGCGTCAGGTCGAGTTCGGCGTTCCGTTCGCGCAGGTGCGTGTGGAACCGCCAGAACTGCCTGGCCTCCTGCTCCGAAAGCATGATGCCGCTGCGCTCGAAGAGGGCGATCATGGCCTTGAGGCCTGGACGCATCGGGTCTCCTCTCATCATATTGCGTTTCGTGCCGGCGCCGCCGGTCCGGAAGCGGGTGGTTCGAGATGATCGCTCATCGAGAGACGGTTAGGGTCCTCTACGAGGACAACCACCTGCTGGGGCTTTACAAGCCGGCCGGGATGCTGGTGCAGGGCGACCACACCGGGGATTACTCGCTTCTCGAGTGGGCGAAGGACTATATCCGGGCGCGTTACGCAAAGCCCGGCGAGGTCTTCGTGGGGCTGGTGCACCGGCTGGATCGCCCGGTTGCGGGGGTGGTCCTCCTGGCGCGCACCTCCAAGGCGGCGCGGCGGCTTTCGGAACAGTTCCGTGAGCGGAGCTGCCGGAAGATCTATCGTGCCGTTGTCGTCGGCACGCCGCAACCCGCTGAGGGCGCCCTGACCTCCTATGTGAGCTGGAACGGAAAAAGGGCGCTCATCGTACCAGCAGAGCACCCTGATGCAAAAAAGGCCGAACTGCGCTATCGAACCCTGGACCAGCGGGGCGGATCGAGCCTGGTCGAGGTCGAACTTCTGAGTGGGCGCCACCACCAGATCCGGTTGCAGCTCGCCTCCATCGGCTGTCCCATTCTCGGAGACCGGCTTTACGGCGGCAGGGCGGCAGGAAAAACCGGCCTCCTGGCCCTCCTGGCCTGCAGCCTGACCGTCCGCCATCCGACCCGGGACGAAGCGGTCACCCTCGTTTCCCCGATCCCTCCCGCCTGGCCCTGGCCTCCCGGCAAGGACTGAAGGGCGCGAGCAGCGGCGAATCGATCAGGCCTGTGCCTGGCCTCCGCGCGCGAGGCGCTCTTCACGGGCCCGCGCTTTGAGCCGTTTTTCCCGGCGGCGCCGACGGCGTTCGATTTCTCGTTTTCTTTCGATCTTCTTGTGCTTGGCCATGGGGTTTTGTTCCTCTCTGGTTTCCGAACGGAAACGATTTTTTCTTATCGATGAAAAAGATGTGATCTTTCTTTCTAGCGAAGAAATCGCCCCAGGTCAACGGTAAACTGCCGCTGAAGACCGGGCGGGGCAGGCTTTTTCCTGCCGTCTTTTCAGAGGAGCCCCGCCTCGGCCATGATCTCCGGGACGACCTCCTCCTTCCCGATGGCCATGATGTGCACGCCGTCGCAGATCTCCTCCTCCTCGATCCGGCGGATCATCCGCCCTGCGATCTCGATTCCCTTGCGGAGAGCGCCCCCTTTCGGAGCCGCCGCCATCTCGTCGATCAACGCCTGGGGTACCACCACCCCCGCCACGTTCTTGTTCATGAACCGGGCCATAGGGGCGGAGGTGAGCAGGATGATGCCCGCCAGGATCTTGACGGGGAAACGCCGGGCGTAGTCCATGAAGCGCTTGAAGTTGTCGAGGTCGTAGACTGCCTGGGTCTGGATGAATTCGGCGCCGGCCTCGATCTTCTTCTCGAACTTGATCAACTGCGGCTCGATGGGGTTGGCCTCCGGCGTGACGATGGCCCCTGCGCACATTTCGATGGCCCCGTCGAGTTCGTTGCCGGCTATGTCCTTGCCGCGCTCCATGGTGCGGATGGCTGCGAGGAGCTGGGAGGAGTCGAGGTCGAACACGCCCTTGGCCTCTTTGTGGTCACCCAGCATGACCGAGTCGCCGGTCAGGCAGAGGACATTGCGGATGCCGCGGCTGTAGGCGAAGAGGAGATCGGCCTGGAGGGCGAGGCGGTTGCGGTCCCGGCAGGTCATCTGGAGGATAGGCTCGCCGCCGTGCTCCTTGACCAAGAGGGCGCCCCCGAGGGACGGGTAGCGCATGACCGAACTCTGATGGTCGGTCACATTCAGGCCATCCACCTTGTCCTTCAGTATCTCCACATGATGCTGCATCTTCTCGAGGCGGGTGCCCTTGGAGGGGGCCGCTTCGGCCGTCACCACGAACTTGCCGGAATCCAGGGCCTTCTTGAATGCAGAGGTCATGAGATCATCCTTTCCAGTTTCACACAGAGTGACGTTGGGGGCGTCCATTCATGCAGCCGCCCGGGCACCTGTGGCCGCCGGCGCCGCAACGCCTGCCGGCTGGCCGTATGCAGCCTGCAGCCCACTGCCCGGTCTTCGCTGCAGGCGGCCGGCCAAGCCCACCGTCCATCTTCGGTCGGGGGCATCGATTTCCGGCCTGCCTTACCGAAGGGGATCGACGGCCGGCGCCGCAATGCCTGCCTGGCGGCCTCCCTATGCAGCCTCTTTCCCCGAACCAGGCCGGCATCGCCTCAGGGGGCTGCGGGCAGGCGGTAGCGGCCGGGGCTCGGTTCGCCCAGGTGGTTCCGCGGGCGCTGGTAGCGGCGCATGGCGTCGAGCCGGTCCAGCTCCTTCAAACGGTTGTAAATCATCGTCCAGGCGCAGTCCTTGTCGGCGTCGATCTCGCACTTCCCGTTGTTGGTCCCGCCGCAGGGGCCGTTCACCAGGCCTTTGTGGCAGGCGGTGACGGGGCAGATCCCCCCGGTCTCCCCGATGATGCAGGTGCCGCACTGGGTGCAGACCTCGTCGAACCGCCCGTCCGGACGCTCCTTTCCGATGAACAGGGTGTTCTGGGCTGGGATCACCAGCCGCCTCAGCTGACTCGCGATGGTCTGGACACCGAAGGCGCAGGACATCACCAGCAGGGCATCGGCCTGGTCGATCCGGCCTCCCTGCTCGCTCAGGATCTGCGGCGTCAGGTTGTCGCAGGCAACCGGCACCACGGTCGTCCCGGTCACCACCTTGCCCTTCTCCGAGAGCGTCTGCTGCATGGCTGCGACTTCGGGTGCGCCGCCGGTGCGGGTCAGCGTGGTGCAGGTCCCGCAGCCGATGATGAATATCCTGTCCAACCCCTCGAGCAGGCGCTCGAGCTCCTCGATGGGCTTTGGCTGGGTGATGGTCCGGATCATGCTCGACTCCTCTCTTTTTCAAGGTCGCACCTGAGGCAGCGCCGTGCTTCCACGTGGGCCTGTTCGGCGCTGAATCCCCTTTCAACCTCCCGAAAGTCCTGGACCCGCTCTGAGGGGTCCTCCATCTCGACCAGTATGCGAGGCCGATCCTCCGTCGATTCTTCCTCGAGGGCGAGGCCCGTATCCTGCGCCAGGGGCGTTTTTTCATCCACCATTCGAATTCCGGAGCTGTCCCCCTGCAGATACTTGTCGATGGCCAGGGCCGCGCGGCGGCCGGAGGCGATCGCCCGGATCACGAAGGTCGGACCGGTGGTGAAATCCCCGCCGGCGAAGACCCCGGGGATATTGGTGGCGAGGGTGTTTTCGTTCACGGCGAGGGTGCCCCATAAAGCGCGTTCGAGCTGGCTGTCCTCGGGCAGGAACGACATGTCGGGCGCCTGGCCGATGGCGATGATGATGTGGTCGGCCTTGATGAACTGGGTGTCGTCCGCGTCGCACTCCGGGCTGAAGCGGCCGTTCTGGTCGAAGACGGAAAGGCAGTGCATGAACTGGATGCCGCTGACGGCGCCGTTCGTATGTTCGATCTGAACCGGCGACCAGGCTGGGTTGATGACGATGCCCTCCTCGATCGTCTCCTCCACGTCCTTCTCCCAGGCCGGCATCTCGTCGCGCTTTTCGAGACAGAAGAGCTGGACGTCCTCCGCCCCGGCGCGCAGGGCCGTCCGGGCCACGTCCATGGCCACGTTGCCCCCGCCGATGACCACGGTCTTTCCGGACAGCCGGCCGCCCAGCCCCATCCGCACATCTCTGAGGAACGTGAGGCCGTAATGGAGCCCGGCCAGCCCCTCCTCCTCCCCGGGGATGCCGATCCGCTTGCTCGCCTGGGCGCCCGCGGCGATGAAGACGGCGCTGAAGCCCTCCTTGAGGAGGTCGTTGATGGTGTGGTTGGCATCGATGGGATGATTGCACACGATCCGGACGCCCGCGTTGGAGATCGATTGGATCTCGAGGTCGATGACGGCGCGCGGGAGGCGGAACTCCGGGACGGCGATCCCGAGCATGCCACCCGGCACCGGCTGGGCCTCGAAGACGGTCGCGGCATACCCCATTTTGGCCAGGAAATAGGCGCAGGTGAGGCCCGCCGGTCCGGCGCCCACCACCGCCACCTTCTGGGGGCGGGTCACGGGGAACGGCGCGTGGGCCGCCCCGAAGCGCTGGTAATACCAGTCGGCGGCAAAGCGCTTGAGGGCGCGGATCGCGACCGGTTCGTCAAGTTCGCCGCGCCGGCACTTGTATTCGCAGGGGTGGATGCAGACCCGCCCGCAGACGGCCGGGAAGGGGTTGCGCTCGCGGATGATGTCGACCGCCGCCCTGTAATCCTTTTGGGCGATCGCCGCCACGTAGTTGGGGACGTCGATGCCGGCCGGGCAGGCGTGCTGGCAGGCCGAGATCACCATGGCGTCGCAGACCGCCCCCGCGCAGCGGTGCTCCTGGATGTGCTCCCGGTACTCGTCCTCGAAGTACATCAGGGTGGACAGGGCCGGTTTGGGGCTTGCCTGCCCGAGGCCGCACAGGGACGCCTCGGTCATCGTGCGTCCGATCGATTGGATGGCCGCGATGTCCTCGGCCCGCCCGCGCCCATCGGTGATGCGGCTCAGGGTCTCGAGGAGCTGGGTGGTCCCGAGGCGGCACGGGGCGCATTTGCCGCAGGATTCCGACTGGGTGAAGTTGAGGAAGAAGCGCGCGATTTCCACCATGCAGTTGTTCTCGTCCAGGACCACCATTCCGCCCGAGCCCATGATGGCCCCGATCCGCTGGATGGTGTCGTAGTCGATGGGCAAATTCAGAAAGCGCGCCGGGACGCAGCCGCCGGCCGGCCCGCCCATCTGCACCGCCTTGAAGCTCCGTCCCTTCGGGATGCCGCCCCCGATGTCGAAGACGACCTCCTTGATCGTCGTGCCGATTGGGACCTCCACGAGCCCGGTGTTGTTGACCTTGCCGGCCAGAGAGAAGATCTTGGTTCCGCGGCTGGCCTCCGTGCCCATCTCCGCGTACCAGGCTGCGCCGTGGGCGACGATGAGCGGGATGTTGGCCAGGGTCTCGACGTTGTTGATGTTGGTGGGCTTGCCGTCGACGCCGGCCTGTGCCGGGAAGGGCGGGCGGGGGCGCGGCATGCCGCGCCGGCCCTCGATGGAGGCCATGAGCGCGGTCTCTTCGCCGCATACAAAGGCCCCGGCGCCCTTCTTGAGCGACAGGTGAAAATCGTAGCCGGTGCCGAGGATGTTTTCGCCGGCAAGCCCGAGTTCCAGGCACTGCTCGATGGCCAGGTTCAGGTGTTCGACGGCGATGGGGTACTCCTCGCGCACGTAGATGATGCCGTATTCGGCGCCCATGGCATATCCGCCGATCATCATCCCCTCGATCACGGCGTGGGGGTCGCCTTCGAGCAGCGCCCGGTCCATGAAGGCCCCGGGGTCCCCCTCATCCGCGTTGCAGACGAGGTATTTCGGGGTGGCTTGAGACTGGCGGGCCAAACGCCACTTGAGGCCGGTCGGGAACCCCGCTCCGCCGCGGCCCCGCAGCTTCGACTGGACGACCTCCTCGATCACCGATTCCGGGGTCATCTTCGTCAAGGCCTTGACGAGGGCCTTGTATCCGCCCGCGGCGATGTAGTGTTCGATCCGGGTGGGGTCGATCCGGCCGCAGTGGGCCAGGACCCGCCGCACCTGCTTCTGATAGAAGGGGATCTGGTTGCGGTGGTAGATGGGCTGTCCGCTCTTCGGGTCGCGGTAGGCCAACCGATCGATCAACCGGCCCTCTTTCAGGGTGCTCCGCACGATCTCCGGCGCGTCCTGCGGATCGACCTCCTGGTACTGGACACCCAGGGGCTCGATCGCCACGACCGGCGCCTTGGCGCAAAACCCGTGGCACCCGGTCGAGCGGACCTCGACCTGGCGGTCGAGCCCGGCCCGCGCGACTTCCTCCTGCAGGGCGTCCCGCACGGCGGCCGCCCCGTAAGCCCGGCAGCCGGTCATGCAGACATGGACCTCGGTCCGCCCGGCGCCGGCCTCGGCCAGGATCTTGTTCCGCAGCCATTCCAGTTGGCCGATGGATGCGAGCTTCTGCATGGGCTTACGCCTCCTCTTTGTCTTTGCGATACTCGCTGAGCACGCTGGCCACCTTGGTCGGGTTGAGCCTGCCGAAGTAATCGCGGTTGACCATCATGGTCGGGGCCAGAAAGCAGGCCCCGAGGCAGGCGACGGTCTCGAGGGTGAACTGGTAGTCGGGGCTGGTTTCGCCCTCCTCGAGGTCGAGTTCCTTCTGGATCAGGCGGAGGATGCTCCGGCTGCCCTTCACGTGGCAGGCCGTTCCGCGGCAGACCTTCAGGACGCAGCGGCCTTTGGGCTTGAGGGAAAAGCCCGAGTAAAAGGTCACCACCCCCTGGACCTGCGCGGGGAAGAGCTGCAGGGCGTCGGCGATGGGCTCGATGGCCTCGGGCGGGACATAGCCGAAGGCCTCCTGGACCTCCTGGAGGAGCGGGATCAGGCCCCAGCTTTCCTCGCGGTGTTTGGCGATGATCCGGTCGAGTGTCTCGCTGTCGAAACGGGTCGTGTCTTCCATGGAAACGCTCCTTGATCCTCGGGAATGTCCTGGGTCGATAATCCTCGGGAAAAATTCCGCGGCGATGGTTCGAAGCCCAGCCGGTTTTACATGGCTTCGCTTGCGGTTCTCCCTACCTTATGCTCTTTCATTTGGATAACCCTGGTGACGGCCGCGTTTCCGGGCCCCGCGTGGCCGCGCAACCTGCGGCGGAAGGGGGTCCTTTTCACGGCCCGGAGGCCTGATGAGGCTTCCGGGCGCCTTTCAGGGTCGAGACGGGCGGCGGTGGCGCCTGAAGGTGCTTGTTCCCGCCCCGGCCCCGTCCATGGCAACGGCTAGGCCTTTTCGACCCGGACCGGACAGGTCCGCCATCCCCCCTCGGGGGATTTCAGACGTTCGAGGCCGATCAGCCGCATGACATCGTTCCCTGCAAATCCCTGGGGGATGATCAGCCGCCCCGGCGGCAGTTCCCGGTTGACGATGAAGCCGCGCTCGATACTTCCCGCCGCGGATGTCACGCGGACCCTGCCTGCCGCACCGAGCGCGAGGGCGGCCTGGTCTTGCGGGGAGAGTTCGACCTCCCCGTGTTTGCCCGAATCACGGATACGCTCCGAACGGCTGGTGCGGGTTCCGCTGCCGAGATGCCAGCGCTGGGCGCTGATCAGGGCTTCATAAGGAAAAGCCGTGTCCAGGGCTTTTGGTTGCCACGAAGCCGGAGGGGCGAGCGCGAAGCGCACGCTGTTCGACCCCTGACTTTCCCGGGTCTCCACCGGTGCGACCCAGCCCCAGCGCCGCGAGCCGATCTCGGCATAGGCGGGTATGGCGGTCCGGATCTCCTGACGGATTTTTTCCAGCGTGGCGTAATGCTCCGGATAGCCGAGGCTGCGGGCGAGCTGCGCCAGAATGGTCCAGTCGGGCAGCGCCTCGCCAGGGGGCTCGACCCCCGGTTCGAAGGCCTGCACCCGTCCTTCCAGGTTGGTGAAGGATCCCCCCTTTTCGGCGAACGCCGCCCCCGGAAGCACCACGTGTGCAAGGCGCGCGGTGCGCGTCATCAGAATGTCCTGGACGACGAGAAACTCCAGCCGTCCGAGCGCCGCACCGACCCGCTCGGGGTCCGGCATCGAGCGGAGAGGGTTTTCCCCCATGATGTAAAGGGCCTTCAAGCGGCCCGCAAGCGCGGCCTCCACGATTTCCCCCGGATCGAGCCCGGTTCCGGCGGGCAGTTCACTCCCCCAGAGGGTTTCGAACCTCTGCCGCGCGGCGGTGTCCTCAAGCCGGCACCGGCCTGGCAGCAGGTCCGGCACCGCCCCCATATCGAAGGCCCCCGTCAGGTTGTTCTCGAGGCCGAGGACGAAGATCCCTGCATTTCGCGGGCCAATGCTGCCGGTGAGGAGCGCGAGGTTCATGACCGTGTCGAGGACGGCGGGGCCTTGGTCGCGCTCCAGCAGATCGTGGCCGATCACGAAGGCGAGCTTGCGGTCGCGGAGCAGCAGGACGGCCTTTTCCATCTCATCCTGGAAGGCCGGATCTTCTGCCGCGGCCTTTTCAGGGGCAAGCGCACGGAAGCGGGCTGCCCAGTCCTCCCAGCCCGCCGTGCGCGCCTCGATGAAGGTCCGGTCCAAGGCCCGGGTGTTGTCGAGTTCCGCCGTGAGGGCGTTCAGCACCGTCAAAGACGGCTGCCCTCCCCGGCCCAGCCAGGCGCTGGCGATCTCGCAGCAGCCGGTGCGGACCGGGTCAACCACCACCAGAGGGGCGCCCCGGCGCGCCGCCCGCCGGATGTGGTAAGCCGCCACCGGCACGGTGTGGTCGGGGTCCGCCTCGACGATCACGATCGCGTCGGCTTGCTCGAGGCCGGCGAGGGGGCGCAGGCGGCCGGCGCCCTGCAGCCGGTCTTCGACCGCGCGGAGCAGCGCGTACCCGCTCAGGCTGCCGCCGCTCGTCACATGGGGGGAGCGGAAGCAGACTCGGGCGATCTTCTGCAGGAGGTAGTTCTCCTCGTTGCTGCATTTGCTCGAACCCAGGAAGGCGATGCTTTCGGGGCCGTGCCGGCGCTTCAGTTCAGCCAGCCGCCCGCCGACCAGGGAGAGGGCTTCGTCCCAGGCGGCCTGCTGGAGGCTGTCCTCTCCGCCTTCCCCTTTGCGGCGGATTAAAGGATGGAGCAGACGGTCGGACGCGGAGAGGAAGTCGTGCGCGAAATGCCCCCGGACGCACAAGGTGACGCCGTTGACCGTGTCCGGTTCGCGCGAAGGATGGACCTCGACGACGCGCCCGTCCGAGACCCCGAGGGCCAGGCTGCACCCGGCGCTGCAAAACCCGCAGACGGTGTTGCGCTCGTGCTCGGGGGTGCCGACGAAGGCGCCGCTGCGGGTGGACAGCGCCCCGGTGGGGCACAGGGAGACGCAGGTGCCGCAGAAGGTGCAGCGGGAGGATTCGAGCGGACGTTCGTGGAGGGTCGCGGGGCGAGAGGCGAAGCCGCGCCCGTAGTAGTCGATGGCCCCCGCCGCGACGAGCTCGTGGTCGGCACGAATGCACTTGCCGCAGAGGATGCACTTGGAGAGGTCCCGGACGATGAAGGGGTTGAGCGTTTCGAAGGGCTTGTAATTGGGCATGGGATAGAGCCCGGATTCCCCCACGCCGAGTTCGGCAGCCAACCGGCGCAGTTCACAGCGGTTCCCCTTGCTGCAGACGATGCACGATTCGGGGTGTTCAGCCATCATCAGGCGCACGATGTTCCGCCGGTGCTCCATGACGCGCGGCGAGTGAGTGAGAACGGCCATGTCCTGCGCGGCCGGTGTCACGCAGGCGGCCATCAGCCGGCCGGTCTTCTCGTCCTCCACCAGACACATGCGACAGGCGCCATAAGGGGCGAGATCGCGGTGGTGGCACAGGGTGGGGATCGAAAAGCCGTTCTTCTCGGCGATGCTCAGAACGGACGCACCGGGCGGGCCGGATACCCTCTTGCCGTTGATGGACAGGACGATGGACTGCACGGGGGCGGCTCCTTTCTCATGCGGGTGAAGGCCCTGCACCGGACAGCCGCCGGCAGGCGGCGAATGCTCCTCTCCGCGGCGGGACTGCCGGCGTCCGAACATGCGCTTTCAAACTGCAACATCAGGTGTCGCTGGGATAGTTCTTTCGGGAAACTCGACGGTCCATTCAGGGTCTGTTGGGACTCATATTCAGTTTTTAAGCCGGACTTGGATTTTTCACTCCTTCGGGGTGGTGCCGGGATCGCGGGAACCACATGCCGGCGGCGAGGCGATCCGTGGGCCGCTGCACAAGCATACGCGCAGTAGACGCCGGGATTGGCCGAAAAGACCATTTGCGGCTGGAAACTAGCGCAGCTTGGCGGCGTCCAGATACTGCCGCAGCTTCGACTCCCCGCCGATGGTGATGATGTGGACGCCGTCGCAGATCTCTCTGAGTCCTTTAATCGTGTCGGCGAACAACTCCAGACTCGCCTTTTCGATGTCCGCGGCCTGGGCGAGTTTCCGGATCACCCATTCGGGCACAAGCCCGCTCCTGAGGTGGCGGTTCAGAAAACGGGCTACGCCGGCTGTCCGCAGGATGAGGACCTCGGCGATGACCGGCACACCGAATGTGTTGGTGCGGGAGAGGAATTTCTGAAAGCGGTCCAGATCGAAGACCGGGGTGGTCAGGAAGTAGCCGGCGCCGACCCGGACCATTTCCTCCATTTCCCGGAGTTCGAGGTCCGGGACGTTCCGCCCCCAGACCGATTCGACACCCGACCCCAGAAGGAACTCCGCCTTGTCCGGGATCTCCCGTCCGTCGACCGTGTGTCCTTCACGGATGTGATCGAGGACGGACTTCAGCTTGCCGGCGTCCACGTGGAAGAACATCATCTCCTGCAGGCTGTCTCCCGTGATCCGATAGTCCTCCGTGAAGACGAGAAGGTTTTCCACGCCCGCCTGGTGGGCGGCGATCAGGTCTTTCTGGAGTTGGATCCGGTTCTTCTCCCGGGTGGTGGTCTGATAGATCGATTCGAAGCGGTTCTGTTTGAGCAGTTCGCAGGTTTTGATCGTGTCGCCCACCACGCCCTCGAGTTCGGTCTCGGACAGGGTGATCCCGTCGACGCGCCCGCGGATCCGCTCGAGGTTCTGGATGATCAGCCCGCCGGATTCCTGGTCGAGCGGTGTCTGGATCTCGGTCGTGACGACGAATCGCTTTTTTTGCAGGGCCTCCTTGAGTTTCATGAACGACCTCCTCCCCTCTCTGCCGGACAGAGATCCGGCGTATGCGATGCAGGTGCGGCGGCAGGTGGACCCGCTTACGCCCTGTCCTCCAGTTGACGGCGCACCTCTTCTTTGAGGCGGGGCAGGGGCAGCGGCTTGGAAAAACAGGCGTCTGCGCCGTTCTCCTTCATGCGCTCGAACTTCTCGTCATCCAGATAGGCGGAAAGAACGATGATCCGGGTATCGCGCGTCTCGGGAGACGACTTGATCTTCTTGCAGACCTCGTAGCCTTTGATGTCCGGCATCATGATGTCCAGGATGAGGAGATCGGGCTGGAAGTGCGCGACCTGCAACCCGGCTTCGAACCCGTCGGAGGCCGAGATGACGTCGTAATCATGTTCGTCCTCCTCCAGGGCCTGAACGATGCTTTCCACGATGATCGGATCGTCATCGACCACCAGGATCCGGCGGCGGGTGGCGGCCGGCGCCTCCGCCGGGATCGGGATCCCCTTTTCCCGCATGAACTGTTCCAGGTCGGTGCGCTTGATGCGCCGGTGCCCCCCGGCGGTTTCATGGGCCTTGATGCGCCCTGCTTCGATCCACTCGATGATGGTTCTGGAAGGGACATTGCAGTACTGGCCGGCGGCGAAAACGGTGAAGACGTCGTCCATGGGAGCCCCCTTCGCGGCATGGGTTGTCGTTTTTTTAGGTATTATATTAATTATAGATTTTAATGATTGTCAAGAAAAAAATCTTGGATGCTCGGAAATAAAACATAAACTATTAGAATACAAAGATCTATTGTCCAGGCATCCCCTCGAATGCCCCGTAGGACGGAATTATCGTTTTTCAATTTATTATAATTGTGATCTGTCCAGTCCAGAATCCACGGGCTCAAATCTCGCTCAACAGTCCGCGCATTTTCCATGGACGGGTTGGGATGAAGCAGTGGCAGACCGAGAAGATCGTGGTGGGTAGCGTCCCCTGAACATCTCACACCAGTGGGGTGCCCGCTATTTTGACACCCAGCCGATTCTTCGAGATGTTCAGGGCTGCGCCTTGATCTGCGCGGGCATTCCTCCGTTTTCAGCCTTGTGGGCCGGAAGCGCGATGGTGAAGGTCGTCCCCTGATTGGGCTTCGACTGGACGGTGATGTCGCCTCCGTGGTCCTGGATGAACGCGTAGCAGACCGACAACCCCAGCCCGACCCCCTTGACGCTGTCCTTGGTGGTGAAAAAGTTCTCGAAGACGCGGTGAACGTTTTCCTCCGCAATGCCTTGCCCGGTGTCCGCGATTTCGATCAGGGCCTGCTCGCCTTTCCGACGGGTCCGGAAGGTCAGTGTGCCGCCGCCCGGCATGGCGTCCCGGGCGTTCGAGATCATGTTGAGGATGACCTGGCGCATCTGATTTTTCGAGACGCTCACCTCCCCGAGGTCCCCGGCCAGTTCGCGGACGATCCAGATGTTGTTTTCCTGGAGGATCCTTTCGTGGAGCAGGAGGAGTTCTTCGATGATCTGGTTGAGGTTGGCCGGGCACCGCTCTTCCTGATCCGGCTTGGAAAACGAAAGCATCTTCTTGAGCATGTCGGCGAGCCTGACCGTTTCGGAAAGGGACATCTCCAGAAGCCTGCGCCGCTTGTTTTCGGGCGGTATCTCGGTTTTCAGCAGTTCGAGGGTGTTCATGATGCCATAGAGCGGATTGTTCAGCTCGTGGGCGATCTGGGAAGTCAGCTTGCCCATGGCGGCGAGCTTCTCGGATTGCAGCAGCTGTTCCTGGATGTTGTGCAGGGCCCTTTCCATGCCGATCCGCTCCGTCATGTCGACGAAGGAGCCCACGGTCGCAACCTCGCGCCCTTCGTCGTCGTAAATCATGGCCGCCGAAAGGGTCCCGTCGATGACCTGGCCGTCCCTCCGCACATAGAGCATGGCGTGATTCTGCAGCAAACCTTTTCCTCCGTGCTCGGAACTGCGGATCATCTTCATGATCTTGCGGGCCACGCCTTCCGGGTAGATGCGGGAGATGTGCATTTTGCCGACCGTTTCATCCGCCAGGTACCCCAGGGTTTTTTCAGCCGCCCGGTTCCAGAGGATGATCCTGCCTGTGAGATCGGCTGCCATGATCGGGTTGGGCGAACTCTGGATGATTTTGTTCAGGAAATCGTGGGCCTCCTTCAACTTGCGCTCCATCCGGTAGCGCTCTGTCTGGTCGACGTTGATGCCCTCATAGCCGATGACGTTGCCGAGATGGTCGTGCCGCAGGTGGCCGGTGACCCACACCACAATGGGGTCGCCGTCCTTCCGCTTGAACTCGACCTCGTAATCCTTGACAAATCCTTCCCGCTCGATCAGCTGCTGGAACCGGATCCTGTCCTCCGGTCTGACGTACAGGTCCCTGGAGATGTCGATGTCCAGGAACTCTTCCTTGGTGTCGTAGCCTAGCATCTGCAGCAGGGCCCTGTTCGCGTCCAAAAACTTCCCTTCTTTGCTGCTGATGTAGACACCGACGTTGACGTGTTCGAAAAGGCTGCGGAATTTTTCTTCGGACAGCCGGAGCTCGGCCTCTCTGCGCTTACGGTCGGTGATGTCCTTGAAAAACCGGATCCGGGACTGGCTGCCGTCGAGGTAGGCCACGGGTTTTTCCGTGACCTCGAAGGTCCGGTTCACCTTGGGAATATAAATTTCGCCGCGCCGCTCTTTCGACAGGGGTGTTTCGTGGGCCCAGCACCACGGACACAAGGTGTCCTGATCGTTGATCACTTTGTGGCACTTCTCCCCGACCCCTTGCCCGAAATATTCGATCATGGTCCGATTCATATACTCCACGGTGAAGTCGGGGTCGATGACGTAAACGCCTTCGTCGATCGACTCCACGATGGAGGCCAGCATGCGCTTTTCCTTGTCCATGGCCGACCCTTCCTGGAGGATGCCGCCGGTTCGTCTCCCGGCGGAAAAGGGTTTTCGATCGGGGAAAGGGGCTCTTGATGGAGGGCCGCGCCTGCAGATGGACGCTCTCGGAGTCTTCGGCGGTGTGCGCGGCGCGGCGGCCGGCTGCGGCTTTACCGGTCGAGCCCTAGCTGGCGGGCCACTTCCTCCAGAAGCTGCGGCAGGGGCAAGGGCTTGTTGAAACAGACATCGGCCCCCTCCGCCGTCATGCGGTTGAATTTCTCTTCATCCAGATAGGCCGAAAGAACGATGATCTTGACATGCTGGGTCTCGGGAGAGGCCTTGATCCTGCGGCAGACCTCGTAGCCTTTGATGTCCGGCATCATGATGTCGAGGATCAGAAGGTCCGGCTTGAAGTGGGTGACCTGCAGCCCCGCCTCGAACCCATCCGCGGCGGAGATGACCTCGTAATCGTGGGCATCTTCTTCGAGGGCCTGTACGATGCTCTCGACGATGATGGGATCGTCGTCCACCACCAGGATTCTTTTCTTCCGGCCTTCATCCGCGTTAGCCTGAGGAATCGGGATCCCCTGCCGAAGCATGAATGCTTCCAGATCCTCGCGGCTGATCCGGCGGTGTCCCCCGACGGTGCGATAGGCCTTGATGTGGCCCGCGTCGATCCAGTTAATGATCGTCTTGGAAGAAACGTTGCAGTATTGGCTGGCGGTATAAACGGTAAAAACATCACGCATCTATAAAAGCCTCCCTCTTTGAGGCATTAAATTTTATTTATTATAATAATTACAGTTTTTGAAGAATGTCAACCAAAAAGGTCTGAAGCCCTACCTGGTTCGGCAGGGTTCAAGTTCCAGATGCAGTTCCGTTCCGGGAGGAATCAAAAAGAGGTTGGGCGTGGACCGGAAAGCATTCCGGTTTCCCCAAGGGCGACGCGGCGGCAGAGGCCATGTTGCGGCGCATTTCACACGTGGAAGATCAGCTCATTCAAAGAGGCTCCGATCTCGTCTGCAGAGGGTCGGTTCCTTCCATAGAAGTAGAGCAGGAGGTTGTCGAATTTTCTCCGTAACTGCGTGTCGGCTACGGCCTCGGCGAGTGTGAGACGGCTTTTCGGGTCATAGAAATGCTTCAGCCTGAGAAAGATTTCGCGGGTGGTGATGCCGAGGTCGTCCCTGAAGGATGGGGATCGGGAGATGGTTTCGAGCAGGGAGAGCAAGGGCTTGCGGTAGACGGAGATGGTGCGGTAGTTGTAGTAGTGTGTCAGCCTTTCGGTGTTGTACTCCCTGGGCGAACGGGATTCGATCAGCCGCACGAAATGCTCCACCTCCTCGTCGACCGGTTCTCGCGGCACTTTGTGTGCAGGGGTGAAAATGGGCCATTTCATCCTGTTCTACCCTCCTTATTCATGGACAAGCGGCGCTGGTTAGAGTGGTCTTGCCGGATGGGCCTGCGGGCATGAACAACCCCCGGCCGTGGCCGGATGGGGGGCGGCCCGTGGTGTCAGGGCAATTTCTGCTCTCCTCACGTTGTTTTTTCGCTGGACCAGCCGACTTCGTGCACCATGCCTGCTCCCGGCTCTGCCTGATTTCTACCGGCCCTGGGAAGCGGCATCGCGGCCCGGCGCGCACGGCAGGGCCTGTGTGGCTTTCTTTCCAGTAAAATCAGGTGTTGACCCTCTTGTGACATTTGCCTATAGTTCCCCCTGATGCTTTTGGACTGAAGCTATGACGGAACGATCAATCACCGCGGCGGCGGAGGCGTTTGGCCGCTTCGAATGCGTGCGGGATCGAAGAGGGAAAAAATGACGCAAACGACATCCGAGAAGCATGTTGGTTTCAAAGTGGACGAGGCGGCGGGACAGGCGCTCAGCCTCTGGTTCAACGACAGCATAGAATTCGCCCATGGCTGCAGGATCAGTGTGAGGATCAAAGACGTTTTGTGCCACTACCGTTCCAGGTTCCAGGAGATCGCCGTCTTCGAAACGGAGCGGCTGGGCCGGATGCTGGTGCTGGACAATATCACCATGCTGACCGAATTCGATGAGGCAGCCTATCATGAAATGATTGTGCATGTCCCCCTGTTGACTCATCCCAGACCGGTAAAAGTCCTGGTGATCGGCGGCGGCGACGGCGGCACGATCCGCGAGGTGCTGAAACACCCGTCCGTGGAAGAGGTGCATCTGTGCGAACTCGACGAAGAGGTCGTCAAGGCCTGCCGAGCCCACATCCCGTCGCTCGCCTGCGCATTCGACGATCCCCGGGTCAAGGCCTACTATGAAGACGGTGCGAAGTTCGTCAAGGAGCGCCCCGCCGCCTACGATGTCATTATCGTCGATTCGACCGATCCTATCGGACCCGGTCAGGTCCTTTTTCAACGGCCCTTTTACGCAGATATGTACAGCGCCTTGAAAGAGGACGGGATGGTCGTAACCCAGTGCGAATCCATTCACCTCCACAGGGAAGTGATCCGCGGCGTGGCGGACTTCGCCAAAGAGATCTATCCCAGAATCGGTTATTACTACACCCTCGTGCCGACCTACCCGAGCGGTGTGATCGGGTTCATGTGCTGTTCCCGCCGCTATGATCCCCTGAGGGATTTCGATGAAAAGCGGGCGGAGGTGCTCACGGACCTGCGATATTACACGCCGGAGATTCACCGGGCGGCCTTCGTGTTGCCGCGGTTTGCACACGGCCTGGTTTAGCCCGTTCCCGCCCGGAAATGGTCTTTTTAGCCAATCTCTGCGTCAATCTGCACGTTTACTTGTGCGGCGACCTCCAGGTCGCCTCCGCGTAAACGCTTGATTTCCTTGATCTTGGCTAAAAATCCTCATTTCCGGTATGGGGCTCGTATAACGCTGGGTGGTGCTATTCAGAGCGGCATTGGTTCGTTCCCGCCCGGAAATGGTCTTTTTAGCCAATCTCTGCGTCAAGGAGTTCAATTTTTGGCACTGGCGGTCCCCGGTTTGATCCGGCCCGAAAAGGCGGACAGGAAGAAGGCCGTCCCGGCCACCAGGATGATGGTGGCCCCGGATGTCAGGTCGAAACGGTAGGACAGCCACAAACCCACCACCGTAAAACCCATGCCCAGGAGGGAGGAAAGCACCATCATCCGCCCGAGCGTGTGGGTGTACTTTTCAGCGATGTATGGCGGGATGGTCAGCAGGGCGATGACCAGGATCAGGCCGACGATCCGGATGATCATGACCACCGCCAGGGCGATCATCCCCAGCAGGGTGAAGTAAAGAATCTTGACCGGTATCCCCACCACGAAGGCGAACTCCTCGTCGAAGGACATCGCGATGAATTCCTTGTAAAAGACGAAGACGGTCAGGCAGATCAGCAGGTTCATGGGAAGCATGCACCACAGGTCGATCAAGGGCACGGCCAGGATGCTCCCGAAGAGGTAACTCATGAGGTCGACATGGTACCCGGGGGTCAGATCGATCAGGATGATGCCGACCGCCATTCCGACGGCCCAGAGGACACCGATGATGGTATCGGCCCGGTGACGGTTTCTGAAGCTGACGGCGCCCATGATCATGGCCACCGCCATGGAAAAGAGGCCCGCCCCCAGCGTGGGGGGGATCCCGGCATAAAAGGCCAGGCCGATGCCGCCGTAAGCCGCGTGGGCGATTCCGCCGGAGATGAAAACGATCCGGTTGACGACCACAAGCGTCCCGATGACCCCGCAGACGATGCTGACCAGGATGCCCGCGGCGAGGGCGTTGCGCATGAATTCGTACTGAAGGGCTTCCCACACGTCAATGCTCCTCGTGTTTCGGCAGGACGCGGTGCGGGATCCCGTGCGCGATGAGGTCGACCGGGCAATGATAGGCCATGTTGAGCATCTCCGTGGTGATCTGGCCTTCGCCGTGAAAGATCATCTTGCGGTTGATGCAGGCGACCGACTTGACGTGCCTCGAGATGACGCCGATATCGTGCGTGATCACCACGATCGTTACGCTGCGGTTCAGGTCCCGAAGAAAGTCATAGAGGTCGACCTGAAACTCGGCGTCCACACTGGAGGTCGGTTCGTCCAGAAAGAGGATCTTGGGGTCCGTGGCGAGCGCCCGGGCGATGAAGACCCGCTGGCGCTGCCCGCCTGAAAGATGTCCGATGGGGGTGGCCCGCTCTTCCCACATCCCCACCCTTTTCAGGGCCTCCTCGACCTTGCCGCGGTCCTCCCGGCTGTACCGTCTGCCGATCCGGGCCTGGGAAAGGCGTCCCATCAGCGCCAGTTCCAGGGCCGAGATGGGGAAGCTGATGTTGAAGTCGGTGTGCTGTGGGACGTAGCCGACCCGGTGCCTTGCATCGTTCGGCTCCTGCCCGAGGATCCGGATGGTGCCCTTGTCGGGTTTCAGCAGCCCCAGCAGCAGCTTCAGGAGGGTCGTCTTACCGCCCCCGTTGGGGCCGAGGATCCCTAGGAAATCGCCCTGTTCCAGGCGGAAATTGACATCCTGGATGATGGGGCGTTCATCGAACGCGAACCAGAGATGTTCGACCTCGATTGCGGGGACACTCATGGCGTTTCAGATCTCCTAAAAAGGCGCTTGAGCGGGGCAGGGGCTCTACCCCGGGCGCGGGCCCAGCGAGGCCCTCACGTCTGGCGCGTCCGCAATTCGGAGCTTTCTGCACCGGGCGCGGCTTCCTCCCTTCAGGAACGGATCTCCTCGAAGAAGTGGAGGTTCTGCTGCAGCTTTTCGAACTCGGCCTGCTGAGCGGCCAGTTTTTCACGCACCTCCTGTACGACCTCGGCCGGGGCCTTGTCCAGAAAGCCAGGATTGCCGAGCTTCCGTTCGGCGGTCTGCATGTCTTTCTGCAGTTTCTGCATGGCCTTGCTGATGCGCTTTTTCTCCTCCTCGAAATCGAGCAGCCCGCGCAGGAGGACATGCACCTGGTTCTGCTGGAATACCGCGGTCGCGGAGGCCTCGGGCTTGTCAAGGCCGGTTCCGAGGGTGATGCCGTCGACCCTGGCGAGCGTGTGGACGTGTTTGAGGTCCCGGCGCAGGAGTTCTTCGTCCTCGGCCCGGGCGAGGTCGATCACCACGCTGACCGTTTTGGAGGGGGAGATGTTCATCTCGCCGCGGATGTTGCGGATGCCGGTGATCACCCCCATCAGGAGGTCCATTTCGCGGATCGCCTGGGCATCCTCGGGGTAATCCCCCGCCTTGGGGAAAGGCGCCGTCATGATGCTTTGCCGGGTGCCGGGCAGACGCTGCCAGATCTCTTCGGTCACGAAGGGCATGAAGGGATGGAGCAGCTTGAGGGATGCGGCGAGCACCTGCTGTGCGGCCGCCTGGGCCGATTCCTTGACCGCGGGATCGTCGCTGTAGAAGCCCTGCTTGGCCATTTCGAGGTACCAGTCGCAGAATTCATGCCAGACGAACTGGTAGGCGAGCATCGCCGCCTCGTTGAACTTGTAATCGTCGATGGCTGTGGCCATGCCTTCGCTCACCTGCCCGAGACGGGTGAAAATCCACCGGTCGGCGAGCGTGAGGTCCCGGGGCGTCTCCGGCAGGGGACGGTCGTCCAGGTTCATCAGCACGAGGCGCGCGGCATTCCAGATCTTGTTGACAAAGTGACGGTAGCCGAGGATTCGCTCCTCCGAGAGCTTGATGTCGCGCCCCTGGGCCGCAAGGGCGGCGAGGGTGAAGCGGAAGGCGTCCGTGCCGAACTGGTCCATGACCACCAGGGGGTCGATGACGTTCCCCTTGGATTTGCTCATCTTCTTGCCTTCGGCATCCCGCACCAGGGCGTGGATGTAAACGTCCCGGAAGGGGACCCGGCCCATGAAGTGGATGCCCATCATCATCATCCGGGCGACCCAGAAAAAGAGGATGTCGAAGCCGGTCACGAGGGCTGCCGTGGGGTAAAAGGTCTTGAGCTCCGGGGTTTGGTCGGGCCAGCCCAGGGTTGAGAAGGGCCAGAGGGCGGAGCTGAACCAGGTGTCGAGGACGTCGGTCTCCTGGGTCAACCGCGTCGATCCGCAGGCCTTGCAGGAGTCCGGCGCCTCCTTGGCCACCTGGACCTCCCCGCACTCTTCACAGGTCCAGGCCGGTATGCGGTGCCCCCACCAGATCTGGCGGGAGACGCACCAGTCTTTGATGTTGGTCATCCACTCTTCGTAAACGGCCTCCCAGTTGGAGGGGTAGATGCGGGTCTCTCCCTGCTTGACCGCCTCCAAAGCCTCGGCGGCGAGCGGCGCGACCCGCACGAACCACTGCTTCGACAGCAGGGGCTCGATCATGGTCTTGCAGCGATAGCAATGACCGACGGCGTGGCGATAGGGTTCGATCTTCTCCAGGAGGCCCTGCGCCTCCAGGTCGGCCAGGACCTTCCTGCGGCACTCGAAGCGGTCGAGGCCCCGGTACGCCCCTGCAAGATCGTTCATCCGGCCGTTCTCGTCGATGACCTTGATCTGTTCGAGGCTGAACCTGCGGCCGATCTCGAAGTCGTTCGGATCGTGGGCGGGTGTGATTTTGAGGGCCCCGGTCCCGAACTCCTTGTCGACATAGGTGTCGAAGATGATGGGGATCGGTTTGTTGAGCAGGGGCAGGATGACGTGCAGCCCGGAAAAGCGGCTATAGCGCTCGTCCTCCGGGTTCACGGCCACCGCCGTGTCCCCGAGCATGGTCTCCGGCCGCGTGGTGGCTACGACGATGTGGCCGTCCCGGCCTTCGACGGGGTAGCGGATATAGTACAGGTGGCTGTCCAGTTCTTCGTGTTCGACCTCGAGATCCGCCAAAGCGGTGTGGCAGCGCGGGCACCAGTTGATGATATAGTCGCCGCGGTAAATCAGACCTTCATCGTAGAGTTGAACGAAGACCTCCCGGACGGCCCTCGAAAGCCCTTCGTCCATCGTGAAACGCTCCCGGCTCCAGTCGCAGCAGCATCCGAGGCGCTTCAGTTGATTGATGATGAGCCCGCCGTACTTCTTGCGCCATTCCCATACGAGGTCGATGAACGCGTCCCTGCCGACCGAGTGCCGGTCCTTGCCCTCGGCGGCCAGGGCCTTTTCCACGACGTTCTGGGTGGCGATGCCGGCGTGGTCCGTACCGGGCTGCCACAGGACGTTGTAGCCCCGCATCCGTTTGAAACGGCAGAGAATGTCCTGCAGGGTGTTGTTGAGGGCGTGCCCCATGTGCAGAGTCCCCGTGACGTTCGGCGGGGGGATGACGATGCAGTAGGGAGGGGCATCCGAGGTGGCGGCGGCGCGGAAAAGCCCGTTGTCTTCCCAGTGGCTGTACCACCGTTTTTCCACGTCACCCGGTTCGTAGCTTTTCGGCAGGGTTTCACGTTCCATGAATCAATGACTCCTTCAGAGAAAATCGAAAACATTACTTTTACCAGGATAAACGCCGACGATCAAGACGCTTCTTCACCGGCCCGCAAGGGTGTCGCTGCCAGGCCGCCGGAGCGGGGACCCGCGGACACCGGGCACATGGGGGTCCTGCCGGCCGCGACCCTGCGCCCGGCGTTCCCGGGCGAGAAGTCCGGGCGCTGTCGTGTCGACTGCCGGAAATCGTGGGGAGATTCGACTGGCTGCCTCGGCAATTCGGGCGCTTCAAACAGAGAACCGGCGGGTTTGCAGGGGTTGCACGCGTTTCCGCGCACCGGCACGGCTGGCTCGGGTTCGGGTCGACAGAAGTTCGATCGGATCTTTGGCTGCGGCGGCAGGCCCTGGCTGCGACCCGGTGGATCGGCGTCAATCCTGCTCGGACTGAAGACTTTCCTTCAGGGAGTCGATGGCCTCGCGAATCAGTTTTTCTGCAACCGTTGTCAGGGTTTCCCTTGCAACACGTTCAACGGTTTCTCCAACGATCCGCCGGATGATCTCCTCGATCCGATCCTCCGAGATGGCCATAGGATGATCCGGGGGGCGTCCTTCCTGAGGAGTTGCGGCCGGGGTGCTCTCCGGCTGAAATACATAGAGGTCCTCGTCCGCTCCGGCGCCTTCGAAGCCGCTTGAACGCGGGCCTCCGCCCATGCCCTTGGAGTGATACCCCGGAGTCTCTTCCGTCTCCTCGGATTCAAGCGCCCTTTCCTGCCTCAAAGCGGCGTCCAGGTTGGACAGAGTGATAGCCTCAGCCTCTTCGTAACCGGGTCCTCGTTCCACCACGTCCGTCAGTTCGAGGATGTCTGAAGCGGCGTCAGGATCCGCGGCATCCAGATTGGAATAGGCGGTGTGATTGTTATCGAACGAAAAATCAAGCGGGGGCTTTTCTCGGGAATCTTTGTCATCAGCCATGGGCAGCCTCTGGGATCGGGGTGAAAATCCATCTCTGGGCGGACCCTAACACAGCCTCCCTTGATTGTCAACGGTTCAGAATCACAATGAAAAGGGTGAAGAATCCCCGTTCGGGCGCTTCCGGTTGCAGGAGCGCTGCAGGTCCAAGGGTGCCGACACGGGCCACCCCGCATCGGGACGCGCTGTTCGGATAGCCCGTGGTTTTTCACTTTTCTTGGGCAAAAGAGGCGGGAACGTGTAAAATACGGCGACGAAGCCACATGGTTCAGCCGGGTGCATGGATTCGGAGCCGTGTGACGGCGCTGCTCCGAACCCATGCCGATGCCCGTTCGGGGTGATTCTCGGCCTCAAGGATTTGTCCATCGCGGGTCGTTCTCCATCTCAGGCTCGAAACCGCGTTTGGACCGGGGAAGCCATGGACAGATCGTGGAAGGGCTCCATGGGCTGTGTTCTGCCGATTCCCCCGGCACTGCGCCATGGTGGCCTGAGGGTCGCATTCGCCGGAATTTCGAAGGTTTTGCGTGCGGATATTTTTTCCGTTCCTTGTGAACAAAGGGTTTCTGTGCACGCGTTGATCCGTATTTGACCCAGGCGCCGAGCATTGCGGGCCCGGTGGCCTTTTGAGGAGCGGAGTGAGCAGAAAGATGAGGATACGTTGCGCAAAGAGGTGGTTGGGAATGATGGTCGCGCTCGCATGCACGATGGGTTGCTGGCGGCCTGCGGGAGCCTCTGAAGAGAGGAAAGAAGACGCTTATCTTGCCGGTTACGCGACGGCGGTGATCGAGCGCGAGTTCCAGGTGGGGTGCCGCTCTGTCAGCGTCCGGAACGGCGTCATCACCCTGGAGTTGTCGGGCCTGCCGAGCGACGTGGAAGAGCGCCTTCGGAAGACGCTGCTCGATGTCCCGGGGGTCGAGCAGGTGGAGATCGTGGAGGTTCAGACGGTGGAGCCGGCTCCAGCTCCGGCTGCTTCCGAAAGGGTTTGCGCCGTGAAAGAAGCCTCTTTTTTCCCGAAAGGGGGCAGCCTTTTCGAGCCCCTCATCGCTGATCCCCGCTGGCCCCACTTTTCCGCGAGTTTCGTATGGCTCCTCGACGGCGAGGAGTTCAGCCACATGGGTGCGGTCAGTTTCGGCGAGCGCTTCCCGTTATACAGGGAAGTCTTTCCTTCGGGGCGAAGCTGGGAACTCGGGATCGAGGCCGCCGTCTTCTCCGTCTTCGATATGGACGCTGATTCCTATGATCTGATCAACAGCGACTTCTGGGTCTCTTTCCCCTCTTGGACTTACCGGGATCGCGATTTCAGCGCCCTGATGCGTTTCTACCACCAGAGTTCCCATCTGGGAGACGAGTATATCCTGAGAGGCGGGGTAGACCGGGTCAACCTCAGTTACGAGGCCCTGAGCCTGACGCTTTCACAGCGCTTTTTGACGTCTTTCCGCGTCTACGGGGGCGGCGGGTACCTCGTTCGGAGGACCCCTTCCGAGCTCGAACCCTGGTTTTCCCATCTGGGCTTCGAATATGAAAGCCCGCGCCAGTATCTGAAGGATTGGGTGACGCCGCTGATGGGGTTGGATCTGCAGTTCAATCAGGAGAACGATTGGAGCACGGACCTGTCGCTGCGGGTAGGCGTCCGTTTCAAGTCGCTCGAAACGGGCACCCGGCGCTATCTCCTGACCCTCGATTATTACAACGGTCATGCCCCTAGCGGGCAGTTCTACGACCAAAAGATCGAAAGTCTGGGGGTCGGCACCCATTTTTATTTCTAGTCTGATCCATCGGGAAATGGTCTTTTTGGCCAACCGCGGCGTCAATCTGCACGTTTGGTTGTGCGTAGGCGACCTGCAGGTCGCCTACGCACAACCGCTTGATTTCCTTGGTATTGGCTAAAGATTCTCATCGCCGGATGGGAAACCGGGTTCTACCGGAAGATCATTTCCGGATGGACTCTAATGACACATTCGAAAAGAAGGCTTTTTCTTCAGACGCTTCGCGTGCTCAGTCCCACCCCCTCGGGATAGTTCCCGCTTGGCAATGTCCGTGAAACCAGCTGGTTGGGCGGAGGGATTGATGCCCAATCTGAAAGTTTGATGGGAGGAATCGGTTTCCCGTGTAAGCCACTGAGGCGTTTAGACTTTCTGCCCGGACACAAACGGGGGGTCGGGCGAAAGAGGAGCGCGTTTCAACCAGGAACGCGGCATTGCATCCGCCGAGGGATCGGGGACGGAGCGTCGGCGGAGAGCGGTTCGATGGGCAGGATTTCAAGGACGGCGGTCTGGGCGCGTTGCCGGTCGTCTCAGGAAGAGGGCCGGAGGATGGACGGGAGTCGAAAGATATGAAGATTGCACGGGTTTCACAGATGCGGGATATGGACCGGATGGCGATCGAGCGGTACGGTATCCGGGAGGAACTCCTGATGGAAAACGCCGGGGAGGCGGTTTATTTCGCCCTCTCGCGGCGGTATGCAATGAGCGGCAGGCGTTTTGCGGTTTTCTGCGGCGGGGGCAACAACGGAGGGGACGGGTTTGTCGTTGCACGCAAGCTGCACGCGGCAGGCGCCGCCGTCGATGTCTGCCTGCTGGCGGATCCCGAGAGGTTCAGCGGCGCGGCGCAGTTGAACCGGGAGATCGTCATGGCCCTCGGCCTGCCGGTGAGGAGGATCGTGGATGCGGGGGAGGCCGCTCGCGTCGCGCAGGGGGCGGATGTCCTGATCGACGCCATTTTTGGAACGGGCCTTGCGCGGGAGGTGTCGGGGATCTACCGCGAGGTGATCGAGGCGGTCAACCGGAGCGGAAAGCCCGTGGTGAGCGTCGACATCCCCTCCGGGGTGCAGGGCGACACCGGCCGGGTGATGGGTGCGGCCGTCAAAGCGGATCTGACGGTCACCTTCGGCCTGCCGAAGATCGGCAACCTGCTGTATCCGGGTTATGACCTGTGCGGTGAACTCTTCGTCACCCACATCTCCTTCCCTCCGGAACTGCAGGACGCCTCCTGGCTGGATGTGGCCGTAAACCTTCCGGTGGTTCTCCCGCCGCGTGATCCGGACGGGCACAAGGGGTCTTTCGGGCAGGCGCTCTTCATCTGTGGTGCCGCGAGTTACTACGGCGCCCCCTTCCTGGCGGCCTATGCCTTTCTGAGGGCCGGGGGCGGGTATTCCCGGCTTGCCGTGCCGGCGGCCATGGCCCCCTTCATCGCCGTGGAGGGCCGGGAGATCGTGCTGGTGCCCATGGCGGAAACCGACACCGGCAGCATCTCGGAAGAAAATGCGGATGAACTCCTGAGGCTGTCGGAAGGCATGGAAATGGTCGTCATGGGTCCGGGCCTGTCCCTGGATCAGGAGACGCAGCGCCTGGTCTTGGATCTCGCCGCCCGGATCGAGCGGCCGCTGCTGCTTGACGGGGATGGCATCACCGCGGTTTGCCGCGACCTCGACTGCATCCGGCAGCGCAAGGCCCCGACCGTGCTGACGCCGCACCCGGGCGAAATGGCGCGGATTGCGGGTGTGGCGACGGCGGAGATCCAGGCCGACCGGGTGGCCGCCGTCCAGAAGGCTGCGCGCGATCTGCGCGCACACGTCGTGCTGAAGGGGGCGCACTCTCTGATCGGGTGTCCGGACGGCCGGGTCTATGTGAATCTGAGTGGAAACAGCGGCATGGGCAGCGCCGGGTCGGGCGACGTCCTGACGGGGGTCATCGCCGCCATGCTGGGCCTCGGGCTGGGTTTCGAAGAGGCGGTGCTGAAGGGGGTCTTCATCCACGGGCTGGCGGGGGATCTGGCGGCCCAGGCGATGGGGGAGGACGGCATGACGGCGCGGGACGTGCTCGGACACCTCCCGCAGGCGGTTCGGCTCGACAGGGAGGGCCGCGCGGAGGACGTGCTCGGACGCTTCTACCGGGGCCCCATCATCATTTAAAAAGGGGGCCGAAGCCCCCGTCTGGTGTTTCAACCGGCCTGGTCGATCATGGCCATGATCTGCGAGGTGTCGAATCCCTTGAGGTGAATGGCCCCCGACCGGCAGGAGGCGGCGCACAGACCGCAGCCCTTGCAAAGCTCCGACTGGATTTCGGCCTTGCCGGTCTTCTCGTTGAACCGGGGGGCCGAGTAGGGGCAGATGGTCACGCAGACGCCGCACTGGCTGCAGAAGTTCGGGTCGACCTGGGCGACCGTGCCGCTGACCGGGATGATCTTCGCGGAGAGCAGGGTGACTGCCCGGGCGGCGGCCGCCTGGGCCTGGGTGATGGATTCGTCGATCGGTTTGGGCGCATGGGCGAGCCCGCAAACGAACACCCCGTCCGTGGCGAAATCCACCGGACGCAGCTTGACGTGGGCCTCGGCGTAGAATCCGTCATCGTTCTGGGAAACCTTGTAGAACTGGGCGAGCGGGCTTTCCTTTTCGGGAACCACGGCCGAGGCGAGCACCAGGAAGTCCGGCTGGATCTCCATGGGGCGCCGCAGGACGCGGTCGATGAAGCCGACCGAGAGCTTATTGTCTTTGACGGCCACATCCAGGCCCTTCTCGGAGTTGTAGCGCACAAAGTGGATGCCGCGGGTGCGCGCCTCCCGGTAGAGGTCTTCGCGCAGTCCGTAAGGGCGCATATCCCGGTAGACAATGAAGATGTCCATCCGTGGATTGATGTCCTTCAGCTTGAGGGCGCTCTTGATGGACTGGGTGCAGCAGACCTTCGAGCAGTAGGGGCGCTCGGGGATGCGGGAGCCCACGCACTGGACGAAGACCGCCGTGTCGGCCTTTTCGAGTTCCGGGTCCTGATCGATGAAACGCTGTTGGAGTTCAAGCCCCGTCATGACGCGGGGGTCCTGCCCGTAGAGATACTGGTCGGGCTTGTACTCGGAGGCCCCTGAAGCGAAGATCGTTACGCCGTGTTCCAGGACCTGGTCTTCGCCGTTCGTCCGGATGGTGGTGCGGAAATTCCCGACAAACCCGTCGACCTGCGTGATCTGGGAGTTGAGGAAGACCTGGATCCGCTCGTTGGACCGGGTGGCTTCGATCATCTTGGCGAGCTGGGCCTGAATGTCTTCCCCTCTCCAGGTCTCGTGCAGATGGATGGCATTCCCGCCGAGCGCGCCGGTCTTCTCGACCAGGTACGTATCGTATCCCTGATCGGCCAGATTGCGTGCGGCGGCCATGCCGGCGATTCCCCCGCCGATGATCAGGGCCGACGGGGTGATCTGGAGCTTCGGTTCGGGAAGGGGTTCGAGGAGGGCGACCTTCGCGACGGCCATCCTGACCAGGTCCTTGGCCTTGGCCGTGGCGGCGTCCGGGTCGTCCTTGTGGACCCAGGAGCACTGATTCCGGATATTGGCCATCTCGAACAGATATTTGTTGATGCCCGCGTTGGTCAGCGTCTCCTGGAAGAGCGGCTCGTGCGTCTTGGGTGTGCAGGCGGCGACCACCACGCGGTTGAGGTGCTGTTCCTCGATCACCTGCCGCATTTTGTCCTGGGTGTCCTGGGAGCAGCTGAACATGTTCTGTTCGGCGTAGGCGACGCCCGGAAGCCCCTTGGCGAACTCGACGACGGAAGGAACATCAACCGTCCCGGCGATATTGGTGCCGCAGCAGCACACGAACACCCCGATACGGGTCGGCTCGCCGCGGATGTCGATCTCTTTCGGGATCTCTTTGGTCTTCGTCAGAGACCAGCGCGCCTCGGTGAGCCGGCTGCCGGCCACCCCGGCCGCTGCACTGGAATCCACGACGGAGGTGGGGATGTCCTTCGGGCCTTGACAGACACCGCAGACGTAAACGCCCGGGCGCGAGCTTTCAACCGGGGCGAAGCTGCTGGTGCTGGCGAAGTTGTAGTGGTCCAGCTTGACCCCGAACCGGGCGGCGAGCTCCGCCGATTCCGGATTGGCCTCGAGGCCCACCGACAGGACCACGATGTCGAAGTCCTCCTCGATCCGTTTGCCGGCTTCGTCCACATAACGGAGCAGGAGGCGTCCGTCTTCGAGGGGCGTGATGTTGGTGATCCTGGACTTGATGAAGCGCACGCCCATCTGATCCTTGGCGCGGTTGTAATAGCGCTCGAAATCCTTCCCATAGGTCCGGATGTCGATATAGAAGATGGTCGTGTCGAGCCCTTCCTTGCTGTGCTCCTTGGCGAGCATCGCCTCTTTGATGGCGTAGGTGCAGCAGACGCCGGAGCAGTACCCCTTCGCCCCCAGGTGCTCGTCCCGGGACCCGACGCACTGCAGCCAGGCGATCTTCTTCGGCTCCTTGTGGTCCAGGGGCCTGACCAGATGGCCGCCGTAAGGGCCGGACGAAGAGAGGATCCGCTCGAACTCGAGGCTCGTCACGATGTTGGGGTGTTTGGCGTAGCCGTAAGTATCGTGGACCGCTGGGTCGAAGACCTGGCCGCCGAGCGCGAGGAGGATGGAGCCGACCTGCAGGTCGAGGTCTCTGCCTTTGTCCTCGTAGTTGATCGCCCCGGCCGGGCAGACCTTTTCACAGGTCCTGCACTTGCCCTTCGTCAGATAGATGCAGTTCTTGTCGTCGATCGCGTATTTGAGCGGCACCGCCTGCGGGTATTTGACATAGATGGCTTTGCGCTTGACCAGCCGCTCGTCGTATTCGTTGCCCACCTTTTTGGGGCATTTTTCGGCGCACAGCCCGCAGGCGATGCACTTGTCAAGGTCCACGTACCTCGGGTGCTGTTTGACCTTGACGCGGAAATCCCCTTCAGTCCCCGAGACGTCTGTAACCTCGGAGAGGGTCAACAGTTCGATATTGATATGCCGGCCGACCTCGACCAGTTTGGGAGAGATAATTCACATGGCGCAATCGTTGGTCGGGAAGGTCTTGTCCAGCTGGGACATCATGCCGCCGATGGAACTGGATCTCTCGACCAGGTAAACGAAATAACCGGAATCGGCCAGGTCAAGCGCGGCCTGCATCCCCGTTATGCCACCCCCAACGACCATCACAGCGCCGGTTTTATTCTGTGACATGGTTTACTCCTCTTTGCCGGTATCGAAAAAAGACGTGACACCGCTGATGTCGATCTTGTTCCGCTTGATCCCGAGCGTCTCGGCATCGATGCCCATGCAGAGCCCGAGCAGTTGTGGATAAAGGATCGAAGCGAGATATTCCTTGTTGCCGTTATGGGAAACGATCGTCTGCTGGACCGTGTCGAACTGCTGCTGGCACCAGGGACAGGCCGTGCAGAGAAAGTCGGCTCCGGCCTTTTTTCCGTCCCGCAGTTTCTTGCGCGTCAGATCGAGCGACACGCGATCATTGATGCCCAGAAGCGGGGCACCGCAGCACTCGAGGCGCGTCGGCCAGTCGACCGGTTTGGCTCCGAGCAGTTTCACGAGCTCTTCGAAAAGGGTGGGAGCGACCGGATCGTCGAACTGGGTGACCTCGCTCGGGCGCAGGGCGTGACAGCCGTAGTGGGCGGCGATGCTGAGTCCCTTGAAGCTGGTCTTCAGGGTGTCTTTGAGCGTTTTGATGCCGATCTCGCGGTGCAGAAAAGGCAGAAGATGTTTGATCTCGGTCTTGCCCTCGTAATGGAGACCCTCCCGGTCCAGGATCCGGTTGACGTCGCGTTTGAGGTCTTCATCCCCCCGGAGGGTGTATTGGGCCTTCCTGAGCGTACCGTAGCAGCACTTGCACAGGGTCAGCATGTCCAGACCGGCCTGTTCGGCGAGGGCCAGGTTCTTGGCGGAGGAGACCAGAAAGGCCATCTCGTCGATATTGCGCAGCGGGTAGCCGCAGCAGTTGAATTCGCGGAAATCCCGGAGTTCGACCCCGAGGCGCGCCAGGACGGCGCGTGAAGCCGTCTCGTATTGTGGAACACGGGCCGGGATGTTGCAGCCTAGGAAAAATGCAAAGTTCATGGTTGGTACCTCAATTCCGTTCCATCATGACCAGACCCGGTCGGCCTGGCTCGAAGACTCGCACCGGCCCGCGCCCGGATCGCCCCGCCCGTGGCGGTTTGAATCTACGGAAACGGCCCGGCAGGATTGTTTCCAGAAGGACAGCCGATCAGGCGGCCTGGCTTATGGCCCCGGACTTTCCGGCGGATTTCTCCTGATTGCGGATCGCCACATGCTTCAGTTCATACAGGATATCCGTAACCCGCACGTTCTGGGGGCAGTGCTCTTGACACTGATAACAGGTCAGGCAATCCCAGATCATGCGGGAACCGGCAGCCATATCGACGAGGCCCAGCCCGAGGGAGCACATGATCTGATGCGGCAGGAGCCCAAGGGCCTTTTCGGGTTCTTCGCAGCTGCCGACGACCGGGCAGACCGTGGTGCAGTTCTGGCATCCGAAGCAGTAGCTGAAAGTGTTTGCGCGGCTCAGTGCCGCCGCTTTGCCCGATGCCGGCGCATGGAGGGCGATGGGGCGGTTCTGGGCCTTCAGGGCCTCGAAATCCAGGACAAGCCGCCTCTTGGCCGATTCGCTCGGCTCCGGATAATCGTCGGAGACGAGGCCTTTGCGGAACATCCCGACGACGTAAGACAGCGGAGAGAGCACGACCGGGTCGGCGTAGCCTTTCTCGAACTGCACCTCCCGGAGGTTGAGCCACATCTCCCTCAGGTTGATGCCGGAGGGGCAGACGACGGTGCAGCGGTCGCAGCTCGTGCAGACCCAGATGCCTTCGATCAACGCCCGGTTCTCCTCGGGGCTGAGGGTCTTACGGGAAGCCCATTTCTTGAGCACGGCCATTTTTTCGGACGGGAGGATGCATTCGTTCCCGATGGCGGCGAAGGCCCCGGCGGCCGAACAGCGCAGACTGCAGGTGCCGCAGTGCGTACAGGCATCGAGCTCCATCACCTGGCGGGTGGCGACGTTGGCCGGATCGGACGTTGCGGGGTCCATCACGGCGTTGGCCAGCAGGCTGACCGGTGTGGCAAAAAGGTGAAACATCTTGCTGAAAGGCAGATAGGCCAGACCGAAGAAGCATGCCCACAAATGGATGTACCAGAGGAAGGTGCCCGCGCCGGCCCGGTCCAGGCCGAGGGCGATGGGGCTGATGAGCTTCGCCAGCGGATATCCGGTGAAGGCCCACTGCGGCGCGGAGTGGCATGCCGCGCAGCTCATTTCGTGCATATCCCCGCCGTCGGCAAGGGTCTCGGCGTCGAAGGGCGGCTTGACGCCAGGGGAGACGACGCCGAAATGTTCGACCCAGTAGCTCTCGAGCGGCCTGACGTCCTCCGGGTCGGTCGAGTCGGCATAGTCCTCCACCATGCGCATGAAGTCGGAGTGAGACGTGATCTTGACCGCCTCGAGGAAGATCCCCGAAAGGATGATGACGGCGACGATGAGGATGGCATATTTATCCATCCCGCTGGTCCTGAGGCGGGGCACCTTGAGGATGAACCGCCGGTAGACGGCGATGGCCACGCCGACCACGACCATGGCGCCGAAGAGGTTTCTCAGGAACATGTAGGGATTGAGGGTCGAGGCGTAATCCGGGAAAACCGCGACGGTCAGGATGCTTCCGAGGGCGTGCATCAGCAGGAGCAGCGTGAATCCCCAGAAGATCAGCATGTGCATGACCCAGCGCAGGGTGTCTTCCTTGAGGATGCGCTGCTGCCAGAGGACGTCGACAAGGAAGGCCTTGATCAGGGTTCCCATCCTGGCGCTGAACAGGACCGCCAGGATGCCTTTCATGGCGGCTCCGATGCGCTCGCCGGTCGAGAAGCTCTTCCCGCCCATGCCCACCTGACGGGTGAACCATGTGCCGATCTTGTAAATCAGGCCGATGAGAAAAATGGCCAAAGAGGTATAGAGCGAGACGGTGAAAAACATGCGTGGACCTCCTCATGATTCCCTTGAAGAGCGAAAAAGCGCCGGATTTCAAGGCGATTCGCCCCAGATTGGCTTTTTACGATCAACCCTTATAGCGATTGTGATGGGATTTGTCAAAAGAATATATTCACAAACTTTTCCGATTGTTGTGTTATGATGCCGCCGCTGGCGAATTGCGGAACGCTTGCGGCGAGAGAGGAAAAACTCTCGCTTACGGATCGGAAACTCGGCTGCACCGGGGAAACATGATCGGGATCGACATAACTTACAGGGCCCTGTACGACGAATGCCGTCTTTGCCCGCGCGACTGCAGGGTGGACCGCTCGGTCCGACGGGGGGTTTGCGGAGAGGCCGACACCCTGCGGGTGGCCTATGTCGGGCCGCATTTCGGCGAGGAGCCGCCGATCAGCGGGGAAAGCGGATCGGGCACCGTCTTTTTCACCGGCTGTGCCGTGCGCTGCAGCTTCTGTCAAAATCATCAGATCTCCCGCGGAGGTTTGGGGGAGGCGCTCACGGCAGAGGATCTGGCGGGGCGGATCATCGATATGGCGGTGCGGCACCGTGTGCACAATATCAATTTTGTCACGCCCGACCATTTTTTCCCCGATGTCTTCGAGGTCGTGTCGATCTGCCGGGATAGAAGGGGAGTCCGTCTACCTCTGGTATACAACCTCTCGGGGTATCAGCAGATCGAGTCGCTGCAGCAGGCGGAGCCTTTTGCGGATGTCTACCTGCCGGATTTCAAGTATTCGGATTCGGAACTCGCGCGCAAACTGTCGCGGTGTCCGGATTATCCGGGGAAGGCTTTGGATGCGGTCGCCGAGATGATCCGGCAGAAGGGATTTCTGGATTCGTTTGAAACGGATGGCGCGCCGGCCGGCAAGGGCGTGCTGGTCCGGCACCTGATCCTCCCCGGGGAGGTGGAAAATTCGATGGACGCCTTGACCATGCTTTTCCTGGAATTTGGTGACAGGCTCCCTCTGAGTTTGATGTCGCAGTACCACCCCGTGACCCCCCAGGCCCACGCCCCCCTCAACCGCCGGCTGTCCAAGGATGAGTTCGACCGGGTCTTCGATCACGCGCTCGCCCTGGGATTCAGAAACCTGTTCGTACAGTTCCCTGAGGAGGTTCCGGCGGGGGGGGAAGGATTCTCATGGAGACCGCTGGTCCCCGATTTCACCGCCGAGGAGCCTTTCGCCCCCATCCTCGGCTAGACCGGGCGTGAACCTGCAGATTGACGCCGAGATTGGCAAAAGAGCCCATTTGCGGCGGTCCGGTTTCCGCTCCCCTCCGGGAGCGAGGTCCTCTGCAGGCAGGCGCTTTCGGCGTCTCACGTGCCGCATGGAGGTCCTGTCTTTTCACCCGTCATCTTCTGTTGACATTAATGAAGGCGTTTGTTAAAAAAATCACATTCTTTGGATTGCCCCCGTCCGGCTGAACCGGAGAGGCCAAAATTCTGAAAGGAGCACACACCTCATGGAAGCATTAACCCCGCTGTATGAAGTCAATGAGGCCCTCGTGGCGATGGGGGCCGAGAAACTCAATCTCTGTATGCAGTGCGGCATGTGCGCCGGGTCCTGTCCGTGGCGGATCGTCGACGGGCCGTTCAATATCCGCAAGATGATTCGCATGGCGCAACTCGGCGTGGAAGGCTACGAATCGGATGACATTCTTTTTGGCTGCACGACCTGCAACAAGTGCGTTTTGAAATGCCCCAGGGGCGTCACCATTATCGACATCGTCAAGGCCATGCGCGGTATGATGGTCGAGGCCGGCTCGCTCCCGGGCGTCCTCAAGACCGCCACCGGAAGTGTCCACAGCCAGGGCAACCCATGGTCCGAACCACGTGAAAAGCGCGTGCAGTGGATGAGCGGACTCGATATCCCGCAGTTCGACGGCAGCCAGGAATACTTCCTGTTCGTCTGCTGCACCTCCACGATCGACGCGCGCAGCCAGAAGATCGCCAAGGCTATGGTGAAGGTGCTCAAGGCGGCCGGGGTCTCCTTCGGCGTGATCGGCGAGGAGGAGAACTGCTGCGCGGAATCGGTCCGCAAGATCGGCGACGAAGAGCTTTTCACGAAGACGGCCGAGAAAAACATCAAGCTTTACAGCGAAAAGGGCGTCAAAAAGGTCATCACCACCTCCCCCCATTGTTTTTATACGTTTTCCAAGGAATACCCGGAATTCGGCGCGGATTTCGAGGTGATGCATTACACGCAATTCCTGGCGAAGCTTCTGGAAGAAGGCAAGATCAAGCTGTCCAAGACCCTGGACACCACGGTCACCTATCATGATCCTTGCTATCTCGGCCGGCACAGCGAGGTGTACGACGAGCCGAGGGCTCTCATCTCCGCGGCGACCGGCGGAAAGCTCGTCGAGATGAAGCGCATCCGAAAAGACAGTCTGTGCTGCGGCGCCGGCGGCGGGCGGCTTTGGATGGAAACCCCGCCCGAGTGGCGTTTTTCGGACCTGAGGATCCACGAGGCGTGCGAGACCGGGGCCAAGATCCTCGCGACAGCCTGTCCTTACTGCATCTCCATGCTCGAGGACAGCCGCAAGACCACCAACAAGGAAGATGAAATCGAGATCAAGGATATCTCCGAGCTGATTGCCGAAGCGCTCTAATCCATCGATTGTCCCTTCATAAAAGCCTTACCTGCCCGGGTAAGGCTTTTTAGCGCGTGGGCCTCGAGCCCGCAGGGCCTGACCCGATGAAAACGGCCTATTTCGACTGCTATGCCGGTGTCAGCGGCGACATGTTCATCGGTTCGCTGCTGGATGCTGGTCTGCCCTTCGAGGAGCTCCAGGCGGCGCTCGAAACGCTACCGCTTGAGGGATACCGCCTGGCCATGCGCGAAGAACGGCGCCAGGGGATCCGGGGAACGCGCTTTCTGGTGGAGATGCTCCAGCATGAGCACGCCCATCGGCGTTTGGGGGACGTCCGTCGCATCATCCACAGCTCCGCCCTGAGTGATTGGGCGAAGGGCGCCGCGGAGGCGGTCTTCGAGATCCTGGCCCGGGCGGAGGGGAAGGTCCACGGGCTTTCTCCGGATGCGGTGACCTTCCACGAGGTCGGAGCGGTCGATTCGATTGTGGATATCGTGGGCGGTGTGTTCGGGGTCGAATCTCTGGGCATCGAAAGCATACAAGCCTCACCCCTGCCGCTCGGTCGTGGATTTACCTCGTCGGCCCACGGGAGGCTGCCTTTGCCCGCACCCGCCACCCTCGAGATCCTGGCAGGCCTGGAGGTGAGGGACGCCGGCACGGAGACGGAGACGGTGACCCCGACCGGGGCGGCACTGCTCAAAGCCCTGGCTTCATCCTGGGGCCCGATGCCTGCCATGCGCATCCAGCGGATAGGGTACGGTGCCGGCTCGCGGGATCTGCCGGACAGACCGAATTGCCTGAGGGTGCTCATCGGAGATGCGGCGGTTGCCGGAGATGCCGAGACCGTCCTCATGCTCGAAACGAACCTCGACGATGCGAGCCCGGAGTTTATGGGCTACATGATGGAGAGGCTTTTCGGCGCCGGAGCGCTGGATGTGGTGTTCTTCCCTGTGCAGATGAAGAAGAACCGTCCTGGGACGCAGGTGCAGGTCATGGCGCATCCGGTCCGGAAAGACGACCTGACCCGTATTCTGTTCGAAGAGAGTCTCACGCTCGGGGTCCGGGTTCGGATGTGCGAGCGAGAGGTGCTCGAGCGGGATCTCGTGACGGTTGAGAGCCCCTGGGGGCCCCTCCAGGTCAAACGCGTCAAGGATCCGGGAGGCCGCAGGAGGCTTGTGCCGGAATACGAGGCTTGCCGGGCGGTGGCTGTGAGCCGGCGGGTCCCCTTGAGAGACGTCTATGCCTGGGTGACGGGACTGGGGGATTCCGGCCTGTGACGTCCCCCCCATCTCAGGAGCGTGTTGTAAAATCCCTTGTCTACAGGCCGTTAAAAAGTGGTCGGGCGGAAGGTTTGTCAATTCCGGCGCGATGAGCTGCGCACATGACAAGAGCTGAGCAGTGAAGCGGGATGAGCGCAGCCGAAGGGCGTTTTTCAAGACCTGTCAGCCGGATACACCCTGTGGAGCGGTTCGGCGATACCGGCCGGCTGAACCGCCTGTCCGGCAAGTGCTGCTGCGATCCGGCCGGCTCCCCCCGCGCAAAGGGGTGGAAGCGGAGGCAATCCCTGCTTGATGTCCACAGACCGATCTGATACCTTGACTCCCGCAGCCGCGTTCAAGATCGCCTCTCTTTCGGGCAAGGCGGCCCTCGTCCTGTCGACCTGGTTCGGAAGCGGCCTTGCCCCGGTTGCCTCGGGAACCTTCGGAACCCTGGCGGCTTTGCCTCTGGCCTACCTGGTGAGCCTTGCGGGAGGCGCAGGAGGGGTGCTGGCGACGCTCGCCCTGATCGGGCTGGCATTCTGGTCCTCGGAGAGGACGCGGCGGCTGCTCCGAAAGGATGATCCTTCGCCCGTGGTGATCGATGAGGTCGCGGGGACCCTGGTGACCCTCTTTCTGGTCCCGCCTTCCTGGCTGGGTTGGATCGCCGGTTTTTTCCTGTTTCGTTTCTTCGACATCCTCAAGCCTTATCCGATCAGGCGGCTCGAGAGGTTGAAGGGCGGCTTGGGGATTGTCGCCGATGATCTCCTGGCGGGGGTGTATGCCCGGGTCGTGCTCGGCCTGATCCTGTGGCTGGTGCCTTCCGCGTGAGGGCGGAATCCCGCTCCGGTGGCATGCATTCGACCATCGCGGCGGCCGCCCGCCGTCCGCCCTTGAAAAACATCCGGCACGCGAAATATGTACGGAGAAATCATCACCATAGGCACTGAGCTCATTTCGGGCAGAACCCTGGACCTGAACGCCTGGTACGCTGCAGGGCGGTTGACGGCGTCGGGCCTTCGGGTCACGCGGATGACGGCTGTTGGAGACGACCGGGAAAGAGTTACGGATGCCCTTTCGCGTGCACTCGGCGAATCGCTGTTCGTCATTGTAACCGGGGGCCTCGGCTCCACCGAAGACGACATGACCACCGCGATTGTGGCTGATGCCTTGAAGCGGCCGCTCTGCCTCGACCGGCGGATGTTCGATCTGATCAAGAGCCATGCCGAGGCACGCGGTATGGAAATGACGGCGGCGCTTGAAAAGATGGCCTGGATGCCGGGTGGTGCGCAGGTTCTGAAGCCGGAGGGAAATGCCTGCGGGTTTCGGATGGTCGAGGGGGCTGTCCGGCTGTATTTTCTGCCCGGGGTGCCAGATCAGATGCGTTATTTGATGGATGAGTGCGTGCTGCCTGATCTTTTGCAGCGGTTCCAGACCTTGCCGGTGCTCCGTCAGCGCATCCTGAAGCTTTACGGCGTCAGTGAACCTGTCATTGCGGAGACATTCAAGAGTCTGGAGGCCAAGTCCCCGGATGTTCAATTCGGTTTCTACCCGCGCTTTCCCGAAAACCACATCACGATCAGCCTGAGAGGCCCCGACGAGCCCTCCGTGAGCCGTGAACTCGACCAGGCCGAATCGGCCGTCCAGGGGCTTTTGGGGGAGTATGTCTTCTCCGCAGGAAGCGATACGATGGAAGAGGTCGTCGGGCGGGGTCTGATAAAGGCTGGCCTGAAACTGGCATCGGCCGAGTCCTGCACCGGGGGGATGATCGGGCAGATGCTGACCAACGTACCGGGGAGCTCCGACTACTTCGAAGGAGGCGTGATCTCCTACAGCAACGCCGCGAAGGTGGGTTTTCTGGGGGTTCGGCGGAGGACGCTCGCGCGGCACGGTGCCGTCAGCCGTGAGACGGCGCTCGAGATGGCCGAAGGGGTCCGCGGACGTATGCACGTGGATATCGGTCTGTCAGTGACAGGTATCGCGGGGCCTGCGGGCGGTTCGGCTGAAAAACCTGTTGGTACGGTCTATTTCGGATTGGCGCATGAGGGAGCCTCGTTTGCAGAACGATACCGCTTTTGGGGCACCCGGAAACAGATCCGGAAGAATGCCGCCATGATGGCGCTTGATTGGGTGAGGCGTTTTTTGCATGGAGATCCGTTCCTTTCTGGCGTTTGACTTGCCCGGTGTCCTGCGGGAGGGAGTCGGCGAAGTCCACCGTGACCTGGTTCCGCGGATGCGGGATGTGCGCTGGGTGGCGCCGGACAACGTGCATCTGACCGTGGTTTTCCTCGGTCAGGTGCGGCAGGGAGATCTTGACGGCATCGGGTCCGCCGCCGCCGCCGTTTGCCATGCCTTCAGCCCTTTCAGGATCGCCCTCGAAGGGTTGGGGACCTTCGGTGGGAGCCGTCGGCCGAGAGTCCTCTGGATCGGCCTCGCGGGGGACATCGACCGGATGGGGGGCTTTCGGGACGCTTTGCAGGACGAGCTGCAACCTTTCGGCATCCAACGTGAGACACGCCCTTTCCGGCCGCATCTCACGCTGGGAAGATTCCGGGAGAATGCACGGCCCGGCGAGGCGCTCGATCGATGCCTGAAAGAGCGGGCGGGATGGACAACGCCCCCGGCCGTCCTCGACGAACTGGTTCTTTACCGGAGCGACCTGAGGCCTGGTGGGGCAGTGTATACGCGCCTCGGCGCCTGGCCGCTCTCCGGGTCGAGATGACTCGCTCTCCGGCCCTCCGGCGGGATGACCGAAGGCCGCGGCCGGTTTTTTCTTCAGGAAGCCTTTTGGGCGGATATGGATCTCCTTTTGAAAGGGGGACCGGTCGGGCGAGGCCTGTGAAGAAACCGGGACCCACCGCACAGCGGTGGGACTGAGCGCCCTAAAGGTGCGAAAAGACCGGGACCCGCCGCACGGTGCTGGGATTGAGCGCTTGAAGGTGTGAAGAATCTGGGACCCGCCCCGCTGGGATGGGACTGAGCAGGCGAGGCCTGCGAAGAGAATTCCCCGTATCCGGACTGGAAAGGTGCACGTGTTTTTTAATCATGCCCGGTTGGAAACCGGCACAGCAGGAGGGTTGATGCGATGGACCGAGGAAAGGCCGTAGAACAAGCGATTTCACAGATAGAAAAGCAGTTCGGCCGCGGCTCGATCATGAAGATGGGGGAGCAGAAGGTTCTGGACATCCCTGCTATTTCAACCGGTTCGCTGGCACTCGACCTCGCCCTCGGGGTCGGCGGGGTGCCCCGCGGACGGGTGGTGGAGATCTACGGCCCGGAGTCGTCGGGGAAGACCACCCTGGCGCTCCACATCGCGGCGGAGGCCCAGGCAAAGGGTGGAATGGTGGCCTTCATCGATGCGGAGCACGCCCTCGATATCTCCTATGCCCGAAATCTGGGGGTGGATGTCGACAGCCTCCTGGTTTCGCAGCCGGATACCGGGGAGCAGGCCCTGGACATCGCTGAAATTCTGGTCAGGAGCGGGGCCATCGATGTCCTGGTGATCGATTCGGTCGCCGCGTTGGTTCCCCGCGCGGAGATCGAGGGGGAAATGGGAGATCAGCATGTCGGACTGCAGGCGCGGCTCATGAGCCAGGCCCTGCGCAAGCTGACGGCCACCATCAGCAAATCCCATACCTGCGTGATCTTCATCAATCAGATCCGCATGAAGATCGGCGTGATGTTCGGGAGCCCCGAGACCACCACGGGCGGGAATGCGCTCAAGTTTTATGCCAGCCAGCGTCTAGACATCCGGCGCATCGCCGCCATCAAAGAGGGTGCCGACACGATCGGGAACCGCACCCGGGTAAAGGTGGTCAAGAACAAGATCGCCCCGCCGTTCAAAGAGGCCGAGTTCGACATCATCTACGGCAAGGGCATTTCAAAAGAGGGGGATATCCTGGATCTCGGCGTGGAGTTGGGCATCGTAGAGAAGAGCGGCGCCTGGTACTCTTTCGGAGAGGACCGGATCGGGCAGGGCCGCGAAAACGTGAAGCGTTTCCTGGCGGAGAACACCGATATCCGGGATCGGATCGCGGAGATGATCCTGGAAAAGACCGGCCTGAGGCAGATCGTTTCCAGGGAGGCCGGAGGGGAGCCGGTTGAGTCCGCCCCCGAATCCGCCTGAAAGAGAACCGGCGGGTCGACGCCCATCGAGAAAGGGCCTCCATCTGGAGGCGCCTTCCCCCGCAGGGGGTATTTTTGAACAGGATGGAACACGTTCATGACGAAGCCAATGGATTTTAGACAGATCAGGCAGGCCTTCCTGGACTACTTCAAAGGCCGGGGCCATGCGATTGTGGAGAGTTCTTCGCTTATCCCGAGGGACGACCCGACCCTGCTTTTCACCAATGCAGGGATGGTGCAGTTCAAACGAATGTTTCTGGGAGAGGAAAAGCGGGGCTATACCCGGGCGGCCACGTGCCAGAAATGCGTACGGGCAGGCGGGAAGCACAACGATTTGGACAACGTGGGCTACACGGCCCGCCACCACACCTTCTTCGAGATGCTCGGCAACTTCTCCTTCGGCGACTATTTCAAGGAAGAAGCGATCGTGTGGGCCTGGGAGCTTCTCACGCAGGTCTACGGCCTGTCCGAGGAGCGGCTCTATGTCTCCGTCTTCAAGGATGACGACGAGGCGCGGAGAATCTGGGCTGAGAAGGTCGGCGTCCCGGCGGAGAAGATCGTTCCCCTAGGGGAGAAAGACAATTTCTGGGCCATGGGGGACACGGGGCCCTGCGGACCCTGTTCCGAGATCTATATCGATCAGGGGCCCGAGATCGGATGCGGCCGCCCCGACTGCTACCCCGGCTGCGACTGCGACCGGTTTCTGGAGATCTGGAATCTGGTCTTCACCCAGTTCGATCGCAGCCCGGACGGAAGCCTGACCCCGCTCCCGCGCCCCAACATCGACACAGGGATGGGGCTCGAACGTCTGGCGGCGGTCATCCAGGGGGCTTCTTCCAACTACGGATCGGATATCTTCAAGGATATTTTGGGCTCCATCGGCGAATTTTCCGGAAGGCGCTACGGAGAAGATGCGCGCCAGGATGTTGCCTTCCGCGTGATTGCGGACCATTCGCGCGCGGTCACGTTTCTGATCAATGACGGGGTGATGCCCTCCAACGAGGGGCGCGGATATGTCCTGCGGCGGATCATCCGCCGGGCCGTCCGTTTCGGCCAGTTGCTTGGACTGCAGGATGTGTTCCTCAGTCGGGTGTGCAGCCGGGTGATCGCCGTCATGGCGCCGGATTACCCCGATCTGATCCGTTCGCAGGCCTTCATCGAAGGCGTGGTGACGAACGAGGAAAAGCGTTTTGCGGATACGCTCCACTACGGTATGCGCGTCCTGGAAGAGGAGATCGAGCGTCTGCGCGCCGGAGGGGCCCGCTTCGTTCCGGGCGATGTCCTGTTCAAACTCTACGACACCTATGGGCTCTCAGCCGATATCGTCGAGGACGTCGTACGGGATGAGGGCTTTGCCCTCGATATGGAGGGCTACGGGGAGGCGATGTCGCGGCAGCGGACGCAGTCCCAGGAGTCCTGGAAGGGGAGCGGTGAAGAAGCGATACCCGAGGGCTACCGGGCGGTTCTGTCGCGGGGTGTGGCTACACCCTTCGTAGGGTACACCGAACTCGCGTCTGAGGCTGAGGTGGCGGCGGTTCTGGTAGACGGACGTGAACAGGAGGCTGTTTCGAGTGGTGTCGAGGCCGAATTGATTTTGAGCCGCACACCGTTTTACGGCCAGGCCGGCGGACAGGTGGGTGACCGGGGCTGGATCGAGTCCGACGGGGCGCGGTTCGTGGTAAAGGATACGCGTAAATACGGTCAGGATCTGATCGTGCATCAGGGCGTGCTCGAGAGCGGCCGGATCGGCGTAGGGGCGAAGGTCAAGGCCGTCGTGGACGAAACGCTTCGGCGGGCGACAGCCGCCAACCATTCAGCGACCCACCTCCTGCACGCGGCGCTGCGGGATGTCCTGGGGGACCATGTGAAGCAGGCCGGTTCGATGGTTTCCCCCGAACGGCTGCGTTTCGATTTCAGCCACTTCACGCAGGTGTCGGCCGACAAGCTTCTGGATGTGGAGCGGCGGGTCAATGCCCGCGTCCGCGAGAATCATCCTCTCGAGACCGAGGTCATGACGAGGGAAGAGGCGGCGCATACAGGCGCCATGGCCATTTTCGAAGAGCGTTACGGCGAGCGGGTGCGGGTGGTCAGCGTCGGGGATGATGTGAGCAAGGAATTGTGCGGCGGGACGCACACCGCACGGACGGGTGATATCGGTCTTTTCCGGATCGTGAGCGAAGCGGGCGTGGCGGCCAATGTCCGGCGCATAGAGGCCCTGACCGGAGAGGCGGCGCTTCTGCACGACGAGGCGGAGTCTGAGACGATCCGGCGCTCTTCCGCCCTCCTCAAGACGACGCCGGATGCCCTGCTCGAGAGGGTCGAACGGCTGGTGCGCGAGCATCGCGAGAAAGACCGGGAGATCGAAGTCTTGAAGGCCCGTCTGCTGACCCGCAGGTCGGATGAATGGCTGCAGGATGTCCGTCGGATCGGGGATGTTTCCGTGCTCGCTCAAAAGCTGGATGCCGATGGACCGAAGGCCTTGCGTGAGGCCGCGGACCGGATCAGGGACAAGCTCGGTTCGGGGGTGATTCTTCTCGGCGCCGTGCACGAGCAGAAGGTGATGCTGATCTGCGTGGTGACGGCCGATCTTCAGGACCGCTTCAAGGCCGGGGAAATCGTCCGCCGGCTTTCTCCCATCGTAGGCGGGAAAGGCGGCGGGCGGCCCGACATGGCGCAGGGCGGCGGCACCCATCCGGAGAAGCTCGCCGAGGCGATCGAGGCCTTCTACGAACTGATGAGCGGCGGCGACCTGTGAGTCGCCGCACAGGCAAGGGTGCGGGTTGACGCCGGGATGGGCTGGAAATCCCCTTCCTGGATGGAAGCTAATCGAAGATGCGTGCCGGCAGATTCCACCAGGCGGGTTTCTTTTTCACCGGTTCGGCGGTTTCATCGGCAGGCGGGGCGTCGGCCAGTTTCTCCCGGCTTTTTGACAGGTTGGTCAGGGCTTCGTGGTATTGCCCCAGGTCGGGGTAGTTTTCGATGAGATATTCATACCGGCCGGCGGCGGCGCCGTAGCGGCCGGTTTTGTAATAAAAATTACCGACATAGAGTTCGTGCCCCGCGAGCGATTCGTAGCAGTCCCGAACCTTCAGTTTCGCTGACTGGGCGTAGGGGGAATCCGGAAAGCGCCTGATCAGCCGCTCGAAATGCTCTTTGGCCTTGAGCGTGTATTCCTGATCGCGGTCGACGGATTTCATGCGCTCGTAGTGGCAGAGCCCCATGCGGTAGATGACATAGGGGATGTCGGGGTGGTTCGGGTGGAGCTTCTCGAAATCGCCGTAAGCGCCGAAGGCTTCCTCGAAAAGCCTCCTGGCGAAATAGGCGTCGGCCAGCTTGAGTTCGGCAGTCAAGGCTTCACGGCTGTATGGGTACCGGTCGGTGATCTGCTGGAAGGCGTCGATGGCCTCCTGATAGTAGCCCCTGTCCATGGCGTCCATGCCGTCGCTCAGGAGCAGCGTCGGCCCCTTCTCCGCTTCCTTCTCAGGGGGGAAGACCCAGTGCCACAACGAGCAACCGTTCAGGAGAAATCCCATCAGAACGAGGGCGGCACACCACAGCAATATGCAACGAGGCGTTTTCATCTGATCCGTTCGATGCTCACCGTTTTCAAAGATGTTCACCCGAAGGTTTCCCGGTGGGCCTTCAGGTCTTCGATATGCTTCTCCGCTGCAAAGGTGGCGGCGGCCCCTTCTCCGACAGCTGTGGAGACCTGCCGCAGCTGCTTGGAACGGATATCTCCGCCCGCGAAAACACCGGGAACAGAGGTTTGCATGTTTTCGTCGGTGACCACGAACCCGTAGTCGTCCGTTTTGAGAAGCCCATCGACCAGTTGGTTGTTGGGACTGTACCCGATGAAGATGAAGGCGCCCTGCACGGGCAGCAAGGAGGTCTCACCGGTCTTTACATTTCGAAGGTCGAGGCCCTCGACGCCGGTCGCCCCGGTAATCCGGGAGCAGACCGTATCCCAGATGATGTGGATCTTCTCCGAGGCCATGGCACGCTCCTGCAGGAGTTGAGTGGCCCTGAGCTTGTCGCGGCGGTGGATGAGGTGGACCTTGCTCGCGAAGCGCGTCAGAAAGAGGGCCTCCTCGACGGCGGTATCTCCGCCTCCGATGACGGCGACTTCCTGGTCGCGGTAGAAGGGGCCGTCACAGGTGGCGCAGTAGGATACCCCTTTCCCGGTCAGCAGACCTTCACCCTCGACCCCCAGTTTCTGGGGGAAGGCGCCGGTTGCAAGCACGATCGCCAGCGTTTCCAGCTTTCCTTTATTGGTGTGGATGGTCTTGATGTCTCCATCGAGGTCCAGACGGGTGACTTCCTGGCTCTCGATGTTCAGGCCGAATTTCTCCGCCTGGTTCTTCATCCGATCGATCAGCTCGAAGCCGGAGATGCCGTCCGGAAAACCCGGGTAGTTCTCCACCCAATCCGTTGTCAGGATCTGTCCGCCCGGGGCGAATTTTTCCAGGAGGATCGTGTTGAGCCTGGCCCTGGCGGCATAGAGACCCGCGGTTAAACCGGCTGGGCCCCCTCCGATGATAATGAGGTCATACATGATGTTGCTCCAAGAACCGTCTCAAGGTGCGGACAGGCCTTCCCTTCGCAAGACGTTCAGCCCTCCTCGAGGGGCGAGACCGTCGGAAAAGCGGAGGTTCCGGTATCCAGCATACCCGCACCCTTGCATCCAGAACAGTCGCGCAGTCTGACGGGCGAGCCGTTTGGACAGACAAAAGGCCCGCTCTAAAGCAGTTTTTTCAGTTCCTCTTCGATGTGGCTTTTGGGGTGGGCCCCGATGACCGTCTGCACCAGTTCACCATTCTTGAAAAAAAGCAGGGTCGGGATGTTGCGGATGCCGAAACGGGGAGCCGTCTGACGGTTTTCATCCACATTCATCTTGGCGATCTTGACCTTGCCCTGGTATTCCTTGGCCAATTCTTCGATCGCGGGCGCCACCATCTTGCAGGGGCCGCACCATTCCGCCCAGAAATCGACCATGGCCGGAATGTCGGATTTCAAAATCTCGTCATCGAAGGTGCTGTCGGTTACATAAAGCATGTCAGACATGGATTCTCTCCTTATGGGGATTCAGGAATAATGTTGGAGCAATCGCTTCGCCGCGCATGCACCGGCAACCGTTATCCTCTCCCGAAAGGCATTCCCTCCGGGGCTGGTCGGCATGGCCGTTTTCTCTTCGACAGGCGGACGGTGCCCGCCGGTGCGCGGTTCAATGGATTGCAGTCCAAGCGGCCATACGTTGGAAATGAGGCCAGCGCGCTGGTCCGGTCAGGCCGCTGGTTCTTCCAGAACCTTTTGGAGATTCTTCAGAACGGTTACCGGCACTGGTCCCGATTTAGCGTATAAATTCAGTAAATCATGGGAAATCTTGGCTTTTTCCTGGACTTTGTCCCAGCCAATCCCTTTTTCTTCGATCTGTTTCATCAGTTCGATAAGCTCCGGTGATTCCATTTCTGAGACCCTCCTTATTTTTCGGCCGGTGCAAGATCGGGCGGATAGATGTATTTTGGATCCATCTCATAGGTCCAGGGCAACCCCCACCACTGCCAGCCGTTGTGCCGCCTGTGGTTGAACCCATGGATCTTGTTGCGTTTGGCCAACTGCCTGAAATATTTGTGGCGGTTGCTGTCTTCGGAAAACGGAAAAAGCGACCCTTCGAAGCCGTCTTCTACATTATAGACGTTTTTGAAGCCGGCTTTCAAGAGTTCATCCGCCGCCCGGGCGCTGCGCTCACCGTCCCGGCAGATGAGGAGCAGGTTGTCCGTCTTCTTGAAGACCTTGGCCACCTGCTCCATGAATTTCTCGTTTTTTGCACTCAGCTGGTAGGCGTATTCCTCATCCGATTTCTTGAACGTATTCGTGAAGAACTGATAAGGGAAGAGATAAGCCCCCACGGGGTGTCCGACGAACTGGTACTCGGCCCGTGTCCGCACGTCGATGAGGTAGGTGTCGGGGACCGTGCTGGTCATGTCGAAAGCTTCGATGCTCAAGATCTTCTTCGGCTCCTGAGCGTCGACCGGTCCGGCGGCGCCGAAGGCGCCCAAGAGCGCCGAAAGCAGTACGACCGTGATGTGAAGCGCGTATTTCATGGTTTCTTTTGTGTGAGGTTGTATAAAAGCACCGGGCCTCTCAGGGGCCTTCCCCTGAAGACGTATGCATGGCCACGACCCGGGGATCGGACGCGCGAGCCCGGGGGCGGTCATCCTCGAAGACCAGCTTTGCACGCCCGGTCGAACCGCAATCGGAACAGCCGATGAGATCATGTCGCAGACCTTTCCAGCCTGCTTTTTCGAGGCAATGACTAAGGTTTTTAATCCAACGGGAGTTTTGCTGTCAATGAAAATCATGGGTTGCGGACCATGGCCCTTGACAGCCAATTCCGGAATACATTAGATTTCAGGCTGCTCGATGCGCAAGTGCACCGATGCCGACCCAGCGCGGGTGGATGAGCAGTCCGCAAGAGATTTTCCGCCCTGGGACCTTGCACCGCTTGGGTCATTCTTTAACCGGGGACTGGTCGACGGCCCATGGGACGGCCGTCCAGCCATACCATTCAGGAGGACAGCCATGTCGAAAAGCCCGGTCTTTTTCGCTGACTTGCGGACCTCCGTCAAGGAGAGTCTCCTCGGTAAGTTGAGCCGTCTCATGGAGACGGCAGGACTGAAAGAGGCTGTGCCCAAACGTGGTCTTGTTGCGGTGAAGCTCCATTTTGGTGAACTCGGCAACACGGCCTTCATCCGGCCGCTTTTTCTCCGCCAGGTGGTTGCGGACATCAAGGCCCTGGGTGCCTGCCCCTTTCTGACCGACAGCAACACGCTCTATGCCGGCACACGGAGCGACAGTGTTTCACACCTCGACACGGCTGTAGCGAACGGTTTTTCCTACAGCGTGGTCGGAGCGCCGGTCATCATCGCCGACGGGTTGCGCGGGGCGACGTGCGCCGAGGTCGAGATTCCCGGGGAGCTGATCCAACGGGCCTATATCGGCAAGGAAATCGTCGAAGCGGATGCCCTGATCAGCGTCGCCCATTTCAAGGGGCATGAACTGTCCGGGTTCGGCGGGACCATTAAAAACCTCGGGATGGGGTGCGCCAGCCGAAGAGGCAAACTGGATCAGCACAGCGACCTTTCACCGAAGGTCAAGGCCAAGAAGTGCGTGGGGTGCGGTGCCTGCGTGGAGCACTGCGCCCACGGCGCCCCTTCGATCGGCAAAGGCAAGGCCCGGATCGACCCGGAACGATGCGTCGGCTGCGGGGAGTGCATTCTCATCTGCCCGAACGGGGCGATCGAGGTGCAGTGGAATGCGGACATCCCCATCTTTCTGAAGAAGATGGTCGAGTACACGCAGGCGGTGCTGCTCGGGAAGAGCGGACGGGCCTTCTTCATCAACTTTCTGACGAACATCTCTCCGGCTTGCGACTGCTACGGTTTCAGTGACGCCCCCATCGTCCAGGACGTGGGGATCCTCGCTTCCAGGGATCCGGTTGCCATCGATCAGGCCTCCGTGGATCTCGTCAACCGTCAGCCGGTGTCGGGAACGGCCTGTCTGGCTGATAAGGCGGAAAACGCGCACGACAAATTCCGCTGCCTTTACCCCAAGGTCGATTGGGAGGCTCAGTTCGTGCATGCCGAACGGATAGGGCTCGGCAGCCGCGATTATGAACTGATAACCATCTGATCGGCTGGCCGAAGCGCCTCTTTCGCGTCTTCGGGGAGTGGGGAGCAACCGTAGGCCTGGGAGCCTGCCCGGCACCTCTGCGGGGGTCTTTACCTGATTGCGCGGAAAGGGCGGCGGGAGTGGTTGCCCTGGAAAGCGTCTGTTTTTGGATACTTGCGGCCTATAATGAAGGTGAATGCATCCAGATGAGCACCCCGGCATGATCGTCGTAGAGGGTTTGAGCAAATACTACGGACGGATACCCGCTGTCACGGACGTTTCGTTCCATGTCGAACCGGGCGAGATCGTGGGTCTCCTGGGGCCGAACGGGGCCGGGAAGACAACGATCCTTCGGGTCCTCACCGGCTATATGCCGCCGACGTCGGGCCGCGTGCTCGTCGGAGGCCGGGATGCCTGCCTCGAGTCGCTCGCCGTCCGAAAGGGGATCGGGTTTCTGCCCGAGAACGTTCCGCTTTACAGCGATCTGAGCGTGCTGCAGTTTCTGCGCTTCGCCGCTTCCGCCAAAGGGGTCGCCCGCGACCGGTTGGCCGCCGAGATCCGGCGCGTCCTCGAGATCAGCGCCCTCATGGGGTACGAAAGCCGGTTGATCCGGCATCTGTCGAAGGGTTTGCGGCAGCGTGTGGGGTTGGCACAGGCCCTCCTGAACGATCCGCCGCTGTTGATTCTGGATGAGCCGACGACGGGCCTCGATCCCTCGCAGATCGTCGAGATGCGGGAGATGATCCGCGGGCTCGGAGGTGAGCGCACGGTGGTGCTGAGCACGCACATCCTTCCCGAAGTGAGCCAGCTTTGCCGCCGGGTGATCATCATCAACAAGGGCCGGATCGTCGCAGAGGATACGCCTGAGGGGTTGGGGGCCAGGCTCGCGTCCCGGCGCGGCGTCCGGACGGCCATTCGAGTGGATGCGCCCGAGGCCGCTCTGAACGAGGGGCTTTTGGCCCTGGACGGGGTCCTGGACGTTCATGCGGGCTCCGAACCGGGCTCCTACGAAGTGGAAAGCGAGCAGGGCCGGGAAGTCCGGGCCGCGATCGCCCGCTTTGTCGTCTCCTCCGGCTGGCCGCTTTACGAGATGACCCAGCGCGATCCCAGCCTGGAAGAGATTTTTGTCCGGCTGGTGACGGAAGAAGAGGGGGGGACGCGGTGACAAGGCAGATTGGCGCCGTTATGCGCAAGGAACTGGCTGTGACGTTCACGTCCCCCATCTTTTACGCCGTCGCCTTCATTTTTCTTTTGATCAGCGGGTATTTCTTCTACTCGGATGTCGCCTATTTCAACTTTCTGAGCCTGCAGGCGGCCAGCAACCCGTTCATCGTCGAGGGGTTGAATCCGGAGACCATGGTGATCCAACCCTTTTTCGGAAACATTTCGATCATCCTGCTCCTGATGCTGCCGCTCCTCACGATGCGTTTGTACGCCGAGGAGAAGAAGACGGGGACGATCGAACTCCTTTTCACCTACCCGCTCAGTGATGTCGCAACGCTGACCGGCAAGGTGCTCGCCACGTTTGCAGCGCTGCTGGCCCTCCTAGCCGCGGGTTTTCCGTGCTTCCTCCTCTTTTCTACCGTAAGTTTCGTGGATTGGGGCATGGTGGGCGCCGGGTATCTCGGCCTGCTCCTGATGGGGGGCGCCTTTGTCTCGTTGGGGGTGTTCACCTCTTCCCTGACGGAAAACCAGGTGGTCGCCGCTGCCTTGAGCTTCGGTCTGCTGCTCCTATTCTGGGCCCTCGGCTGGGCCGAACCTTTGGTCGGCGGACGGGCGGGGCAGTTCCTGGCTCATCTGGCGATTGCCTCGCACCTGGATTCGTTCGCGCAGGGGCTTGTCGATACCCGTGATGTTCTGTACTACCTATGCTTCGGATTCTTCTGGCTTTTTCTGACCTTGCGCAGCCTGAACTCGCGTTCCTGGAGGGGTTGAGACGAATGGCGGGATCCGCTCGAAAGAAACGGCTGTTGAGGTCCGGCGGTACAGGCGCCGCCGTCGCGGCCGTGCTAGCGTTGCTGGTTTTCCTGAGCCTTCTTTCCGACAGGTATTATCTCCGTTGGGATCTGACGAAATCGAAACAGAACAGCCTTTCCGCCGAAACGATCAACGTATTGAAAAACATTCGCGAACCGGTGCAGATCAAGGCCTTTCTGGTCGATGGAAGGGACGGGACCCGCAAGGTCGAAGACCTTCTGGCGGCCTACCGCTACCACAATCGGCAGGTGGATTACACGGTGATCGACCCGACCCGGAACCCCTCCGAGGCCCGCCGTTATGATGTCACCAGCGAAAAGACGCTGATCCTGGAGGGGTACGGCCGGAGCCAGACCGTCAAGATCCCGGACGAGCAGAAGATCACCAATGCCCTCCACCGTTTGATGGAGAGTGCTCCGTGCCGTGTTTACTGGCTCGGCGGCCATGGCGAGCGATCCTTCGAAGGGAAGGAACCCGAGCATCTGATGTCCCTTGCAGATGCCCTGGAAACCGAAAACTGCGAGAACACCGCGTTGAATCTCATGCGCGGCGAGCCGCCGCGGGATGCGGATGTGATTATCGTTGCCGCCCCGGAAAAGCCGCTTTTCCCGGAGGAGATCGAATGGCTCGATGCCTTTCTGGCGGATGGGGGGCGGATCCTGCTCCTTCTCGAACCTTTCCGTGACGGGGGTCTGGGGCCCTTCCTGCGCCGCCACGGGATCGGGATCGGTGACGACATCGTGGTGGATCCTTTCAGCCGCGTCATGGGGGGTGACTACCTGATGCCGATGGTCGGTGACTACGGGGATCATGAGATTACCAAAGGATTCGATCTGACTTCGATCTTTCCCATGAGCCGCTCCCTCGACGTGCTCGATGCGGAGGAGACATCTTCGGGAGAGGCGGTTTGCCTGGCTTACACGTCGGAAGATTCCTGGGCGGAGACGGATCGCGCCGCGTTGGACGAGGCCCGCGTGGAGGTGAATGCCACGGACCGGAAGGGCCCCCTTTGTCTGGCGGCCTTGGTCGAGACGGCGGGTCCCGGACCGAATTCGGGTGAAGGCGTTTCCGGGGAGGCGGCGGAAAAAGAGCAGGCGGTTTCGGAGAACGGGAGACTCGCGGTCTTTGGCGACTGCGATTTCGCCTCGAATCAGTTCCTGAGTGTGGCAGGCAATCAGCGGTTCATCCTCAACACGTTTCGCTACCTTGCCGGGAAATCCGATTTCATCACCGTCGAACCAAGGCGCGGGAGGCTCGAATCCCTTACCTTGAGCCGGTCCCAGGGGCGGATCTTCTTCCTCTTTCCCGTGGTGGTCCTGCCCGCGCTTGTTTTGTTGGCGGGCGTCTGGGTCTGGATGCGGAGACGCCCCAAATGAAACTCAGACCTGTCATCGTCTATGCCGTCCTGGCTCTTGCGGCTGCGGCCCTTTATTTCTTCGACCGCAGCCGCCGAGGAGCCGAGGGGGAGGCTGAGAGGCAGGCGCGGCTCGTCTTCGATACGGCTGTGGAAGATATCGACCGGTTGACGATCAAACGCCCGGGGGAGACGATTCTCATCGCCAAAGAGGCCTGTCCCGGGAAGAAAGGCTGCTGGCGGATCCTCGAACCGGTTGCGACGGCGGCGGATACGGCTGCAGTGGAGCGGGTGGCCGCTGATCTGACAGGGCTCATGGCGCTGAGGACTTTCAAGGACGAGAAAGAGGATCTCTCGGCCTTCGGCCTCGATCGGCCCGATCTGAGCATTCTCTATGAGACGGGCTCCGGGTTCTCCAGCGGGATCACGTTCGGTGAAATGAGCCCGGTCCGGGAGGGGTATTACGCCCGCCGAACCGGAAGCCGGGAGATTATGCTCGTGCCGCGGGACATGCGTGAGAAACTGGACAAGACCCTTTTCGACGTGCGGGACAGGCGCCTGTTCCACTTCGATCCGCGGGAGGTCGTCGAGGCGGATATTGACGGCCCGGAGGTCAGCTGGCGTTTCAGTCGCAGCGGAGACCAGTGGAGGCTTCGGGATGACCCTGATTTCATCCCGGACGGCCGCCGGGTGGACACGATCGTAGGTCGTTTCATTTGGGCGGAGGCGGCTTCCTTCGAAGGATCGGACCTCTTCGACGCTGCGGCTTTCGGGTTGGATTCCCCTCGATACCGCGTACGGCTCTCCGACGGCCGGCGTGCCGAGACGCTGCTGGTCGGCAATCCCGTGGGCGGTGACGAGGGGCGCTTTTACGGATGCATGCTGGAGGGCACCGAGATCTTTACGGTGCATGACTGGGTGGTCGCGCATCTGCCCGCCGGCAAAGAGGAACTGCGGGTGGACTCTGACTAGAACTGGGCGGCCGCTGACTGAAAAAATGGTCCTGAGAGATATCCCCCTGTTGTAAGTGGACGCGGGGTATGCTATTGAAAAAAGATTTTTCGATACGTGCAAAGGAGACTGGAAACCATGGAAATCAGTGTCAATCGGTTGAGCCCGGACAAGCTCAAGAAGCGGCCGGCGGATGAATCCAAATTGGGGTTCGGGGATATTTTTTCGGACCACATGTTCATGATGGACTACGAAGCGGGCAAGGGGTGGATCAACCCGCGGATCGAACCTTACGGGCCGCTCTCCATCGACCCTGCAGCCATGGCGATCCATTACGGCCAGCAGATCTTCGAAGGTCTCAAGGCCTACCGCGGGCGCGAGGACGGGGTGTATCTCTTCAGGCCCCGGGAAAATTTCGAACGGATGAACCGTTCGGCCCTGCGGCTTTGCATGCCTGAAATTCCGATCGAGGAAGCGATGGCCGGCATGAAATCGCTGGTCCTTCTCGATCGGGAATGGATACCGCGTTCTCCCGGCACCTCGCTTTACATCCGCCCGACCATGTTTGCAACGGAGCCCCACCTCGGTGTGCGGCCCGCCAGGTCTTACCTGTTCTACGTCATCATCGGACCCGTGGGCGCCTATTACAAAGAGGGTCTCAACCCGGTCAAGATCTACGTCGAGGATCGCTATGTCCGGGCGGCCCGGGGCGGGACAGGTGAGGCGAAAACCGCCGGGAACTATGCCGCGAGCCTGCTGGCCGCCGAAAAGGCCAAGGAGAAGGGCTTTACTCAGGTCCTGTGGCTGGATGCCGCAGAGCGCAAATATGTCGAGGAAGTCGGAACGATGAACATGTTTTTCGTCATCGACGACGAGGTGCTCACGGCCCCGCTGGACGGGAGCATCCTGCCTGGAGTGACGCGTGACTCGGTTCTGCGGATCGTGCGCGATTGGGGTCTGAAGGTCACCGAGCGGGCGCTCGCTATCGATGAAGTGGTGGCCGCCGCGAAAAGCGGACGTCTGAAAGAGGCCTTCGGGACAGGTACCGCGGCGGTGATCTCTCCGGTCGGCCAGATTACCTTCAAGGGCGAAGACCATATCGTGGCCGGCGGAAAAATGGGGACGCTCTCCCAGCGGCTCTATGACGAGATCGTCGGCATCCAGTACGGTGAGCGGGAGGACCGCTACGGCTGGCTCGAGCGTATCGACTGATCAGCCCTTCGCGGCGCGCTGCCAGTTTCCATCCGGAAAGGGTCTTTTTGGCCAATCTCGGCGTCCATCTGCGCGTTTGCTTGTGCGGCGACCTGCAGATCGCCTCTGTGCAAACGCTTGATTTTCTTTATATTGGCCAGACCGGGACCCGCCGCGAAGCGGTGGGACTGAGCACGCGCAGCGTGTGAAGAAAAATACTCAATTTCCGTATTGGAAACCGGGTTCTACCGGCAAACCATTTCCGGATGGAAACCAGCTAGCAGGCTCGAAGCATCACCGCAACGGTTTGCTGGTCCGGACGCGTAGCAATCACGGTTTTTTCCCGCGCTCCAGCAGGGTCGGCCCGCCGGGGCGCCGTCGCATCGACCGGCCGGTTGAAGGGCCGGCCTGCGGCTGTTTCACCCTCTTAATGCTTCGACCCGAGGAATTTTTATGATCCCCACCATCCAGTGGGACAACGACCATATCCGTATGATCGACCAGCGGAAGCTTCCGGCCCGGGTCGAATGGTTCGTTGCCCGAAACTACCGCGACGTCATCAAGGCCATCCAGCGGATGGTGATCCGAGGGGCGCCGGCGATCGGCGTTGCCGCCGCCATGGGTCTTGCCATGGGCGGGCGAACCATCAAGGCCGGAACCTACGGTCCCTTCATGCGGCGTTTGCAGGCGATGGCGGCCGAGATGGCGGAAGCGCGTCCGACGGCGGTCAATCTGCGCTGGGCGTTAGAACGGATGCTCCGTCTGGCCGAGGGGATGTCCCTGGAGCCCGTGGACGTGATCAAGGCCGCCCTGCGTGCGGAAGCCGACCGGATCCTGGCTGAGGATATCGCCGTCAATCAGTCCATCGGGAGGCACGGGGCATCATTGGTACCCGATGAGGCCACCATCTTGACCCATTGCAACGCGGGATCACTGGCGACGGGCGGCTACGGAACGGCCCTCGGTGTGATCCGCGCAGCCCGGGATGCGGGAAAGACGGTTCGGGTCTATGCGGACGAGACGAGGCCCTGGCTGCAGGGGCTGCGTCTTACGGCCTACGAAATGATGGAAGAAGGCATCCCGGTGTGGGTCATCGCCGACAACGCCGCCGGTTCATTCATGCGGCAAGGCCGGATCCAACTGGTCGTCACAGGGGCCGACCGTATCGCGGCCAACGGTGATGTGGCGAACAAGATCGGCACCTACCAGGTGGCGGTCCTGGCCAAAGAGAACGGCATCCCCTTCTATGTGGCCGCCCCTCTTTCCACCATCGATCCAGCGATCCCCGACGGGGACCACATCCCGGTGGAAGAAAGAGATCCGGCGGAGATCTGCCAGGTGGGTGGAAAATGTGTCGGCCCGCAGGGTGTCGCCGCGCTGAACCCGGCTTTCGACATCACACCGGCGCGCTATGTCAAGGCGATCATCACTGAAAAAGGCATCCTTTACCCGCCTTACTCGGACACCCTCAAGAGGGTGTTGGAGGGCGCCTAGCCACCCTGATTTTATTCTTGACCTATCGCAATGAATCGCATAAACTTACCCGTTTCAAGAGAGAGGGATTAAAAATATAGCCGGCAGGGCCGGGCGGCCGAATAGGCGTTTTTCCATCTGAAATCAAGTTGTGCAGAGCATCGGATTTACGGGTGGGAAACGCACTGGGCCGAGGGAAAGGAGTTGGGAACTTCAAAATTTTAATTTAGGAACGAAAGAGAGACAGGAAAAGTGACATCACTGCTTGATCTTGTATTGATCGATTTGTATGAGTGTGATCGCGAGAGCCTCATGGATACCGGACGGATCCGGGAAGGGATGCTCGAGGCCGCCAGGATCATGGGCGCCGAAGTGGTGGGCGACTCTTTTCACACCTTTGAGCCGTGGGGTGTCAGCGGGACCGTGACGATCGCGGAATCCCACCTTGCGGTTCACACGTGGCCGGAATATGATTTCGCCGCGGTCACATTCGAAACGTGCGGTCAACATATGGACCACAAAAAGGCCTACAATTATCTGATCGGGTTCTTCCATGCGCGGAAGCCCAGAATCACGCAGCAGAAACGGGGCTTTATCGAGTCCGCTGAAAACACCGTGCTGCCTTATAAGCAGGTGGTGGGCTGACTCAAGGGCCCGAGACCGCGTTTACCCGGTCACCAAAACCTTACCATGACCCGTCATCCCGCTGTGGGGGTTTTTCCTCCGGGCAGGGCCATGGTGAGGTGTGCTTGTTTTACCCCTTTCGTATCCAGCGCTCATTCGCCCTCGAGGGCGGTGGCCTGCCTCAGATAAGTCCCTTCCAGAACCCGTTTCGTCCCCGAAGTCCATTTGAACCGGTCATCGATCCTGAGTCCGCAGACCCAGACGATCTCCGTGTCTGAGCGGTGTGTGAGCACCGGGATTCGCCGTCTTTCGGATCGGGGGATCTTCATGTCGATCAGGAAATTCTTCACCTTCCTCGTTCCGGACATGCCGAGCGGCCGGAAGCGATCCCCGGGCCGGATGCTCCTGACGGTGAGCGGAAAGCGGATTTTGTCGGCGTCGAAATATTCCCTGTGCGGGTTGCCGTCCAGCTGCACTCCATCGGCCCCCTGCATCAGCCGCAGGGTCAAGACCGTTCGAGCCTCCGGCACCGCACAGACGCCCGGTTCTTCCAGGACATAGGAAAAAGCGCACTCCTCAGGAACTTCCAGCTGGGAGCTTACGATCAGGTGCGTGGGATCAACCTCCGCCCGGATCCCGTTGGGCAGGTGCAGGGGCCCGCGGCTTCCGGGGGCGGCGTTTATGGCCTTGACCGCGTCGATGTGCCGGATATCCACGCTTCGCAGACTCCCCTTGGCAACGACCCTCACGATCTCACGGATGACATGGTTCTGAAGCCCGGCAGGCAGGGAAGTGAAGGCGGCCCTTGGGATTCTTACCCTGCCGGGTTCACGCCCGCAGCGCTCCTCGATCCACTTGTCCGCGCACTGTTTCAGAAAGGCGTGGTCCAGGCGGAGGATCTCGGCGGTCGCAGCCAGCCTTTCGACGATCCGGGGCTGAAACGAGGCGAGTAAGGGAATGAGTTCCAGCCTGACGCGGTTTCGCAGGGGATCGAGCGAGCGATTGGAGGAGTCCGTCATGAAAGGGAGCCCCTTCATCTGCAGATAGGCTTCGATCTCCCCTCGGCTGACCTCGATGAGCGGACGGATGAATCGGCCGCTGCGGACGGGCGCCATGCCGGCGAGCCCTTCGGTCCCGCTTCCCCGGAGGAGGCGCATGAGGACGGTTTCCGCCTGGTCGTTCATGTGGTGGGCCAGGGCGATCCTGTGGGCGCCGAAGCGGCTGCGGATTTTCTCCAGAAAGGCATAGCGGGCGAGGCGCGCCTGTTCTTCGAGGGACGGTGTGCGGGGGCTTAGGGGAACCTCCGGCTCTCCGCATGCGCACGCGAGGTTGAGCGAGGAGGCCAGGGAGGCTGCGAAAACGGTCTCCTCGGGGTCTTCAGCCGGGCGCAGCCCATGATCGAAGTGGGCGACGGACAGCTCGCAGCGCAAGGCGCCTGCAAGCGAATGCAGGACGTGGAGGAGGCAGACGGAATCAGCGCCCCCCGAGACGGCGACCAGAATACGCTCCCCCGGCTCGATCATCCCGAAGCGCAGGATGGTCTTTTCGATTTTCTTCAAGAAAAGGCGCGTCTTTTCCATCGGCCTCCGCCCATCGGTCGACGATTTCCTTGTCATGCCCACTGTTTGGGAAGATGATTTTACGGGCTGGTCCCGAGCGTCGCGCCGCATCGGGGTGCACGGCGGGCAAGGCCTTGGCCCGGCAAGCGATCCAGCCGGACGCCCCTTCGAGTGCGGAAATGGAACGTCTGTTTTGTCCTCGAAGTCGACACCTTAGCATGGTTCGCCGGGGAAGACAATCGGCGGCGGCGGTTCCGGAGACGACAATTTCGATTGACGAAGACCGCACCTGGTTATAAACAGGGAAAGGGCGCCGACGCGGCCCGAATCGTCAAAAGGTCTCCTATGAAAGGTTGCGCTGCATCCCCCCATAAACAGTTGCCGTGTGCGGCCGCGCTTCCGATCCGGAGGCGGCATCGGCCGGCTGTCCGGGCGGGGTTGGCCGCAGCATGGATGGCTTCCGGCCGGCGTGGTTGTCCAGGTCACGGCGACGGCATGAACCGCTGACTGAGGGTATTTTTAGAAAGATCCAGGTTTCCGCCACGAAAGGAATCGATATGTCCGCCACCTCTCCGACCTATGATCTCGATCCTCTTTTCCGCCCTCGCACCGTGGCGGTGATCGGGGCATCCGACAACCCCGGCAAGCTGGGCTACCACGTCATGAAGAGTTTGATTGAAGGGGGCTTCGAGGGGGAGATCCTGCCGGTGAATGCCAAGGCGGAACGGGTCATGGGCCTGGCGGCCTACCCGTCCGTGGAGGCCTGCCCGTCGCGGATCGATCTGGGGATTGTCGTTGTGCCGGCTGCGGCGGTGCCGACTGTGCTCGAGCAGTGCATCCGGAAAAAGGTGGGGGGGCTGGTGCTCATTTCGGCCGGCTTCAAGGAAATCGAAGATCCGGCCGGGGCCCGGCAGCAGGAGGCCCTGAAGGCGATGGCCGTCGTGAACGGCATCCCGGTTATCGGTCCGAATACGTTTGGGATGATCAACCTCCACCACCGCTTGAATGCCTCTTTTACGCCCGAGTTTTCGCTTGCCGGCAAAGGGGGCATCGCCCTCGTGAGCCAGAGCGGCGGGATGTCCCATCTCCTTGCGTTCCTGGCCATGAACGCGGGGATCGGCTTCAGCAAGATCATCGGGTTGGGAAACCGTCTGAACCTGGACTTCGCCGAGATCCTGCCCTACCTGGCGTCCGATCCCGATACGAGGGTCATCGCGCTTTACATCGAAGGTCTGGATGAGCCGCGGCCGCTTCTGGAGGCGGCGGAATCCGTGCGGGGAAAGAAGCCTGTCCTCGTTTACAAGACCGGCGCCGCTTCCACGGGCGATCAGGCCTCGATGAGCCACACCGGAAGCCTGGCTGGACGCCACGAGATCTATTCGGGGGCCTTCCATCAGGCCGGGATGTTGACAGTCGACGGTTCCGAGGCCATGCTGGATCTCGGGAAGGCGCTCAACGTCTGTTCCCTGCCCCGAGGTGGCCGGATTGCGATCCTGACCGGGCAGGCAGGGCCAGGCATGGCGGCCGCTGATGCCTGCGAGGCCCTAGGTCTGGAGATCGCGCGGTTCGGATCCGCCACCCAGTCGGAGGTCGACCGGCTGCTGCCGCCGCTCGCGATGCGCACCAACCCTGTGGACATGGGGCCAGCCTGGTACGACAGCGGCGCGATCCAGGGGATTATGCGCGCCGTGCTCGAGGACGAGGGGGTGGACGGGATCATCCTCCTCATGATGTATGCCTCTGCCAACAGGGAGGTCGTCCCCGTCCTTTCAGGGCTTTTGAACGAGTGGCGGCAGAGGAAGCCGCTCGTGAGCTGCCTGGTTTCGCCGGCCGGCATCTGGGACGAGGCGGTCCGTGAGCTCGAAGAGGGCCGCGCCCTGGCGAATTACCCGACCCCGGAGAGGGCTGCCGAAGCCATGGCCGGGCTGTGCCGATATGCCTGTTTGTCGAATACCGAGTGGAGGGCATTGTGAATCTGATCACAGAAGCACTGGAAAGGGGTGAGAGCACCCTGTCCGAGCATGCATCCAAGCAGTTGCTCGCCGCCTACGGCATCCCCGTGACCCGCGAGGTGGAAGTCCTCCGTCCGGAGGATCTGGCTGGCGCCCTTGACGAGGTCGGGTTTCCCATGGTTTTGAAGGCCTGCGGGGCCCGTTTCACCCACAAGACCGAAAGGGGGCTCGTCCGGGTGGACCTGCGCACGAGGGAAGAAGCGCTCCGGGCCTTCGAAGCGATCTGGCCCGAGGCGGAACAGGCTGCCGGCTCTGTCCTTGTACAAGAAATGGTGGGCGGCCGGAGGGAACTGGTCGCAGGCCTGACCCGCGACCCGCAGTTCGGCCCCTGCGTGATGTTCGGTTTAGGCGGCATCTTCACCGAGATCCTGCGCGACGTCGTTTTCCGGGTGGCGCCTGTTACGGAACGGGATGCGCAGGACATGTTCTCCGAGATCAAGGGGCGGCGCATCCTCGATGCGGTGCGCGGGATGCCGCCGGCCGACCGTGATCACTTGGCGCGCATCCTGATCGCGCTGGGCCGGATCGGACTCGAGCACCCTCGCGTGAAGGAAATCGATGTGAACCCTCTCATCCTCGATGCTGAGCGGCCGGTGGCCGTGGATGCCCTCGTCGTCCTGGGGGACTAGTTGTTTCCACCCGGAAATGGTCTTTTTTGCCAATCTCGGTGTCCATCGGCACGTTTGCTTGTGCGGCGACCTGGAGGTCGCCTCCGCGCAAACGCTTGATTTCCTTGATATTGGCAAAAAATCCTCATTTCCGGGTGGGAAACCGGGTGGTACCGGGGGTTATTACCGGATGGAAATTCGTGTTCTTTGGATCCGGAAATGGTCTTTTTTGCCAATCTCGGTGTCCATCGGCACGTTTGCTTGTGCGGCGACCTGGAGGTCGCCTGTGCGCAAGAACGGGAACTTTTTGACATCAAATAAACGGGGACCGGCCCCTCTTCAAATCGCAGGCATAAAATATCTGTGGTGCGACGCCGGATGTGCTATGATAGTTTATAATATTGTTATAGGACACTGGGTTGGTGCTGTTGGTTCCATGAACATTCAACGTTAGCGCTTTGAGTGGACGAGGGAGGTGCTACCGTGGCGAAGGCGAGTGTGAAAAAGAAGAGTACGGCGGGCAGGCGCAAGGTCACCGTTTTTCTGGAGGCCCCTGACGCGCAAGAGGTGTTTCTGATCGGAGATTTCAACCAGTGGAACACCGCGAACTACCCCATGAAACCGGATAAGGACGGGTTGTGGTCGCGCACGCTGATGCTCGAGCCCGGGACCTATGAGTACAAGTTCATCGTAGACGGCGAGTGGCAGAACGATCCGGCCAATGCTCAAGCGTGCAAGAACTGTTTCGGCACCTTCAACAACGTATTGGCGGTATCTCCGAAATAGGCATCGTCTTTGCCTGTTTCGACGCATGCGGCAGTTCCTGGGGCTGTTTCGCCCGCCTTTGGGTCCGGTTCAGAAGGAGGATGCCTGAGAGGGCGTCAGGTGCCTCGGGGAGGTCCAGTACATTTCTATAAGGGCCTCCTTCAGGGCGGTGTTGATGGGCAGTCTGCGAAATCCCCTGGCTGGATCGAGGACGGCGATACGGAAAAAGGCGTCCTGGTAGACGGGAGGGAGGATCTCGTTCGCGATGGCTGTCTCCGCCCGCCTGATTTCATGGGGCGAGGATTCTCTGATCCGTCTGCAGGTCGAAAACTCGAAATCCCCGGTTTTGCGGCGACGGGCGGCAAAGCCGAAAAGCCTGCAGACCAGGGCCCTGAAACGATAATACCGGCACCGGCCCTGGGTTCCCGTATCGTCATCCGCCTGGTAAAGGACGCAGTCGAAACGCCCTTCCTTTTCTTTTCCCTCGATCGCATCGGCGATGTGGTCCTCCTCCCCTCTGCGAAAGATCTCCTGGGCCAAAGGGAGGACTTCGAGGACCGTGGCCTCCACCGTCTGACTCCGGCAGCAGGCCCCGCACCCCGGGGGGCAGGAAAGTCTTGTGAGGCCTTGAAAACGGAGGGCTTCATCGTCCAGCATCGCATAGGCGGCCAGGACATTCCGGGGAAGATCGAGCGGGCTCTCTTTTTTCATGCTAGGATATGGTCAGCAAAAGGGTCTGTATCTCTCTAGGAAAACGCTTTAGCGCATCTTCGGCCGATAATCGTCATCGTCGTCATCATCGTCATCGGAATCCAGATCATCGTCGTCCCACTCATAGGCCTCAGCCGCATCCAGCGCGTCTTCTTCGTCTTCATCGTCGAAGAGGTCATCGAGGAGCGCATAATTCGATACTTGAACGCGGAAGACCCCGTTGGCATCCAATGTGACGACACCGGTCACCTCCACATCCTCGTGCAGGTAATCGAGCAGTTCTTGGCCCAGGGTGTCCATGTCCACCAGGTATTCTTCTTCATCGGTCTGGATGGCTACAGCGGTCACCTGGCCGTCCTCGTTCCACTTTGCCGGCGCGACGTATCCTTCGAGCGTCGTTTGTCTTGTCTTTCTCGGCGTTGCCATCGTGTGGTTCTTCCTTTCTCCTGTCGGAAGCAGGAGTTCATTTTTTGAACCGCCTGCAGCCGGCCGCTCCCCTGCAAATTCGACCTGACAAGGTAGCGAGGAATCTCAAAGGCAGGGCTAGGCAGCAGGCCTTCAGCCTTTCCCGGCCTTCGGTCCATCCTGGGGTTTCCCTCCGGCTCTAGGTTCAGGCTGTTGATCCCGGCCGGTTCGATGCTTCCTTTCCACCGGCATTCCGGGATCGCCGTTGGACCGGAGGACCCGTCCGCGGCATCCTGTCCCCTCTTCGGCAAGCCCTCCGCCGGGTACTCGAAACGCAAGCACAAATCGTGCCGAGATTCGACTCGATCCATCGGTCCACGGCGAAAAGGATGAGCCGAAGACATCCATCCGGAAACCCTCCCCAGCCGCATGGAAGCAGAAGAGCTTTTCTCCAACCACAGGAAATTATATAAAATACACATTCGGGTGCCAAATGGAAGAGCGCCCTCCGTGCATTCGCTTCCTCTTTGGGGCTGCGGCGTGGGAATCGATCGCGAGGGGGCTTTCCGGCTGCGTCGGCATGTGCCCGTCCAATTCATGAGTGCCTGCCTCCGGTCGATCTCGGGTGGGGCTTTCCATTTCTGCAAGCATGTTTGGGGTTCGGTGCTAAGGAAGGAATCCTCAGTTCCGAAAAGGTGACGGCCCTGGCCCAGACGGTTCGGCCTTTCTGCTTCTTCCATGTTTGTTGGGCATAGGTTCGAGGCGGCTGAATGCCTTTCCTTTCTGACGCAGAGAGGTGCGGATTCAAGGGGGGACGAGGCCTTCCGCGCGGCCACGGCAGGGGCGCCTGGCTGCGGAAGCGGAACATCGGGTTCTCATTTGTGCGGATTGAAACGGCAGGAAGGACAGGTCTGGCGGCCTTCCGAGATGGATTTTCCGCAGACCGGAGAACCTCGGGAACACGGATGACAGTCCGCCTCGATCGTGCTATGTAGACGGTGGCCTGCGCCGGTTCAGGGGCGTCTATGGGCGCGCCCCGAATCGCGGGGAGGGCTCCGTTTAGACTTGCCCGGCAAGGTCTCATCCGCTGCGGCGAATCCGCGCCCGCGCATCATGATGATTTGGCAAGGCTCCCGCTTCCCGTCCCGAAACGAGCAGGGAAAGACTTCTGTCGTTTCGCCGCTGTTCCGGAAGATGCGGGGGTCGATTTGGACCGGCGGACAGCCTTGAAGCCTCCGAAAGGACCCGGAGCCCGAATCCTCTTGCGAGTCTATGAACTCCTGAATCTCCTCCCGGGTCTACGTTCCGAAAGGACCCGGAGCCCGAATCCTCTTGCGAGGGTGGAATAAACGACCATGGACGTCGGTGTGCTCATCGTTTTCGGACTGGTTTATGCGGGGATGATGCTCGGACGCGTGCCAGGCCTCGCCCTCGACCGGACAGGCATCGCGCTCCTCGGCGCCATCGCTCTGCTGGCCATGGGGCGCCTGGATGCGCAGCAGGCCTGGGATGCCGTGGATGTTCCGACCATCTCGCTCCTTCTGGGGCTCATGGTGGTGTCCGCGCAGTTCCGGCTGGGGGGTTTTTACGCCCACGTGACGCGCCGTCTTTCAGCAATGACGATCGGTCCGGGTCTCTTCCTCGGCGGCGTGATCGGACTGTCCGGCATCCTTTCGGCGCTCCTCGCGAACGACATCGTCTGCCTGGCCATGACCCCGGTCCTGGTGGAAGGCTGCGGACGCCGGCAGTGGGACCCGGTGCCTTTCCTGCTGGCGCTTGCCTGCGCCGCCAATGTCGGGTCGGCGGCGACCCTCATCGGAAATCCGCAGAACATGCTGATCGGGCAGTCGCTCGACCTTCCGTTTGGACGATACGCCCTGGACGCGGCGGTGCCTGTGGCCCTCGGACTGGTCAGCGTGTGGCTGGTGATCGCCTGGATTTACAGGGGACGGTGGGGGAAGCCCGGTGCATCGACCTGCGAAGCGGGGGCCCCTCCTTTCAGCCTTTGGCAGACGGTCAAAGGCCTGGGCGTGCTCGGCTGCCTGGTGACGGCCTTCCTTCTGGCCGTGTGGCCCCGGGATGTCATGGCCCTCGCTGCGGCCGGCGTCCTTCTCACCAGCCGGCACATGGCCTCGCGCAAAGTCCTCGCCCTGGTGGACTGGCAGTTGCTGGTGCTCTTCGCCGGACTGTTCGTGGTGAACGCCGCCTTCCAGTCATCCGGTCTGCTCGGCGGCCTGCTCCGGTTCCTGGAAGGGGCCGGCATCGATCCGTCACAGCCTGCCTGGCTCTTCGGCATCACCGTCGTCCTGTCGAACCTGGTGTCGAACGTCCCGGCGACGATGCTTCTCCTCCCCGTCGCCACCCATCCCCAGGCGGGCCTCATCCTCGCGCTCAGCAGCACGCTGGCGGGCAACCTGATTCTGGTGGGGAGCATTGCGAACCTGATCGTCGTAGGACAGGCCGAGCAGTGCGGCGTCCGGATCTCCTGGTGGGCGCACGCCCGGATCGGCGTCCCGGTGACCCTCTTGACGCTCGGCATCAGCGCTGTGTGGCTTTGGACGGGCGCGTAGGTCCGCTCTGCCCCGGGGGTTGTCTTATCGGCCAGCTTGCGGTATAACCGGGGTGAGCCTTTGATTGTGAAGCGGACCTGCACCGGCCGTCCCCTCTGTTTCGTGCCCGCGATGGGCGAGGCTGCATTCCATGAATGAAGACTTGAAACCGGAGTTTTTCCTCCTTGACGGGGCGACGCCCCAGTCACCGATCATCCCCCCGGAACTCGACGTCCAGACAAGGATCGCCTCCGATCACGGCCGCCCGCTGCCGGATCGCCTCGAGGCCTTCGAAGACATCATGGACAGCGAGATCGGTGACACCAACCTTTCGAGGGCGCGCAACATCGAACGGGAGTACGGGCTGCGTCAGATCTACCTCAAGTTCGAGGGGGGCAATCCCACCGGCACCCAGAAGGACCGGATCGCCTTCGCCCAGGCGATGGATGCGCTTCGCAGACGGTTCGAGATCATTACAACGGCCACCTGCGGCAACTACGGCGTCGCCACAGCGCTGGCGGCCTCGGTGGTCGGCGTAGGCTGCATCGTCTATATCCCCGAGGGTTATCACACCGGCAGAGTAAAAGAGATGGTCGACCACGGCGCCGAAATCGTCCGGGTGCCCGGGGACTACGAGGCGGCGGTCATGGCCTCGCGCCGCTTCGCCGAGGGGGACGACATCTATGACGCCAACCCGGGCGGGGCCAACTCGGGGCTCCAGATGCGGGCGTACGGGGAGATCGCCTACGAGATCTACGACGAGCTGCGCGACGCGCCGGCCGCCGTTGCTGTGCCTGTGTCGAACGGCACGACCCTGGCCGGGATCTACCGCGGGTTTCTGAGCCTTTACCGCCGGGGGAAGACCTCGCGGATGCCCCGGATGGTGGCGGGTTCATCGTTCGGGAAGAACCCGATCGTCAAGGCCTATATGAAAAACACGCCGGGATGCGAAGACCTCGCGCCCGCGCGGATCCGCGAGACGGCGGTGAACGAGCCGCTCATCAACTGGCACGCGATCGACGGGGACGAGGCGCTTTTGGCCGTCCGGAAGACGGGGGGGTGGGCCGGCTACGCGAGCGACCGCGGGATGACCTCCTGCTCCGGCCTCCTGCGGCGGCGGGAGGGATTGAATGTCCTGCCGGCCTCCACGGTCGGGTTGATCGTTCTTCTGGACCGCCACCAGAAGACGAAACTGCCGGGGGACCGCTACGTGGTCATTCTGACGGGGAGAAAATGATGGAGACCTTTCCGGAAGGCCGTGCCGTCGTCTACTGCCAGGGGGCCTTCAACACCCCGAACGGCAAGACGGCCCACGGGCTCGTGCGCAGGACCGAACGCTACCAGGTCCTTTCGGTGGTGGACGCGCGCTTCGACGGGGAAGATGCCGGGCTGATCCTCGACGGCCGTCAGAACGGGGTGAAGGTCTTTGCCGGCCTCCCCGCGGCCGTGGCCGCCGCGTCGGCTGAGGGGATGCCGGCGACGCATTGCGTCATGGGGCTTGCGCCCGACGGGGGGCGCTTGAGCCCGGAGGCGCGCCGGGACATGCAAACCGCCCTCGAACTCGGGCTCAACGTGGATTCGGGGCTGCACGATCTCTTGACCGAAGACCCGGAGCTCGTTGCCGCCGCCGCCCGGGCGGGCGTCCGGATCCGGGATATCCGAAAGACGCCCCCGCGCAGGAGCCTCCATTTTTTCAGCGGCCGCATCGAGGAGGTCGCATCCCTCAAGGTCGCCCTTCTGGGGACCGATTCGGCGGTCGGGAAACGGACGACGGCCTGGATCCTGATCGACGCCTTGAGGGCGGCCGGCTGCCGGTGCGAACTGATCGGCACCGGCCAGACCGCCTGGATGCAGGGGGTGCGCTACGGGTTGATCATGGATGCGCTCATCAACGATTTCGTGGCCGGCGAGATCGAACACGCGGTGTTGTCGGCCTGGGACGAGGTCCGCCCGGACGTCATCGTGATCGAGGGGCAGGGTTCGCTCATGAACCCGGCCTATCCGGGAGGGCTGGAAATCCTGGCCGCGGGCCGCCCGGACGTGGTGGTGCTGCAGCACGCCCCGGCCCGGAAGGAGTACGACGGGTTTCCGGGGTACCCGATCCATCCCCTGAAGACGCAGATCCAGGCGGTGGAACTCCTGAGCTCACGGCCCGTGGCGGCCGTGACCCTGAACCGCGAAGGGCTGGACGAGGCGGGAATACAGGCGGCCATCGAGGCGGTCACCCGGGAGACCGGTCTGCCGGCGATGGAGGTGCTTTACCACCGGCCCGAACCTCTGCTGGCGGCCTTGAAGCCTTATTTGCGCAAGGTGTGAGACCGGTGCGGCGAGGGGTTCCTCCCGCGCCTGAATGGCTGTTTTTCTCTGAGCGACGTGAGGACGACACCCCGTGACCCGCAACAACCGAAACCTTTCAGGCACGGAGCAGGGCGCCCGGATCGGCGACAAAAACGATTCCGGGCGGGGCGGCACCCTCGATGATCTGAAGGCGATCGAACGGCTGGAGATCGGACCTGTGCGCATCGAGCCTCGCCGGGTCAGCGCCCCTTACAGGGTGGTGCGCGAGAGTGGGGAAGAGACGAACGAGCTGATCTACCGTTTTGAAGAGGACGTCTTCGAGAAGAATGAAGCCGCCTCCCTGAACCTGGGAAGCGTCATGTGCGCTCAGGTGGCCCTGAACTACGGGCTGTTCTGCGGAGAAATCGTCTTCAACGGCTGGTACGACGATCACGACCGGCGGTTTCTCCAGCGTATGTGCGCCAACACGGCGCGGGAGATCTATGTCAAGAAGCTGCTCGAGCCGAACCCGTTCCTGACCGGCGCGGCCGCCCGGATGGGGGTCGAAAGACGAGAGGATTACGGGCAGGCGGTTCTGCGTTTCGAGACGCCGCCGGCGGGCCACGCCCCAGAGAGTCGATCGCAGGCGCGTCCGCCCTGGAAGGTCAGCCCCGGCAGGCACCTGGTGCTCTCGAGCGGCGGGAAGGACAGCCTGCTCAGCTACGGTCTGCTCAAGGAGATCGGCTGCGAAGTCCACCCCGTCTTCGTGAACGAGTCGGGGAGGCATTGGTTTACGGCGCTCAACGCCTACCGGTATTTCGCCGCCGGGGTCCCGTCGACGGCCAGGGTGTGGACCAACGCCGATCGGATCTTCAACTGGATGCTGCGCCATCTGCCTTTCGTGCGGCCCGATTTTGCGGATATCCGCTCCGATGCTTATCCGATCCGCCTCTGGACCGTGGCGGTCTTCCTGTTCGGGGTTCTTCCCCTGGCGCGAAAACGCGGCATCGGCCGGATCGTCGTCGGGGACGAGTTCGACACGACGAGGCGCTACAGCCACCGCGGCATCACCCACTACGACGGCCTTTACGACCAGAGCCGCTGGTTCGACAACGCGCTGACCCGCTACTATCACCGCAAGGGCTGGGGCCTTTGCCAGTTCTCCATTCTGCGTCCGCTCTCGGAGATCCTGATCCAGAAGACCCTGCTCGAGCGTTACCCGGAGCTGCAGGCCCGTCAAGTCTCCTGCCATGCGGCGCACAAGGACGGCGACCGGGTCCGCCCGTGCGGCCGCTGCGAGAAGTGCCGGCGGATCGTGGGCATGATCGAGGCTGTTGGCGGTGATCCGCATCGCTGCGGCTACACGGACGAGCAGGTGGCCTTCTGCCTGAAGGCCCTGGCGGAAAAGGGCGCCCACCAGGAGAGCGCCGGCGTGCAGCATCTGCTCTACCTGCTGCGCCGGAAGGGACACGAAGGCATCGCCCACCCATCCGGGCTGCACGTCAGGCCCCGCCCGGAGGTGATGAAGATCCGCTTGGACCCGGAACGGTCGCCCCCGGAGGAGATCCCGAGGGATCTGCGGCTGCCGCTTTTCACGATCTACGGGGCGCATGCGGACGGAGCCGTGAAACGCAACGGCCGGCTGTGGATCCCCATCGACCCGATGAGCGATCCGGTCCTGTCGAGGCCTTATCCCTTCGAGCCGCCGAATCGCTCTGCGGCGGATGGCGCTGTGTCCGGCGGGGGGAGCGGCGATCCATCGAAGAGTTTCCTGCTGGGAGACCTGACCTGGCCGGAGGCGAAGAAACGCTTCCGTGAGGTGGATGTGGCGCTGCTGCCCGTCGGGGCCATCGAACAGCACGGGCCGCATCTCCCCCTGGACACGGATGCCTTCGACGCGGAATACCTGACCCGCCAGGTGGCGCTCGGCTGCTCCGAACCGAGGCCGGTCGTCCTCCCCCTGATCCCGTACGGCGTCTCTTATCACCACGACGATTTCAGCGGCACCATCGGGGTCAGCCCCGACAGCCTTTCGCGGGTGGTTTACGACGTCGGCATGAGCGCGGCCCGCAACGGCGTCACCAAACTGGTGATCATCAACGGCCACGGGGGCAATATCCCGGCGCTCCATTTCGCGGCGCAGATGATCAACCGCGATGCGCACATCTTCACGTGCGTCGACACGGGCGAGAGCAGCGACGCGGACATCGAGGCCATCGCCGAGACCCCGAACGACGTCCACGCCGGAGAAATCGAGACCAGCACCTCCCTGGCGGTGCGTCCGGAAGGGGTGCGGATGCAGGCGGCCAGGAAGTTCGTTCCCCGTTTTTCGAGCCGCTACCTGGATTTTTCGTCCAAGCGCGGGGTGGGGTGGTATGCCCACACGGCGAAGCTTTCCCGCTCCGGTGTCCTGGGGGATCCGACCAGGGCGACGGCTGAAAAGGGGCGGCGGATGTGGGAGCAGATGATCCGGAACCTGGTGGAGTTCGTCGAGCACCTGAAGGGCCTGACCTTGGACGAACTCTACCAGAGGCGCTACTGACGGCCGTGAGAATCGCGTCCATAGAGGCGTGGCCCGTCCACATGGACCTGGCGGAGCCTTACACGATCGCCTACGAGCGGGTCGAGTCGACGACGAACATCCTGCTGAGGGTCGAGACCGACCAGGGGATTACAGGCTGGGGCTGCGCCGCGCCGGACCTGCACGTGACAGGCGAATCCGCGGAGACGGCCCTCCGGGCGATCGACGATCTCGCTGCGCCGGTTCTGCGGGGTGCGGACCCCTTGAGGCCGGCGTTGGTGATGACGCGTTTGCGGCGGCGGATCACTGGCATGCCCTCCGTTCTTGCCGCGGTGGACATGGCCCTGTATGATGTCCTCGGGAAGCGGTGCCGGCTCCCGCTGTGGCGCCTCCTGGGCGGGTACCGTAGCCGGATGAAGACCAGCGTGACCATCGGGATCATGCCGCCCGCCGAGACGCTCCTCGCCGCCCGGGATTTGACGGCGCGCGGGTTTAGGAGCATCAAGATCAAGGGCGGGCTGGACGTCGAAGGCGATATCGAACGGGTCTGGAGGGTTCGTGAGGCGGTCGGGAAAGGGACCGAACTGCGCTTCGATGCGAACCAGGGGTTTACGGTGGAGCAGTCGCTCAGGTTCGTCGAGCGGACCCGGGCGGCCCGCCTCTCGCTCATCGAGCAGCCGACCCCGAGAGGCGAGCCGCAGATGCTCGCACGCGTGACCAGCCGCGCCGCGATTCCCGTCATGGCGGACGAGAGCCTGACGAGCCTGCGGGACGCCTTCCGGATCGCCCGAGGCGGTCTGGCCGACATGGTGAACATCAAGTTGATGAAGGTCGGGGGCATCTCGGAGGCTCTGCAGATCGACGCCGTGGCGCACTCCGCCGGCCTCGAGGCGATGGTCGGCTGCCTGGACGAGGCGGCCCTGGGCATTGCCGCGGGGCTTCATTTCGCGTTGGCGCGGCCCAACGTGATCTATGCCGACCTCGACGGCCATCTGGGGCTCCTGGATGACCCAACGGCGGGGGCGGTCCGCTTGCGGGGCGGATTCCTCTACCCGAATCCGGAGCCGGGTCTGGGATTCAACGTGACGGGTCGATAGGAAGGTGGCGGGGTGTGATATCTTATAGGAGAATTTTTCCCCTGCTTGTGATGGTGCCGGCCTTGTGGGTGCTCGCGGGGTTTGCGGCCTTGCCCGCCCCGGCGGCGTCCGCCGATACCGCCGATCCGTATCCTTCGCGGGTCTCCCGCCAGGATATGGAGCGGATGGTCGAACTGTTGGAAGACCCGGCCAGGCGCGAGACGTTCGTCCAGGATCTAAAGACCCTGCTCGAGCTCGAGGGGGAGCGGAAAAAGGGAGTGACCCCAGAAGGACGGGCACGGGAATCGGAGGGGGAGGAAGAGCTCGCTTTTCTGGATCGGGCGGCGGCAAGGTTCGAATCGATTTCCACGCACATCATACGGGCTACAGAGGCGGCCTGGGGCCTTTTCGTCCGCACACCCGAGGCGCTGCACGAAACCCTCGCCCTTGTGCGTCATTCGGAAAGCCGGAAGGGCCTCGCCGTTCTTGCGGGTCACGTTCTGGCGGCGGTTTTTCTGGCCCTGCTCGTTCGCTGGGCGCTGAACGGCGTCCTAAACCGGACCAGAGAGGGGATGATCCGGAATCCAGGGCATCTTCATCTCGCCCTTGCGAGGGTGTTCGTATCGGGCCTGCCATGCGTGATGCTCCTGCTTGGTCTTTTCCTGCTTTTCCGATGGATGCCCTCTCTCCCTCGGGTTCAGCTGTTTATCCTCTTCTTTTTCACGGTTCTGATCGGCTACCGATGGACGGTGGAACTGCTGAGGGTCTTCCTCGGGCCGGATCCGGATTTGCCCCGCATCCTGAGGATTTCGGACGAGGATGCCAACTATGCCTGGCTTTGGGGGATGCGGCTGGTTCGGTACGCCTTTTTTTACATCGTTCTGACCCAGTTTCTCCGTTTGCTGAGGATCCCAGCCGATGCCTATGCCTTTATCCGCGGCGCGCTCCTCCTGGGGTTCCCGGTCATGCTCAGCTCTTTCATCCTTCAGGTTGCGGCCGAAATCCAGACGCGCCTCGGGAAAAGAACGGCCGGCACGGCAGATCCCGAACCGGTGCTGCACCGGGGCCTCCGCCTGGCGACCCGTTACGGGCGGCTCCTGTTGATTGGATATGTGTGGGCGTTTTTCCTTTTTTTGATCCTGCACCTCGATGAGGCCTTTTCTTACCTTCTGGCGGCCACGCTCAAGACGGGCGTGGCTGGGGTGTGCCTCTGGCTGGCGTTTCGGGTGCTCGACGGATTCTTCGGGGCCCTGTTTCATGTCGAGGAGGCCATCAAGACCAGATTTCCGGGGCTCGAAGCAAAGGCGAACCGCTATATCCACCTCTTCCGGAAGGGCCTGAACGGTGTCCTGGTGATCATGGCCCTAGGGGTCGCAGGGCAGGTATGGGGGGTGCCGGTTCGGGATCTGGTCCTGTCGGACACCGGCTCCATGCTGATCTGGAGGGGATTCGGCATGGTGCTGACGGTTGCGCTCGCCCTGGTCGTGCTGGAGATCTGCCGGTTCTTGCGCAGGTATCTGCTCAGTGAGGACACTCAGAAGTGGTTCCAGGTGACCCAGAAGACCAGAACCTTGATCCCCATGCTGCATGCAGGGATCAAGGTGGGCGTCTGGTTCGTGGCGGGGGTGATCGTGCTGGATCGTCTGGGGGTGAGCGTCGGCCCGATCCTTGCCGGGGCGGGCATCTTCGGGCTGGCCATCGGATTCGGATCCCAGACCCTCGTTAAAGACCTGATCAACGGGCTTTTCATCCTCTTCGAGGACAGCATTCGGGTGGGGGACTGGATCAGTCTGGGAGACAAGGGGGGAAACGTCGAGGCCGTCAGCATCCGGACCATCCGGCTGCGTGATTTGCACGGCAATGTCCACGTCATTCCCAACAGCTCCGTCAATGTACTGACCAATCTGAGCAAGGAGTATTCTCGGGCGGTGATGGATGTCGGGGTGGCCTATCGTGAGGATGTCGACGAGGTCATGGAGATCCTGAAGGAGATCGGCGCGGAGATGTGTCAGGACCCCGACTACGCCTCGGACATCCTGGAGCCGTTGGAGGTCTTCGGGCTGGATCGCTTCGAGGACTCGGCGGTGGTGATCCGCGCCCGATTCACTACACGGCCACTCAAACAGTGGGGTATCCGCAGAGAATTCAATCGCCGGTTGAAGCGCGTCTTCGATGCCCGTGGGATCGAGATTCCGTTTCCGCATCGAACGCTGTACATGGGCGCCCTGAAGGATGGCGAGGCTCCTCCCCTGTTTTTGAAGATGAAGACGGATGGTGGCGGCGATTCGGGCGCCGTCGATGGGGCGGCCGAGCGAAAGCAAGAACAGACCGGTGCATCGATGGATGGGAGCGGCCGTACCAGCGAGACTGGCCGGCCCACGGACTCTGCGCCGGTCGAGAATCATTCTGTGAGGTGAGATCGAGCGATGCCCTTCAACAAGGAATATATCTCTTTGCCCTTTGACGAGACCGGCTTCCGCGAGAGGAACCGGGATCTCTCGCTGCTGCTCGACCTGAGTTTTCTGACGGCGTCGACCATCGATCTGGCCGGGCTTCTGAGCCGGTCCATTGCAAAGATCACCTCCCACTTTCAACTGGACGCGGCCAGGATCTATCTGATGGACGAAGAGGCGGAGTGCATGCACCTGGCCGCCAGCCTCGGTATCGAGACCGAGCGCCTGGAGACCGTGCGGCTGGAGGAGGGCTTTTCAGGGAAATCGGCCCGCACCCGTTCGTTCATCGCGCAACGGCTGAGCGAACTCGATGACCGGGAGAGGATCAAGCTGCTGGCCGCCAGGGGGATCAAGATCATTATCTGTGTGCCTTTGATATTGATGGACAAGGTAGTGGGCGTCCTGAATTTGGCGGCCCGGCACGAGGTCGAGCTGCATCAAGGGATGGTGGACATCCTCAATCTCATCGGCAGCCAGATCGCCGTGGCCGTCACCAACATCCGCCTGCTCGAAGATATCCGGTCGAAGGCGGAAGAGATTGAAAAAAAGAACGAAACCATCAAGTTTTTCGCCTACTCCATTTCGCATGACCTCAAGGGCCCCGCGATCGCCATTTATGGCCTGCTGCGGCGCCTGGAATCGATGATCGACGGCGGGCTCGACGAAAAGGCGAAGACGTGCCTGGACCATATCTTCAAGGCTTCGACCCAGCTGCAGCGGCTGGTTGCGGATATCAACGCCTATATCAGCGCCAAGGAAGCCTCTCTGGACATCGAAAAGGTCCCGGTGAGGGAGGTGCTCGCCGAAATTCGAGAATCCCTGAGGGAAACCCTCTCCTGCCGAGGCATCGCATGGATCGTGCCCGAGGATTTGCCGGTGGTTTCTGCAGACCGGCTGTCCCTCAGCCGGGTGCTGCGGAATCTGACGGAAAACGCCCTCAAATACGGCGGACCGGGGATGACCGAGATTCGATTCGGATACCGGGACGAAGGCGACTTCCACGTCTTCTCGGTTTCGGATAACGGAGTGGGGATCTCCGGAGAAGATGCCGCCCATCTGTTCGAGCTCTTCCGGCGCCACGCCAGTTCGAAGGGGACCGAAGGATCCGGCATGGGGTTGGCGATTGTCAAGGAGATCATCCAGCGGCACGGGGGTCGTGTTTGGCTGGCCGACAGCGAAGGAAGAGGGGCGTCTTTCGTGTTCTCGATCAGGAAGGGCCTGGGCTGAAAAAGCTGCTCCCAAAAAGCGGGCAAAGTTCGTCCGGGATGGCCTGCGGGATCCCTGCCGGGCAGGAGGTTTGCTTCATGGGGACCTATCATAGAAAAGTGTCGTCCAAGGCGGGTCTGCCGCCCGGCACCCTGGTGCATGTCGGGGAAAGGAAGGCGGAAGAGGTTCAGATCGCCCTGATGCAGTACAACGCTTCGGATCTTGTCGAAAGAGAGGTTTCATCGGTTGAAGAGTGTGAAGCCGCGCTCTCTGATGACAAGGTGTCATGGATCAATGTGAGCGGGGTTCACGAGGCCGGTGTCGTGGGGGCGTTCGGGCGGTTGTTCGGGCTTCATCCCCTGCTGTTGGAGGATGTTTTGCACACCGGGCAGCGCCCCAAGCAGGAGGACTATGAGGGCTGTCTCTTCGTTGTCCTTCGGATGTTGACCTTCGATGAAGAAAGTGGAGAGGTGCTGTCCGAGCAGATAAGCCTCGTCGTCGGGCCTCGCTATGTGCTCTCCTTCCAGGAGCGCGAGGGGGACGTATTCGGCATGCTCCGTGACCGGATCCGTAGCGGGAAGGGGCGCATCCGGAAAATGGGGGCGGATTATCTCGCCTACGCCTTGATGGATGCGGTGGTGGATCAGTATTTCGTGATTCTAGAGAATTTCGGCGAGCAGCTCGAGGAGCTTCAGGATCTGGTCCTTTCGGGTCCGATGTCCGACACCCTGGAGAGCATTCAGACCATCAAGCGGGAGATGCTCTGGATGCGGAAGTCGGTATGGCCTCTGCGCGAGGTGCTCGGTGGCCTGCAGCGGGGTGAATCGCCGCTGATGGGGCCGGAGGTGCAGCATTTTTTGCGGGATGTCTATGACCACACGATCCAGGTGGTGGACACCCTCGAGACCTTCCGGGATATGGCGGCGGCCACGCTCGACGTGTATCTGTCTAGCCTCAGCAACCGCATGAACGAGGTGATGAAGGTGCTGACGATCATTGCGACCATTTTTATCCCGTTGACCTTTATCGCCGGCGTCTACGGGATGAATTTCAGGTATATGCCCGAACTGGAATGGCGCTGGGGCTATGCCGCGGTGTGGCTGGTGATGATCGTGGCCGGCGGACTCATGGTCCTGGCGTTCCGCCGCAAGAAATGGCTGTGACCCGCTTCTGCCTTCCGGCCCGGTTCTTCCGGGCCCTGTTCCGCCGCCGCAGGTTTTTGGACGGGCGCGGAACCAAGGACGCCCGGGGGGTGCCGCTCGTGGACCGGTGCCCCATCGGATCCGGGCCGGGCGTGTTTCGCTCCGATCTCTATTGATCCTGTTGAACCCATTCTTATGATATACATAAGCGTTCAGGACGGTTGAGTCCAAGGGTGATCTGCGACGGCAGGAAACCGGAACGGCCGGCCCTGTGCTGCATGCTCCAAACCTTTTGTCGTCTGAAGACGGGGAGGAAGAAGGACGATGGGAAACTGGTTCAAAACGACGCTTCTGCTCGGGGCGTTGACGCTTCTGATCATGTGGATCGGCCATCTTTTCGGAGGGAAGCAGGGGATGATCCTGGCCTTCATCCTGGCCATGGGCATGAATTTTTTCAGCTACTGGTATTCCGACAAGATCGTTCTGCGGATGTACCGGGCGCAGGAGGCTACGGCCGACCGGTATCCCGAGCTGTACCGGATCGTCTCCGAACTGGTGCAGCGGGCGGGTCTTCCGATGCCCAGGCTTTACGTCATTCCGGAGCAGGCGCCGAACGCCTTCGCTACGGGAAGAGATCCTGAGCATGCGGTCGTGGCGGTTACGGAGGGGCTCCTGCGGCTGATGAATCGCGAGGAGATCAAAGGGGTCCTCGCCCACGAACTGGCGCACGTAAAACACCGCGATATTTTGATCGGCTCCATCGCCGCTACGTTGGCCGGCGCGATCATGATCCTGGCCAACATGGCCCGGTGGACGGCTATCTTCGGCGGAGGATCCAGCCATGATGAAGAAGGTGGGGGCCTCGGGGGCGTCGGGTTGATCGTCATGTCGATCCTGGCACCGGTGGCGGCGATGCTGATCCAGATGGCCATCTCACGTTCGAGGGAGTATCAGGCCGATGCCGGTGGAGCGTCGTTCGCGGGCAACCCCGAAGGTTTGGCCGGAGCGCTCGAAAAACTCGGAGCCTACTCCAAGCGGCTTCCCATGCAGGCCAACCCGTCTACAGCCCACATGTTCATTGTGAACCCGCTCTCAGGGCGGAGCCTGATGCAGCTGTTTTCGACCCATCCGCCGATCGAAGAGCGCATCGCAAGGCTGCGGGGCCAGCGGCCTCAGCAGCCGGCAGCGGGCGGGGACGGCGGCCCTGCTTCGGGTGAAGACCAGGCCAAGGCGGCCTGGAGGCATTTGTCAGGCTCCTGAGATTCCGGTGCCGATTGCCCGGCGGTGCCTGCGGCTCGCTGCGCGAGCGGCCGTGCCGATGGGCGCTGAGACCCGGCGCGAAGCGTATCCCCCGATGGAAACCGATCAGTGTCGTCACGCGGCTTCCATCGGGCTTTTTTGTTCCGGGGCCTGCCTGCCGGTTTCGCGGAACGGGAAAGCCGATCGCCTGCTCGATACCCATTCAAGGAAAAATCGGTTTTTTTCTTGCTGTGGCACAGGGGGCGCGAACGGGCTGGGTGCTCAGGAAAGGTCGAGTCCTTCGAAGATCCCTGTGGGGTTTTGCTGGATACGCCGTTTCATCTCGAGGATCTCAGGGGGGCGGATGCCGTCTCTCCAGCGGGGGTACCCCCCGAGCCAGACGTAGCGGATCAACTCCTGAAAAGCAGGGCGATCGAAGCGGTAAACACCGATGGCGGCTTCCATGCCCTCCTTTTCTACCACGAATGGGATGGGCCGCCTCTGAGCGTATTTCTGGATCAGGGCTTCCATGTCCTGCCGGGTTTCATGCCCCTCGGGCTTCTGTTTGAAGGCCTCCGGCTGTGGTGGGAAGGGAAACCGGCGATAGACGTCGCCGAGAAACCCCGTGTAGCGGATGCCGTGAATGGCCCCCATGAGGTCGCCGACGTCCTCGGATCGGTCGATTCGATAAACATCCCAGGTGCTTCTGTGGCGGCGCGTTCCGTCCGCATCGGCGATTCCGGTCAGGGAGCGGCAGAAAATCGGCGTGAAAAAAAAGAGGCGGTCCAGAAGCAGCATGTCGGAGTCGATGTTGAAGAAGCCGAAGGCGATGGTCCCATGGCTCGAAGATTCAAACGCTAACGGCATACGTCTGCCCTGCTTCTGGTTTGGAGACCCGCCCGGTCCCGAAAAGGCCGGGTGACCGGCATAGGGATCGGGGCGGGTTCATAGAGGGTTGATGCGGATCCCGTCTAGTGCACATCCGCGGGTTTCTGGCCGAGCGTCCCGACGCTTTTCGGCACCCCCTCGTGGGGCGTCCATTTCTTGCTCTTGAGGCTGCTGGCCGGTCTGCGGGCCTTGAGGATCTCGATGCTGTCTTTAAGCCCCTTGTACAGGCGTGACATCTCGAGCGCCATCCCGGCTATCTGGGCGACCGCCTGGACGAAATTGACATCTTCCAGACTGGCTTCCCAGGGCTCGGCGGTGTAGACCCTGAGGGCGCCGATCGGGTTTTCCCTCACAATGATGGGGACGGCTAGGATGGAAGCGATCCCTTCTTTCTTGGCGGCCTCCGGATACTGGATGCGCGGGTCGTCGGTGACGTCATAGACGGCGACCGGACCGTCGCGCAGGGACGCCGCAATGGACTTGAGGGAGCTGAGCGGGCCTTTGTTCAGGTACTCATCGCTCAGGCCCATGGAAGCGGCGACTTCCAGTTCGTTGGTCTTGCGATTGAAGAGGAACAGGGCGCAGGCCTTGGCGTTGAGTGCGCTCTTGACGCTTTCGACGATCAACAGGGCGACCTCTTCGGGATCTTTGGAGACAACGATGCCGTGGGTCACCTTCAGAAGCGTTTCGTAGTTGAGAATTTGTTTCTGCATGGGCGCCTCCTTCCCGGACAACGGGTTGCACATCTTCTGGCTGTGCACTCGCGCAGCGGAGCCTCCAAGGAAAATTTCCCGTCCCTGGAGGCTCGGGCAAGGGCAGTTTGAGACAAGTCCAGGACACGATGCCGCTCCGGTTTTTCGGTGGATTTGCAGGGTGGAACCGATCGGAAAGATCTGCAATTCGCCCAAAGGTGAGGCTGTGAGCTTGGTGGACCCTTTACCATGCCGACTGGAGCTGGGATCCTTCTGGATCCTGTTTGTCCGGTGCGTGTAACAGGGAGGCTGAACGTTCAATGTTTATCATCATACATCTTCCGCGGCTGCGAGTCCATACCTATAAAAGACTCTGCCGGCCTCGACAATTGCGTGAGTCTGGCAGTGGAAGCCAGGCCGGGTGGCGCCCCTGATGTCCCGGTGCCGGCGGGTGCCGCTTGAACGCAGGGGCCCAGGCCGGGGCGAAGCGCCCGATCCGGGGGAACAGGGGGCGACGGAATCACCGTTCTCCGGGACCGGCCAGGCGGCGATTCCGGGGCAGGGCTCTCTGAGGGGGCATCCGGGTCGAAAGGCCGCCAGGTAGCTGTCTCCTGCCTGGAGCGAAGGCAGGTTCGCGGATGTGTGGTGCCGGGCCCGTGGGGGCAGAGGCAGGCCGAGGGCGGAAAGAGAAACCCGACAGTCCCGGGCGGTCATTCCCGGTTAGGTCCGAGACGGGCCGGGGTTCACGTGTTGACATGGGCTTGTCGAGTCTTTATATTAAAAAATTCGATTCATATTTGCACCGATTTACATCCATGAA